>JBMLQR010000177.1:0-2213 GCA_049241465.1 Saprospiraceae bacterium | reverse complement strand
CCCAATTTAGGAGGAACGATGATAGTGTCCAATCTTGGATTAAAAACGTGCTCTTTAACAGATTCAATACCCTCCGTGTAGAGAAGATCTATATTCGCTAAACCACCTCCAAGGACAATAACATCGGGATCGAGGATATTAATCAGATTGGCAATACCCTTTCCAAAGAAATAAATGAGTCTTTTCACTGTTTGGGTAGCTGCCTGATCAGAACCGTCTTTATATTTTTTAATAATATCGTTGAGGTGCATATCCTGACCGGTCAATCCTTTGTAATATCTTTCCAAAGCGGGTCCGGAAATAAGGGTTTCTACGCAACCTGTTTTTCCACAATAACAAACACCGCCCGATTCATCTAAAAAACTGTGCCCCCATTCACCACCAATACCCTGGCGACCATTCCAAACGCTACCATTCAGTACCAGACCACCGCCAACGCCGGTACCCATAATGACACCAAAGACCATCTTTGCGTCGGGCATGACATCTTGAACAACGCCCATGCGAGCCTCTGCAATGGCAAAACAATTGGCATCATTGGCCATTTCAAATGAAATACCCAACGCTTTTTCAAGATCCCGTTTGAACGGCATGCCATTTATGGCTGTGGTATTACTATTTTTATGAGTCTGTGTGATAGGATCGAGGGCACCCGGCGTACCCAATCCGATACGGGTGGGAGTTAAACCCGTGGCTTCCTTCAAATTATTTACCAAAAGACCAATTTGACCTATAATATGATCATACCCTTTTGTTTTTTCAGTGGGTACACGCATTCTGGCAATGATATTATTGGGTTCATCTTTACTTTTTAAAATGACCCCTTCGATTTTAGTACCTCCTAAATCAAATCCCCATATTGGCTCCATAGTTCCCTTTTTAACTTTACAAATAATAAACAATAATAAATAAAAAAACGGTAGTAGTTTATACTTCCTTTGGAAATTAAGGTAAAATCCTAATTTTACATTACTAAATAATTTGCACTTGCATAAATACCATCATAAAATGCTAAAATACGAAATCGTTACTGATTTTTCCTCCTGTTCTGACTGGATTATTGGCGTCAAGGGAAAAACGGATTTAAATCTACTGAAAAATCTAACGCTGGATATTCCTTTCATTTCCGACAAAGATTTTTCAGGAGAGGCTGGAAAAGAGTTTGTTGTGAATGTGAATAACAAACGATTTTTATTTCTCGGCCTGGGGGAAGACCTCCGTTTCTCTACTGTTCAGAAAATATTTCGCCAGTTTACCTTTCAAAATAAAGATAGGTTCAACGAAAAAACAGGCATTATTTTCTTGTTAACAGATATTTCATCTACCCCATTGTCACGCCTTTGCGAAGCTGCCTGGCAAGGCATTCAAATTGGGATAAACAACATTGGCTCCTGGAAAACGATAAAAAAAGCTTCTTCCGCCTGGGAGAGTGCAAACGCATGTATTTACTTTTATTCAGGAGAAGCCATGCAGGAGGAAATAAAAATTTCCCTACATAAAGGAAATATTATCACTAATGCAAGAAATACGATCTGTCGATTAATAAACACGCCTGGAAATTATTTAAATCCCTCTGATTTTGCCTCAGCCATTGAGGAAATAGGAAAAGATGCAGGATTTAAAGTTCAGATATTCAATGCGCGGGAGCTTCAAAAAAAAGGACTACACGCGCTACTCGCTGTGGGACAAGGAAGTAAAACGCCTGCCATTCTGGCTCAATTGAGTTACGACGGAGGGCAAAAGGATCAAAAACATATAGGTTTAGTAGGTAAAGGAGTAACTTTTGACACCGGCGGCATTTCTATAAAGTCCTCCACCAATATGCACTACATGAAAAGTGACATGAGCGGAGCAGCGGCCATTCTTGGTACATTTCAAGCCGTAGCCAAACTGCGATTACCCATTAAACTTACCGGATTCTTACCCATTGCCGAAAATGCGGTCGGTTCTCAGGCCATAAGACCGGGTGACATTCTATCGTCTTACAATGGAAAAACCATTGAAGTCATTGACACGGACGCCGAAGGCAGATTGATACTTGCCGATGCGCTCTCTTATCTGGTAAGAAATTTTAATCCTGATATGGTGGTAAACATGGCCACGCTGACAGGCAGTATTGTCGGAACTTTGGGTAATCATGCCGCTGGTTTGTTCTCTAATAATGACGAATTAGCACAACAATTAATAGCAGCGGGAAATGAATCTGGAGAAAA
>JBMLQR010000176.1:0-1667 GCA_049241465.1 Saprospiraceae bacterium | reverse complement strand
GGGAATTATCTATTATTATTGAAATCAAAAATAGAACATCGGGTTTTTAATTTGGTTAAGGTGCAATGAAATGAAAAGAATTATATTTTTAGGTATATTCTATGTTACAATATGCAATTTTACAATGGCCCAGGCTCCCCAATTGATGAGTTATCAGGCAGTAATATGGGATGCTGCTGGTAATTTGGTTTCAGATAAAGCAGTTAACATCAAACTTAGCATTCTTCAGGGTTCCGTTACAGGTATAAGTGTTTATTCTGAATTCCATAAGATACAAACAAATGAGAATGGGTTTGTGAGCCTAATGATAGGTGGTGGATCAAATATTAAAGGAAATATGTCAGATATTTCTTGGGAGGATGGATCTTATTTCTTAAAAACAGAAACAGATCCGACCGGTGGGAATAATTTCATGATTACTGGAATTACACAGTTTGTGAGTGTACCGTATTCATTGGCATCGAATTATTCAAATATAGCAGGAATGGCCCGGAATATTTCTACTAAAAATGCAGGCTTACCTGGGCAGGTGTTGACTATAGATAAAGATGGAAAATTAATGTGGAGTTCTAATTCTCCGGTTTTAGTGACAAATAGCGTATCGGAAATTAAATCCAATACTGCATTATCAGGGGGCAACATCAGTTCAGATGGTGGATCATTGGTAACAACAAGGGGTGTAGTCTGGTCAATTTACCCGAATCCTTCCGTTTCTCTTTCCACTAAAACGATAGATGGTTCTGGTATTGGAACTTTCACATCAAATATGACAAATCTGGTGCCAAATACTGTTTACTATGTCAGGGCTTATGCTACAAATGGGGTGGGCACAAGTTATGGGAATGAGGTTACCTTTACTACAAATAATCCTCTTATTGTGAATGTTCCATGCCCAGGAACACCTTCCGTAAAGGACACGGACGGGAATACCTATAATACGGTTCTGATAGGTACTCAATGCTGGATGAAAGAAAATCTAAAAGTGACAAAATATAAAGATGGTACAAATATACCCTTAGATACAACGGGTGGACCCAATGGAAATGCCTCAGGCCAATCGTGGAGTGGCAGAAATATGGGTTCAAGAACCGTTTATGGACATAAGAATGAAAATCTGACTACTTACGGCTATTTGTATAATGGATTTGCAACGTCGGATAAAAGAGGAATTTGTCCAGATGGTTGGCATATCCCGACAGACGATGAATGGTTAGTTGTAACCGATTTTCTTGGCGGACCAACAGTGGCTGGTGGAAAGATGAAATCTACAGGTACAACTTTTTGGTACATACCCAATGAAGGAGCCTCGGATGAAAGTGGATTTTCTGCCCTTCCCGGAGGGAATCGCGACCTTGATGGTAAGTTTAACCTTAATAGATACAACGCTTTCTTCTGGAGTGCATCGGAGGAAGGTAGTAACGCAGCCTGGTATTTTTATCTCTATTACTATAGCGGTATTTCCAACAGGTTTTTTAATTTCAACGTAAAGAATTTTGGTGCATCTGTTCGTTGTATTAAAAACTGAATGATACAGCAATGCAATTCGCCCCTACCAAATTAATTTTTTCCCAATTTCAGGCTAACAAAATTATATCAAATCAATCTTTAGCCAGTTGGTTTACGCCAAATAGGTCAATCGCAAGCGTTGCCTCTGCATCATTAGTATC
>JBMLQR010000175.1:15690-23116 GCA_049241465.1 Saprospiraceae bacterium | reverse complement strand
AGAGGAAAGAACAATTCCTTTGTTTACACCTTGATGAAAAACATTAAAACCACAGGCATCAAGGGCGTTTTCTACGACGTAAACAGGTATGGCATTCGATGATTTATACGATTGTAATAACTGACCTAATTCAAACTCAGTTTCAATACCTTCATAAGTGGTTGAATTTAATATGGTTGGCTGACTTTCTAAGTAAAAGGATATGTTAGCTTGCTTATATAATAGATTTAGATGACAAATTTCGTCCATTAATTTCTCTGGAGAAATAGTACCAGATTGGCTATGTATCTTTCCGGAGATGAAAATTTTTATGGGAAAGTAAAGAGTGAGGGAACTACGTAAAGAATTGTCAAGGGGCAAGCGTTGTTGGAAACGTGATACCCACTCATTATGCACACTGTTTACAGTGTTACACGGCTTTAATAATTGTCCATAAGTATAATGTGACAATAAAAAAGCAAGTAAAAGGAACAATACGCGTAGTTGCATAGTGCCTTACAGCTTGATAATAACGATATGTAAAAGCCTTGGGAAAAAATACTGCTTTTAAAGTATATTTTTCACCTCTCAGGGGTAAAGTAAAAGGTTTATTATAACATATCCAAAAAAAGGTGAATAAAATTTTAAAATATTTGTATTTTTATAGCAAATTCCAAGCAAACTAAACAAAAAATTTATCATGAGAAAGGTTACTGTGATCGGTTCCGGAAATGTGGGAGCTACTGTAGCGAATGTTCTGGCGCACAAAGATTTAGTAAATGAAATTGTTTTACTCGATATCCAGGGTGATATGGCAAAAGGTAAAGCATTAGATATGTGGCAACAAGCCCCGGTCGATTATTATAGCACGCGTATTACTGGTACAGATGATTATGCGAAGACTGCCGATTCTGATATTGTTGTCATTACCGCTGGTATTCCCAGAAAACCGGGTATGTCAAGAGATGATCTTATTAGTACTAATGCTAATATCGTTTCCTCTGTTACCGCACAGATAATGAAGTATTCAGCTAATCCTATTATTATCGTAGTTTCAAATCCTCTGGATGTCATGACTTACGCCGCATGGAAGACATCGGGATTACCTTCTTCTCGCGTTTTTGGTATGGCAGGTATCTTAGACACCGCCAGGTATAGAGCTTTTTTAGCGGAAGCACTAAATGTTTCACCAAAGGATATTCAGGCAGTACTCATGGGTGGCCATGGTGATACTATGGTTCCGCTTCCCCGTTATACTACCGTAAGTGGAATTCCTGTGACGGAGTTAATTGATGAAGCATCTTTAAATGCCATCGTTGAAAGGACAAAAGTTGGCGGTGGTGAATTAGTTAAGTTAATGGGTACTTCTGCCTGGTATGCTCCAGGTGCAGCTGCCGCCCAGATGGTGGAAAGTATTTTGAAAAATGAGAATAGGATTTATCCTTGTTGTGCTCTTTTAAATGGTGAGTATAATCTACATGGCGTGTTTGTTGGCGTTCCTGTTAAATTGGGCGCTAATGGTATTGAACAGCTAATAGAGTTAAAATTAAATGAGTCTGAAATGGCCCTTCTAAATGATTCAGCCGATCAGGTTCGTCAGGTTATGGAGGTTTATGATGGTTTATCAAAATAAGCTTTTTTTAAAATGAGTATGAAAATCCATATCCCTCTAATGTTTGGGGTATGGATTTTTTTGTAAGTCCCATTTACTTCCCCTGCTTGAACCCTTTACACTATTTATTGTTTAAGTAATAAACTTTTTTTAAATGGAATTTGGTCTCTTTAAAAAAGAATGGCTCAACGAAATGGTTACCAATAAAGGAGATTCTGTATTGAATCTTACTTTTGAAAACCCTGTTCTATTGGTTTTTTTAAGACATTTCGGATGTATTTTTTGTAAGGAAGCTTTGGTTGATATATCTAAAAGTAGATCTAAAATTGAAACAGGTGGGCTTAAAATTGTGTTTGTCCACATGACCGATTTTGAAACGGCTGAAAAGAATTTCAGTAAATTTGGATTATTGAACGTCAATCATGTCAGTGACCCTAATTGTAGATATTATACCGCTTTTGGATTGGTAAAGGGGAATTTTAATCAGCTCTTTGGCTTGCAATCTCTTATTCGGGGCTTTTCTGCAGGCATAAAGAATGGACAGGCACCAAGTGCGCAAATTGGCGATGGATTTCAAATGCCCGGGGTTTTTGTAATCGATAACGGTGAGTTGAAAGAAAGTTTTATACATAATTTGTCTTCTGACAGACCTGACTACTTGCAGCTGGCTAGTTGTTGTGTTATAAAGTAATAATAAATCGTTTTATATGATTGGGTGGAAATTTGGTGATGTTGGAAATCAGGATAAAGACAATAGTGTTTTCGATCGGTTACTCAAGCTTTTTAAGGAATTACTTCTTCATACCTCTGGTGATGTTGATGAAGCTTTATCTTGGTTAACCGAGCTCGATAGACAATATAAATTGACCACACCTGAGTATGGTTTAGCTGATTTTATTCAGGATCTTAAAGATCAGGGGTTTATACGTTCTAAAGATGCTCAGTCTCCCGGACTGGTTCCCGCTCCTAAAATGGAGTTGGCCATGCGAAAGAAGGCATTGGAAGATGTTTTTGGCGATATAAAGAAAGGTAAAGCCGGAGGACATAATACCCGTCTCGAGGGTAGGGGAGACGAACTTACCTCTGAAAGGAGGCCTTTTGTTTTTGGTGATGCTTTAGATAAAATTGCCATGTCTGAGTCCTTAAAGAATGCTCAGGTTAATCATGGAATAGATTCCTTTAAACTAGCAGAAAATGATCTTGAGGTTCAGGAAACTTATGATCAAAGTCAAATGTCAACCGTATTGATGATTGATATTTCACATTCTATGATTCTTTATGGCGAAGATCGTATTACTCCGGCTAAGAAAGTGGCTATGGCTCTTTCTGAATATATAACTACCCGATTTCCAAAAGATACGCTCGATATTCTAGTTTTTGGAAATGATGCCTGGACTATCGAAATTAAAGATTTACCTTATCTTCAGGTTGGGCCTTATCACACAAATACAGTGGCCGGCCTACAACTTGCCATGGATATATTAAGGAAACGTCGAAGTGCTAATAAGCAAATCTTTATGATTACAGATGGTAAGCCTACTTGCATAAAAAAGGGTAAAAAGTATTATCAGAATAGTTTCGGTCTCGATAGAACCATTGTTTCCCGTACCTTGAATCTGGCGCAGTCATGTAGGAAAATGGATATCCCAATCACTACTTTTATGATTGCGAGAGATCCTTATTTAATGAATTTCGTAGATCAATTTACTAAAGCTAATCAGGGAAAGGCTTTTTATAGTTCTTTGGATGGTCTGGGTTCTTTTGTTTTTAGAGACTACAAGAATAATAAGTCGAGAAAAAGCAATAAATAAGATGAATATAGTGTTTTCTAAAAAACATAAAATTCATGCGATATTTTTTTTTCTTTTCTCTTATATTAATAACATTATCCCTATCAGCTCAGAATGGTAAGATTACCTTCTCAGCAAATGAAAAGAAGGAGTTGTCTGCTTTAGAGGACACTCTTTCTTTCTATGCCTATTCCATAGTTAATGATTCTTTACCTGAAGATAGGTTCTATGCGACCAGAGAACTTATTGTTACCCTGGTAAAAACCTTGAAAATTAAGAACTCTTACTATTATCCTTTTTCAAAGCTAAAATCTGTTTCTTTACAGTATCCTCCAGATAGTAGCTTTCGTATGTTTACCTGGCAATTGGCTGTTTCACCGACAGAATATAGATATTATGGCGCTTTACAAAGGAAATCTGACAGTTTAATTTTATTTCCATTAATTGATAGGTCTTTTACTATATCTCAACCCGAAGTAGCTTCTTTAGGCCCTGAAAATTGGATGGGATGTCTTGTTTATGGTATTCAGCAATTTGGCGTAGGCGATTCTGCCACTTATCTTGCTTTTGGCTATGATGCAAATGACGGTAAAACGCGTAAAAAGTGGATTGACCCCATCCGTTTTGTTCGCAATAAACCAGTCTTCGGTGCGCCTCTTTTTCCCCCTAATCCTAAAGATTCAAGCGCTAATATTCCTCTCAGATTTATTCTTTCCTATTCTGCAGAATCTACTATAAAGTTAAATTATGATTCAGAACTCGGATTAATTGTTTTTGATCATCTGGCCCCACTGGTTTTAAAAGCTGGACAGCCTGAGGAAATGGTTCCAGATGGGAGTTACGAGGCTTTTAAAATCTTACCAAATAAATTAGAATATATTGAGATGCTTACAGTTACTTCGACAGATGAAGAGACTATTAGACAGAAACCTATTTTAGGTAGGGAGGGAAAAGATTTATTCGGTAAAAGTAGCTTAGAAAAGAAAAAGAAAGGAAAAAATTAAATTTCTTCATCGTCAAATTCATCGAAATCACTGAAATCGTCCATACTTCGTCTATCTTTTTTAGTAGGTCTTCCTGTACCTCTGGCTCTGAGTACGCTGGATTTCTTACCATTAAACCAATCGTTATATTTTTCTAATTCAGAGGCAGGCGTATTGTTTTGGAAACATTCTTTAGCAATGGGAGCGGGTACGCGGTTTTTGAGTAATTCTTTTACCTCAAATTGAAAATTGAATCCATTCTTGCGAACCTCAATTTTGTCTAACCTACTAACAGATGCGGAAGGCTTTATCTCCGAACCATTAATTTTTACTTTTCCTGCTTTACAAGCATCGGTGGCGATCGTTCTGGATTTAAAAATCCTAACGGTCCAAAGCCATTTATCAATTCTCGTTTTACTTTCAGGTAAAATATAAACTTGCATATTAACCTACTTTCATTTTTGATCGTTTAACGAGGTATCTCTGTAATATGGGGTGAAATCCTTCGTTAATGTCTGCCTCTACAAAATCAATTTTATACTGAAGGCATTTCATTTTTAAATTTTTTAGCAATTTGGAAGATTCCTCTTTATAGCTTTCTTTTACGAGACCGGCTTGTAATTTTACCTCATTTCCGGTTTCAAGATCTACAAAGAGGTAAGGTCTGTCCTCAAAATTAAAATCTAATTCTAACTTTTTATCTGTCACATGAAACAAAATCACCTCGTGCATATTGTGTTTTAGGTGCTGAAGGGATGCAAACATAGCGTCCTGATTATCAGAAGTTTCAAACATGTCACTAAAAATAATAACCAATGATCTTTTATGAATACTTTCAGCAATCTGATGAAGGGCTTGTGACGTTGAAGTAGTAACTAATGGAACGGGACTATTTAATTTTTTTTCAAGATAACTTAACAACAAACGGTAATGAGTAGTACTCGATTTACATTGGGAGTGAGTGTACACCGTTTCATCGAAAAGACTGAGACCGAAAGCATCTCTTTGCTTTTGCAATAACTGCATCAATGAAGCTGCAGCCAGTGAAGAAAAATACAGTTTGTTTAAATAATTTTTATCGCTTGCTTTTCTCTCGGGAAAATACATGGACGAAGAGGTATCTATGACTATTTGACACCTCAGATTCGTTTCTTCTTCAAATCTTTTGGTAAATAACTTATTAGTTCGAGCAAAAACCTTCCAATCAATATTTTTGGTTGATTCCCCTTGATTGTATATTCTGTGTTCAGCAAATTCAACTGAAAATCCGTGAAATGGACTTTTATGTAAACCAATGATAAAACCCTCAACCACTTGTCTGGCTAAAAGATCTAGGTTGTTAAACTCGCGAATTTTAGGATTCTCCCAATAAGACATAAACGGTTTTTGTAGTTTAGAGTCTTTGTATTTTATACAAAGACTCTAAATGGTTGGTTGAACGTATTTACACGGCAGCAGCCTCTTCTATTTTTTGAACCAGACTTTGTTTTGTAGCCACGCCTACATGTTTATGGATAATTTCACCATCTTTTAGTATCAAGATAGTAGGTATTGAACGGATTTGATATTTCATTGAAACTTCAGGGTTAGCATCAACATCAAGTTTGCCAACGATTACCTTACCGTCATATTCCTTTGCTAACTCCTCTATGATTGGACCAACCATACGACATGGTCCGCACCATTCTGCCCAAAAATCTACTACAGCAATACCAGGGGTATCTAAAACTGTACTTTTAAAATTGTTGTCAGTGAATTCAAATGCCATTTTAATTGTTTTAAATATTAAGTTATCAAAACAAAGCGTTTAGTAATTTAGTTGTAAAGTTAAGTTAAAAAATGAAATACTACCATCTATCAGGCGTTGTCCTAATTATTTTTACTGAATTGGTTAAATACTTATTTGCCAACAATCCATCTTGGGTGGAAGATTATTATGCAAATGGTATTTACCTCGTTGTTAGCTGTATTCTCCAAAAAATTTCTATTTTATACATCTTACCAGGTTTGTTAACTATACCACTACCCTTTTTCGTTTTTATATTCTTGGTTTTATGGTCAAAACAAAAGAAACTTGTAAAGTTTAGCTTGATTATGAACAGCTTAGGTTTTTTATACTTTTTATTTTATTTTATTTGGGGATTTAATTATTATCGTTTGCCTGTTGATTTTCATTGGAAGGTTAAATCTTCACCATTTACTTACCAACAACTGTCGTCTGAATATGAAGAAACAACCCTTCATCTTCTGAAAAAGAGAGAGTTAATAGCTGATACAGCTAAAGGGGTTGATATGGTTCGGTATAATGTAAAGAATAAAGAACAACAAATAATCATTCAAAAAAATCTTCAATTTTGGTTGAAGAACCATGGATTTCCATCACAAGCAAAGGTTCCCATAAAATCTAATCTGCCAAAAGGAATTTTTCTGCATTTTAGTACTGCAGGTATGTATTTTCCTTTTTCTGGAGAGGGTAATGTTGATCCTGGTTTACATCCTTTGCACTTTACTTCGGTTATGGCCCATGAAATGGCACATGGTTATGGTTTTGCCGATGAAGGAACTTGTAATTTTTTAGCTTTTATATGTCATACCAATGATCAGAATCCTTACATTGCCTACGCCACAACCTTAGGTTATTGGAGATACCTGGCGTCAAACGTCAGAAGAATTTCCCCTTCTTTTTTTGAAGAAAAAATGAAGGAACTCCCAACTGGTCTTAGAAAGGATTTAATAGACATACAAAATTATAGCAATAGTTATAAAGATTGGATGCCAAATCTTCAGTATAAAATGTATGATGCCTATCTTAAAGGGCAAGGAATTGAAGAAGGTATGCTTAATTACAATAAGGTCATTGGATTAGTTTTAGCTTATAAAGCTGCCAATTCTTTCATTTTTGACGACTCCTCCTTACCCAAATAGCGATCTATTACTTGGTGAACCCCATATATGACTGGTGTCAATAAAACGGCCATAGATATTTTATAGAAATATTGAATCGTTCCAACAGCAAGAATTTGATTCCATGTCCAGGGGGTTACATTGCCAACGATCTCAGG
>JBMLQR010000175.1:12655-15590 GCA_049241465.1 Saprospiraceae bacterium | reverse complement strand
AAAAATATTTATAAGTAAGGCTGAAACAAACCTTTTTGCGATATGTTTAAGGATAAAATTAACTTTTTAAGGATTAAAAAGTAGTTTTGTACTCATAAAATTTAATTTATTTATGCCCAAGTTTGCAATAGATTTAAAAAGTGGTTCAATAAAAAACGAGCATCCCATCATTATTGGCATTGATCTCGGAACTACTCATTCTTTGGTTGCCATTATGGAAAATGGTAAAGCTCAGGTGGTAAAGGATGAATTTGGAGAGAATGCTTTATTAGCTTCTTTACTTCATCTTTCTGCAGATAATGTTTTTTTAGTTGGAGAAAAAGCCCGGGAATTTATTGAAAAGGACCCTCAAAATACTGTTTATTCTGTTAAAAGACTTATGGGGAAATCTTATGACGATCTGTTGGCTTATAAAGACTTTTATGGCTATGAGTTGCTTGACACCGGTCCCGAAAATTTAGTAAAAATTAAGTTAAGAGATAAGTCATTTACGCCCATTGAATTGTCAGCGGAAATTCTAAAATCGCTAAAATTCAGGGTAGAAAAACTTTTAGATAATATAGTATCTAAAGCAGTAATAACCGTTCCTGCTTATTTTAATGATGCGCAAAGACAAGCCACAAGAGATGCTGGTAAGTTAGCTGGTCTGGAAGTGTTAAGAATAATAAATGAACCTACAGCAGCTAGTTTAGCCTATGGTATAGGCCTCGATAAATCAGTTGTTCAAACAGTAGCAGTTTATGACTTAGGTGGTGGAACTTTCGATATATCTGTGCTACAAATTCAAGATGGCGTTTTCGAGGTGCTGGCAACGCACGGTGATACTTTTTTAGGAGGTGATGATATGGATAAGTTAATTGCCAGACACTGGTGTGATCAAAAGGGTTTTCCTGCGACCTTTATTCCTTCCCTAAGAAAACTCTCAGAAAAAGCTAAAAAATTTCTGTCAGAAAATGATTTGTTTCATGAGATGGATGCTCGTTTTGGAGAATTATCATTATCTCGTTCTGCATTTGAATCTATAATTAAACCTCTGATTGATAGAACCTTAATAGCTTGTAAAAAGGTTTTGTCCGATGCAAATCTGGATATAAATGCCATAGATCAGGTTATTATGGTAGGTGGTTCTACCCGTGTACCTTTAGTTAAAAAAGAGGTAAGTGCTTTTTTTCAAAAATCTGTATTTGATCAGTTGAATCCAGACGAAGTTGTTGCGCTTGGTGCTGCTATTCAAGCTGATATTCTAGCTGGTAACCAGGAAGATTTATTACTATTGGATATAACGCCTCTTTCATTAGGTATTGAAACCGTAGGCGGATTAATGGATACCATTATTCCCAGAAATTCAAAGGTTCCAACCAAAGTAGGAAGAAATTACACCACTTCGGTCGATGGTCAGACTAAACTTATGGTTTCTGTTTTTCAAGGAGAACGTGACCTCGTTGCTTACAATAGGAAATTAGGCGAATTCATTCTGTCAGGTATTCCTCCCATGCCGGCAGGTATCCCCAAAATTGAAATTCAATTTCTTTTAGATGCCGATGGTATCTTGAAAGTAAAAGCAAGTGAGCTTCGTTCCGGCGTTGAATCATCTGTAATCATTCAAGCTCAATATGGCATCTCAGAAGAGGAAATGGCTCTTCTTCTTATAGACTCCATCAAAAATGCTTCTTCTGATTTAGCTGCCAGAGCTTTACAAGAATCTAAAAATGAAGCAGCTAATGTTCTACATCATTTAGATAAGTTTATCTTACAAAATGCGGGTTTATTTGACATAAATCAAGTGAATATAATGAAAGATTTAGGTGAATTATTACGTTCAACTACCAAAGGGGACGACAAATCTGCCATTGATCACGCAATGCATGAATTAAATTCATTTACGAGACCCCTGGCAGAAATTGCACTTGATCATGCAGTTGCCTCTGCTTTGGTTGGTAATAAACCAGGTTAATATGAGCAAAAAAGAAAAAAATAGGGTAGGTGTAGTTTACTCTACAAATCCTGACTTTCAATACGAAATGGATCAGGGAGAGCAATCTGAAACCCTGCTCCCTTCCAAACAAGTATTAAGGATTCATCTTGACAGAAAGCAAAGAAAGGGAAAAGAGGTAACCTTAATTACAGGTTTTGTTGGGCAATTGACAGATTGTGAAGCTTTAGGTAAATTATTGAAACAGAAATGTGGCGTTGGTGGGGCTGTAAAAGATAATGAAATAATCCTTCAAGGTGATCATCGTACAAAAGTGTTGGCTTTATTATTAGCAGCCGACTATAAGTTAACTAAAATAGCCGGAGGATGACATTTAATATTGAACTGGAGCCTAGTTTAACTTCTCACCTGTTAATGGTAAGGCCCTTACATTTTGGGTTCAATGAGGAGACAGCTCTGAACAATGCGTTTCAAGTAAATGATAATACTTTATCACCGAAACAAATTGCCGAACTTGCCGTAAAGGAATTTGATGATTTTGTTTGTGTTTTAAGAGAAAATGGATTAACCATTACCGTGGTAGAAGATAAAACTTCTATAAAAACGACAGATTCTATTTTTCCAAATAATTGGTTTTCAACTCATTCAGACGGAACATTAGTCACTTATCCCATGTTTTCTAAAAATAGAAGACTGGAAAGAAGAGAAGATATTGTTGAGGGGTTAAAGGAGAATTATCTTCTGTTTCATCGCATTCATTTAGAGTCTGCTGAAAACGTAGGACAGTATTTAGAAGGAACCGGAAGTTTAATTCTGGATAGAGCTAATAAAATTGCTTATGCTTGTCGAAGCATCAGAACAAATGATAAATTATTGGTTGAATGGGCTGATAAATTAGGATATCGTTTAGGCGTTTTTAACGCTAAAGATGAAAACGGCATGGATATTTACCATACAAACGTCATGATGGCTTTGGGTGAAAACTTTGTTATCTGGGGAGGT
>JBMLQR010000175.1:9795-12555 GCA_049241465.1 Saprospiraceae bacterium | reverse complement strand
GGGAGTGTGAGATGTATGCTTGCTGAAATTTTTCTTAAACTAAAAGCATAAAAAAAGCCCTCCTAACTTAAAGTTAAGAGGGCTTTTTACAATTAATGATTAATTGAAGATATAACGAACGCCAATTTGCGCCTGGTAAACATCTCCTAATGAAGCATTAAACTGGAATGATTTATCAAGTAATTTTTGCTTTCCGTCTGATCCGGAAATAGTCCACATTCTGTAAGTTGGAACACCATCTGTACCAACAGATACAAATGAAAGTGGTCTTGAGGCTATAACACTTTGAGAAACACCCCAATTTGAATTTAACATATTTCCAAAATTGCTAATATCCGCACGTAGTTGAATCGTATTTCTCTTCTTACCTACTTTTACGAAGAACTCCTGAACGATTGAAAACTGAGCTCTAATTAAGCCTGGTGCCATTGCCCCATTTCTTGCAGCATATTTACCTCTGTTTTCATTTAAGTATTTATCCTGAGCGATAAATGCTTCAAAAGCAGCAGCTTGTTGATCTGGTGTGAAAGTAATTCCACCTGTTGTTAATGTTGTAAATTTAATATCAGAGCCTTTATTAGGAATGAAAAGTAGGTCGTTATTGTTTATTGCATCACCGTTCATATCTCCATTAATAGTATAGCTATAACGGAAACCAGTGAAACCGTCAATAGTTAAACCAAACTGCGTAGCACCAAAATCTCCATATTCTAAACGATAAGCAGCTATAGCTAACACACGGTGTCTTCTGTCGTTATCAGAAAAAGCTAAGTCTAAGAAGTTGTTACCATTAACCGATGGAACACCATTGTATGATCCTGCAGCAATTGAACCAGCACCCATCATATCTCTTGCGCGTCCGTAGTTATAAGCTAAACTTGTGAAAAGACCGTTTTTAAATGTTTTCTTGAAGGATGCAGTCAATGTAAGTCCGTCCCCTTGATTGGTATTTGCAAGGTAAATGGCATTAACCGTTGATGGATTGATACGAATGGCATTATTCGCAGCTGTACCTGTTAAACCACTAGCTGGGTACCTTGGACGGGTATCAATACCTGAGAATTTACCGGAAGGATCTTTTTTGTTCACATCATAATAGATGTAACCATTTACGTTTCTGCTGTAAAGTGCTTCAAATGTTCCAATTATCCCTAAAGGTAATTTTACATCTAAGGCAAGATTTGTTCTTAATGCTTGTAAAAATTTGAAATCAGGCGCCGTTACAGCTATTTCATACGATGAAGGTAAAGTAGGATTTGTTACAAACTGAGCAGGTGTAGTGGTAAATGGTCTGGTTCTTGTGTTATCAATTTGTTCAAAACCGGTTAATACACCATTATTACCAATCTGATTACTTATCCAAACGAATACTGGACGACCGGTAAATAAACCAGTTCCTCCTCTTAATTGTAACGTTTTATCTCCTTTTACATCGTAATTGAAACCTACTCTTGGTGAGTATAAAATTTTAGCTTCTGGTAAAGTTGCCGTATTGATATTTATATTTTTACCATTTAATAAATACTGCTCGCTACTCACTTTTTTATTTTCAAAACCAGTTGGTTGAAAAATAGGTAAATCTGCTCTTAAACCTAAGGAAAGATTTAATTTTTCAGATACATTTATCTCATCCTGTACATATACACCAGCATACAGAACTTGCGTTGGTTGTACAGGTTCTGCACCACCTGGAAGTCCTGAATAACGGTATTGGAAACGACGAAGAGATACAGGTGAGGTTGTTCTTGATGGGTTCGCTTTGTAATCATTCAAATCTGAATAAAATTCGGCTAAGCTATTGTAAACAAAAACACCTTGTGAACCTGGGAAGAAAACGTTCTCAAAACTTAAATTCTCCACATTAAATCCAGTTGAAATAGTATGCTTTCCTTGGTAGAACGATAAATTATCAGACATTTGGAATGTCTTGTAATTTAACTTATTGTTTGGTGTAAATGGTTCAAAGCCCGCAGCAATATAACTGGCTCCGTTTCTTAATATTTCAATGAGAGGGAATACCTCTCCGTAAGTACCACGGTCTTCGTTGTTATAAGTATATCCTACAATAAAATTATTAGAAATTTTATTAGAAATTACAGTATTCCATTCACCAACGATAGATTGAATGTCGTCATTAATAATGTAATTAGAATTTTGATAGCTTAGAGCATTTGGACCTCTTCTACCACCCAGACCGAGAGATGAACTTGATGAAACAAATACATCTTGATCGGAATCTAAATAAGTGTATCTAAGACTAATTTTATTGTTTTTATTTAAATTGTAGTCAAATTTCAACAACAACTTATTGGCAAAACGACCCATGTTGTAGTCTTGGTAAGGGCCTGTTTCATAATTAAAATTCTGACGAAGAAAATCAGAAACTCCCTTTAAGTCCGATGCCAATACACTGGTAACATTACCTGACTGTGCTTGCGAACCGTTATTTGCTACAAGTAAATTGGGGGTGGTATTTCTGTCAATTTCACCACTGGCAAAAAAGAATAATTTATTCTTGATGATTGGGCCACCAAGTCTGAAACCAGCTTGATAATCAGTAAATTGACCTGCAGTAACAGTCGCTTCTTTTGCCTGTGTTCCGATCCAATCTCTGTTTTGCGTGAAATAGTAAGCAGAGCCACTAAATTCATTTGTACCTGAACGGGTAACCGCATTTACACCAGCACCTACGAAACCAGATTGTCTAACATCAAAAGGAGCAATATTTACTTGTAATTCCTCAATCGCATCTAAACTAAT
>JBMLQR010000175.1:0-9695 GCA_049241465.1 Saprospiraceae bacterium | reverse complement strand
TTGTAACCAGTATAAGTGATGGTGATTTTGTAAGGACCACCAACGCGCATTCCAGGGATTCTGAAGTAACCTCCATCATCTGTTGAGTTTCCGTAAAGAGAACCTGAAGGCAAATGTTCCGCTTGAATATTTGCACCAACAAGGAACTCACCTTTTGAATCTTTAACCCTACCTGCTACAGATGAAGTAGTAACTCCCTGTGCGTTAAGTTGGTTAAATCCAAGGAGGGCCACAAGGCCAAACAGGAATTTAATAGTAAATTTTTTCATAGAATAGTTTGTTAATTAAACATTTCTTTCAAATAAGCCACAAAAGTAATCAGATAAACCAAATAATAACAGAACTGTTGTTAGATTGTTACGTTATTTATTTGTAAACTGCTATTTATTAGGTTTTTCAAGTCTTTCTATTTATAATACCTAAAATGAAGGTTAAACATGACATCGGTCTGGTTCTTTCCGGTGGAGGAGCCAGAGGTATTGCACACATAGGTGTTTTAAAGGCATTAAATGAATTAAATATTCATCCTACCGTCATTTCAGGCACGAGTGCAGGTTCAATTATTGGTGTGCTCTACGCAATGGGGATGTCCAGTCAGGAGATGCTTGATTTCGTTGGCCATAGTAGCCTGTGGAAATTTTTTAGATTTGAATGGTCAGCTGGAGGATTGTCAAATTTAAATTATTTGAAAGAGCGTTTAATCCAAGTGGGTATCCCTCCCAATTTCGAAGATCTTCAAAAGAAATTATTTGTAACTGCCACAAATCTTACCAAGGGAAAGACTGAAATTTTTCACGAAGGTCCTTTACTAGATACTATTTTAGCCTCTTGTTCCATTCCCTTAGTTTTTAAACCAGTAATTATTAACGGAGATAGGTACGCTGATGGGGGGATTTTAAATAATTTGCCTGCTTCAGCTATTATTTCTCAGGCGCAACGTTTAATAGGTGTTAATGTTATTCCTCTTTCTATGGATGAAGACAAGGAATATCAATCATCCATACAGGTGGCTCAGCGATGTTTCGAATTGTTTATGAATGCCAATACTAAACCAGAACTTATCGCTTGTGATATCGTCATAGAACCAAAAGTTCAGGAATTTTACCTATTCTCATTGCCCAAATTTAACCTTATTCATGATATAGGATATGAAACTACCATAGCACAAGCAGATCAAATTCAAAAAGCCCTGCTTTCCTAATTAAGGAATATTCGTTGTCTTGGTAATACTACTTCTCCTTCTGCTAATTTATTTAATTGTCTTAGTTTTGTTTCTGACAAATTGAATTTTATGGCAATTCCGTTGACCGTATCTCCTTGTTGGACAATGTATATTTCCCTCTGTGAGGAGGATCCTTTTACTGTTTTTTGGTTTTCAACGTCCGTTGAAATAATTTCAGGTTCTGAAAATAATGAAGTTATTTTTCCATTTTGAATGTCAAAATAAGGAGTAACTTCCTCTTGTTTTACTCCAACTTGTCTTGTTTCAGGTGTTCCTCCTTTATCCGTTTTTATATTTTCAGGAGTTATTTTTGCAGGATTTTCCGTTACTTTAACCTGAACAGGGCAGACCAAGGTTATTAATATCTGACCTTCTTTAATTTTTTCATTAGGACTTAATCCGTTCATTTGCCTGAATCTCTCTTCAGTAAAACCGTAAGCTGCGGAAAGCATTGCTATCGATTCATTTGCTTTTACTATGTGCTTTCCATCCGTTGTTTCCCACCATTGGGTCTTTAAAATGGTATTAGGTTTATTATCAACCGCTACGTTCGCTCCTTTTGTTCTCACACCTTCTACATCAGTACCTTTATACGGTGGTTTAACAAAAATAATATCACCGACAACCTTCTTATCAAAGTCTGGATTCCAGTTGTTAAGATCCAGGTGGGTTACACCAAAAAGTTGAGAAATTTTTTCTTTGGTATCCCCTTCCTGCATGACATACATTCCTTCAGCAATGACATTTGCCTTTGCTGCCGGTGGAATATTAATCACAAGACCAATATTCATTTTATTAGGATCTACGGAAGGATTAAAATCCATCAAGACACCTGGTAAAATTTGATAGATTTTGGCGATACCAAAAAAAGTTTCACCTTGCTGAACCACGTGGGTTTTTCCACTGTAACTTTTTTCTTCTGATCCTTTAGTCCTTAAAACATCCTGAGTAACTTCCTTTTGATTTAAAGCTATATTTTGTGCGCATTGTTTATTCATATATTCTGCCACAGAAATTCCCTGAACTCTTAAAAGGGCATATTCACCTTGATTTTCAGAGAAAGTTTCCTTAATCACACCAAGTTTTGGGGACCAGGTAACGTCTTTATAGAGCGTTGTTTGTATTTTTGAATTTTTCCTAAGAGTAAAAATTTTGCATTGCCCAACTTTTTCCTCAGATAACTTTTGAATCAAATTATTTGACGAAGAAAGAATTACTTCTCTATTTATATCCAGAATGAACTCCATGTCTGTACTTCTGAATTCACATTTGTTACCCAAAGTTTTAATCCATTCCACAGCATAAACTGGGGTAATTCTGTATTGATTTAAGCCGATAGGCAAAACAAGATGCACAGATTGATTACCTGAAATAATACTTTCCTTTATAGGAGCATCTAAATTATTCCATGTAGAAGGGTGACAAATGATGGCATTTTTGGGCTTTTCCAACTGAATTTCAGCGTCTGATTCAACACCAATATCAAAGATAATGGTTTCATCATTGGAGACTTTAAATAAGTATTTCACATATTCCTTTCCAGCTTTAGTATTGGAATAAGCAAATTCCATTTTTTGAGTGGTTTCAGGACCTACAATAAGATTTAATGACGAGCTTAGATTTTGTCCTTCAAGTTGAAGGCAAATAAATAGTGCAAAGGCTAAAGAAGTATATTTCAACATTTTATTTGTGATGTTTTTCATGCGTAAAAAATATTCAAATGGTAACAATAATCAGGGCACATAATGGTAAATTTATAAAATAGTTTCCATATTTAATAAAAATCAACTTGAAAAGCCAAAATGGGTATAAGTGGTAACGCATAATTGTAGTAAATCTGTAACGTTTGATTGTTAAATCGCTCTCTAATTTTATTTTTTCTTACGGTAGCATTTTGTAAATCTATTCTAAACGTCCAGGTAGTTCTCTCTTTATTAATTTTGTAAGCCATACCGAAATCAAACCTCCAATAGGTAGGAAGCCTAGGTTCATAAGCCTTATTATTATCTAAAACGGTCGTTTTCCGTTTAATAGATTCTTGTAAATTAATGGGAATAAATCTATTTCCTCCTCGAAGCATATACCTTAAATTGTAAGACAAAAAGTGCTTTTTTTCCTTACCTATTGGAAATTCCTTTCCCAAAACGGCACTTCCGGCAAATGTATTGTTGAAAACGGTGTTTCTCCACTTAAAATCTAAATTTTGATAGGTAGATTGAAAAACGGATAGGGTAAATAGGTAATAGAAATTTTTGTGCAAAAATTGTTCAAGAGTAAATTCTATACCTAGATTTTTACCAATTCCTTTATTTGTAAGTATGGCTCCCGGAATGCCGGCACTGGCATTTAATATGGAATAGAAACTCTTTCGGTTAGTATCTATGGGTATTTCATATAATTTTTGATGGTAAGCCTCTATTACCCAACGGGAATGCCCCGATGTATTTTTGTTTAAGCCAATAACGCTATGTCTGGCCATGGAAGGGGATAAATTTTTATAAGGTTGCACAAATTGGCCAGGTTTGGTTTGCCTTTTATAAAGATATAGAGAAGTGGGCTCTAACCGACTATGTATGCCAAAGCCCCCGGTAATTGACGTTTTCTCCCCTGTTTTTAGTTCAAAACCTAATCTCGGTTCTACCGTAGTTTTTTTATTTAGCCCAAAATGTAAGGAATGTACACCTGCAGAAAATTGCCATTTGTTATTTGGGGTATATTTTATCTGGCTGTAACCTTGAACACTGAAAGTATGTCCATTTTCATCAAGCCAGTTAATCGTCTTTTTTTGACTTGAATTCCAGATGTCCTCATTTAGTTCAAAACCTAGTCGGGAAAATATAAAGCCTGTTCTCATTTTCCATTGATTACTTAATCTGTGATTAAAATAGGTTGAGTACCTTAGTGCTTGTTCTTTATGTGTTTCATCGTAGGTGTTAATCCATACTTTATCCATTAAATTTTCTCTGAAATATTGATGAGATTGGGTTGAATAAGCTATTACCGTGTTTATATAACCTATATTTTTGATAGGTAACTGATGGCTTAGTCCTGTTGAGGTTACGTTGTTTTCATCCCTGTCTTTAAAGGTATCGTAGTCACTATCAGAAAAATTTTCACCGCCAATACCCCAAAAGGTAAACTTTCCTGATTTTTTTGTTGGAAAATGAAAAGTAAAATTATAATCTCTAAAGGCCGGTTTAAATCCATCGGTTTCAATTTTCACTAATCCCGTTTTAAATAAAAGTTCGAGAGTAGAATATCTTGCATTTACTCTGTATGAAGCTCCTGATGCAGACATTGGCCCCTCGGCGGCCATTTCTAATCCTACCACACCAATCAAGGCTTTAAACTCGTGTTTTTGATCATTCCCTCTCCTGAATTTAAGGTCAAATACTCCAGATAGCGCATTCCCATATTCAGATGGGAAGGCACCGGTGAAGAAATCTGAATTAGCAAGGCTACTGCTATTTATCATACTAATGATGCCACTTGTGGAACCCTGTCCATCGCCAAAATGATTTGGATTTGGTATTTCAATGCCCTCAAGTCGCCATAAAAGGCCTTTTGGTGAATTTCCTCTAATGATAATTTCGTTGTTATCATCATTTCCTGAGGAGGTTACGCCTGCAAATGACATAGCCATGCGAGATGGGTCACTATACCCACCTGCAAATTTATTGCTCTCCTGAACGCTGAATTGACGACCACTAACGAAAGACAATTCGTTGGAAGCTCTCGATTTATCTGTGTCGGCCGTAATAGTTATTTCTTGTATTTGAATGGGTGATTCTATGAGTTGAAGGGTCAAAAGTGCTTCTTTTCCATTACTTACCTCAACGGACGGCATACTTCCCTGTTGATATCCCATGTAAGAAAAAAGTAGAGAATATCTCCCAGGTTGAAGTTGTCTAAAAGTAAAATTCCCCTGATCATCCGTAAATATTCCCTTATTTTCTTCAACCATCTGTACACTTACACCCTCCAATGGAAGTTGTGTTTCTTTATCAATGACTTTCCCCCGGATGGTTCCAAAACCATTTTGTCCAAGTAACCAACAGGGAAATAAGAATAAAATGAAAAATCGCATAAATATTTTTTATAATAAAAGACCCTTGTTTACGGCATATAATACTAATTCAGAGCTTCTTCTCAATTTAAGCTTTTCCATGATATTTTTTCTGTGCGTGTAAACAGTATGCGTACTTAGATTTAATTTTTTACTTATTTCCTTGGCAACTAATCCCTGTGCTATAAGTTGAACTATTTCTAACTCTCTGGCTGACAATGGTAAAGGATTGGATGAATAACTATTTTGTGAAAAAGACATCTCAAAAATAAAATTGAATATACTTGTACAGAAAAACTTTTCACCATGTACAATAGCTCTGAATGCCTCTTTTATTTCATGGGCATCGCATTTTTTGGTAAGAAATCGTAATACTCCCGCGTGAATTACCTCGTAAATATTTTCTTTGTTTTCATCTGAAGATATAACAAGAAGGTCAATATTAGGATGATTCTGTAGTATATTTTTTACACTCTCAATAGAAAAAAATCCAGGTTGATTATAATCTATAACGACAATGTCAGGGGGCGTCTCAGCTATTATTTTGTTTAACTCTGTTTCATTACCCGCTTCACCAATAAGAGGAAAGGTATTCGTTTCTTTCAATAATTCCTTTAATGCAAATCTGATGAGAAATTGCGCGTCGGCCAGTAGAACCTTATAGGTTTCTTTTTGCATAATAGATATTTAACCTCTAATTTAGATTAAGTTTAGATAAAAATAAAGCCGCAGTCGAAAAGATACCCACAAAAACAATAATTTTGCTAATAAAATTAAAACCTTTTATGATTCACTCTAAAATAACGCTTAATTTATGCGGCTCTCTACTGGTTTTGGAAAACCCGGTAGTAATGGCTGTTATTAATATAACTTCAGATTCATTTTATGAAAAAAGTCGATTTACTGAAATGGGGAGTATATTGAAACAGGCGGAAACTCATCTTTTGGAGGGTGCTACTTTTCTTGATATTGGTGGAATGTCCAGCCGTCCAGGGGCTCCATTATCAGATGCCAAAGATGAAGAAAGGAAAATATTGCCTGTTATAAAGTCCCTTAAAAAGGAATTTCCTGATGCCTTTATTTCGATTGATACCATACATAGTGCCGTTGCCAATGCCGCTTATCAAGAGGGTGCCGTTCTTGTAAATGATATTTCTGCGGGTACCATTGATCCTGGGATGTTTACTTTCTTAGCAAAAACAAATATTCCTTATGTATTAATGCATCTAAAAGGTGTCCCCAGTAATATGCAAGAAAACACAGGATATGATGATGTAACACTGGATGTATTAGATTTTCTTATTTTAAAATATCAAAAGCTTAAGGAATTAGGTGTAAAAGATATTATACTTGATCCGGGATTTGGCTTCGGCAAGACTTTACATCAGAATTATACATTACTTCAAAATCTTTCCGCTTTTAAAATACTTGAATGTCCAATGATGGTTGGTCTTTCCAGAAAGTCAATGGTGTATAAAGTTATCGATGGAACGCCTGAAGATGCTTTACACGGGTCAACAGCTTTGCATTTTTTTGCGTTACAGCAAGGTGCTCTCATTCTGAGAGTTCATGATGTAAAGCCAGCTATAGATACCATTCGGGTTTGGAAGGCCTTGGAGAATGCTAAAACCTATTAAAATGTCGTTTTTTTACAGAGAGTATAATCCTCCCTTTTTATTCAAAAATACCCACGCTAACACAATTTTAGCTGCTCTTTTTAGAAAAAAACTGCCTCTTGACTATAAAAGACAGCGTTTTTTCCTGAATGACGGAGATTTTGTAGATTTAGATTTTGTTCAGAAAGGAGAAGATAAATTAGTCATTTTATTGCATGGTTTGGAGGGAAGTGCTGACAGAGCTTATATTAGAGGGATGGCAAAAATATTTTCACAAAATACATTTGATGTTCTCTCTTTTAATTTCAGAGGTTGCAGTGGTGAACCGAATCTTTCTATGAAAGGTTACCACATGGCAGCAACAGAAGATCTGGAAGAGGTTGTTTTATCTCTTCACAAAACAGATACGTATAAAAGCATTTACCTTATAGGATTTAGTCTGGGAGGTAGTGTCGCATTAAGGTTTTTAGCAAACCAAGGAAATAATCCAGCTTATTATAAAGTAAAAGGTGGCGTAGCTTTTTCAGTGCCTCTTCATCTTGCTGAAGCGAATAAAGCGATTGGCAAATTTGAAAATATAATGTACAGGCTCAGGTTCCTACGAAGTTTGAAAAGAAAAATGAAGCAAAAGCAGGAGCAATTTCCTGACAAGTCTTTCCTTCCAGCAAAATGGAAGTACAATTTCACTTTTTTTGATGATTTTTATACAGGGCCTTTTCATGGTTTCCTAAACGCAGAAGATTATTGGGAAAAAGCTGCAGTGTTAACGCACTTACCAAATATTTCTTTGCCCTGCCTATTAGTCAACGCTGAAAATGACTCTTTTTTAAGTTCTTTTTGTTTCCCAGACTATCTCGCTACCAAACTTAACAATTTTTATTTTTTAAAACCAAAATGGGGCGGTCATGTTGGTTTTATGCCAGTAAATAAAAATGGTTTTCTTTGGAGTGAAGAATTAGCACTTCATTTTATTGATTCAATACACCAAAAAGTAGATTGTGGCGTTACAATAGTTGATAACCAAATCTTAAATAATGACAAAACAACCTAGTACCCCTGAAAAGGTTGGTAATCAGGTTAAAAAGTATGTTTTCCTTAGAAAATTAGGGAAAATAATTGGATTGCCCATTGGCATACTACTGCTTCTTTTTTTAATTTTAAACATAGCCTTTCGAATCCCTTATTTTCAAAAATCTGCCGTTTCAGCACTTTCCTTAACTATTTCATCCTATTTAGGGACTAATAACAGCATAGGAAGCATTTCTTTATCAGGCTTGACGGAGTTTAGAATAAATAATATTTATATAGAAGACCCAGATAAGGATACATTAATTTTTGCAGAAAAAATTTACGCCAGGCTTAATCCTAATTTATTTAAAATTTTCACGGAAGGACTTGTTATTTATGAGTTAAGTATTTTTAATTCGAAAATAAATGTGAATGAACTTGAAAATTTTGGAGATAATTCTTTGTCTTGGTTGATTAAAAAGTTTGAAAAGAAGAAAAGTGGTAAAACGTCAGAAAAAATTAGGATTTATCCTGAAATTTTTAACCTTAACGCCGTTTCTTTTGTCCAAAATGAACCTTCAAAGGGCATATATAATAAATTTAATCTGGTTCGTGCTTTTATTAGTCTGGATAAAAATTATGCGAATAACCAACAATACAAAATAAAGTCCATAGAAATTTTTGAACCTACCATTTATTTGAAACAACAAAAAATGGCTGGAGTTGTCAGTGATTCTTTACCATTTGTTCTGCCCAAATTAGATGTATCATGGAAATTTTTTGTTTTAACTAATGGAAAAATTTCCGTTATTAAGAACGACAACTCCATTGTGTTTTCTAAAATTAATGCCCAAATAAATAATGCTTGTTATTCTAATGGATTGGCAGAAGGCGAGATTAAACGTTTTTCTTTTGTTAAAGATGATGTTTTTGAATTGGTAAATTTAAAAGTTCAACAATTTTCTTTGCTGGAAAATAAATTAATATTTAAAAATTTAGCTGTTTTAGCGGGTAATTCCATTTTTTCAGGAGATTTCAACTTGCAATCAAAGGCTATTTTTGATGTTAAAAAATTAAAGGAAAATCTCCAATTTGATATTTATTTAAATGAAAATAATTTATTTATAAATGATGTAATTAAATTATTTCCATCATCTGTTAAACTTCCGTTTATTCAATTTTTAAAGGATGAAAATATATCCTTCTCAGGAAAAATCAATGGTAATTTTAATAGATTGGTCGGTTCAAATATAAAGATTGCCTTATCTGAGGGAAGTGCTTTTGAGGGGAAAGTTAATGCTAGAAATATTTTATCCCCAAAAGAGGAATTAATTAATTTAAAAGTTAAAAACCTATATATTTCCGAAAAAACTTTAAATAAGACGATTCGTTTAGTGAAATTAGATAGTAGTTTAACTAAGTTTCAGTACATAAGGTTTAATGGCTCATTTGATGGATTTTTTAATAATTTCGTAGCCTTTGGTAATGTTAATTCAAGTCTGGGAAATGCTAAACTTGATTTGCAATTAAATATAATTGGTGGTAAGGAGTATGCAACCTATACCGGCAATATTGGTGTAAATGATTTTAAATTAGGTAAATTTTTAAATCAGCCCCTGTTTGGTAATGTATCTTTGAATGCTTCTATTACGAACGGCAGAGGTTTTTCTGCGAAAACAGCTACAGCGGATTTTTCAGCAGTGGTTAAAAATTTTGAATTTAAACAGTATGCATATAAAAATGCAAAATTGTTAGGCACTTTAAATGCAAAGAGGTTTAAAGG
>JBMLQR010000174.1:83083-86902 GCA_049241465.1 Saprospiraceae bacterium | reverse complement strand
CACAAAAATTCTATTAAATAATCATCCGTTTATCAAGATTTTGGTTGGCCTTGATCACTCACAAACGGCTGATTATAATATCGTTGTCCTGTAGTTTGAAACAATGCATTAGCTACGGCTCCAAAAACCGGAGGGAATGGCGGTTCACCAAGACCTGTAGGATCGATATCATTTTGAACAAAATGAACCTCTATTTTTTGAGGTGCCTCATTGGCTCTAATCATCCGATAATTATGGAAATTATTTTGCTCTGCTACTCCATTCTTATGGGTCAAAGCGCCATAAAACGATTGTCCGATACCATCCACCACGGCGCCTTGCACCATGTTTGTTGCAGCATCTGGATTTACGACTACACCACAATCAACCGCTGAAATTACCTTTTCAACATAGGGCTGACCATCCCTTAGTACCATATCCACCACATGACCAGCATAGGAAGCGTGACAAAAATAGGCCGCTACCCCTCGTTTCTTACCCGCATTCTCTGATTTCCCCCATCCTGATTTTTCCTTCAATAATTCCAAAACACCTATATATCTACCCGGATCATAATCATTATTGGAGCCCACCGGTCTTTCTTTTGCCTTTTTAAGTAAATCAAGACGAAGTTGAATGGGATCTTTACCCATGGCTTCCGCTACCTCATCGAGAAAAGATTGTTCAGCAGCAGCATTAAAGTTAGACCTTGGAGCCCTAAAGGCACCGATGGTAATATTGGAAGGTATTTCCCATCCATCAGCTAAATAATTATCGACGGCACCTGCAGGAAAACGATTTGCATGAATTGGGTTTTCAGGTATGCCACCTCCTGTAACATGGAAACCTATGAGATTCTTGTTTTCATCAAGCGCAGCCCTATAGGTTGCTGTGTACATCGGGCGATAGATACCATAAGTCATATCATCTTCCCGGCTGTAAATTAATTTTATGGGTGTTTTGGCTCTTTGGGAAATTAGCCCTGCTTCCACCATGTAATGATGATAGGCACGCCGTCCAAAACCTCCACCCATTCGTGTCATAAGAATCTCTATTTTATCTGTTGGTAGTCCGAACCTGGCTGCAAGCGTTGCTTCTGCAAAGTTTGGTGCCTGGAGCGGACCAACGAATAAAGCCTTATCTGTCTCAACGTGGGCAAAGAAATTGATGGGTTCCATACAATTATGCGCCAAAAACGGAGCATTATAGGTACGTTCTATGACCACTGCTGCATTTTTGAAAGCAGTTTCAGGGTCTCCATCTTTCCTCAATACTTTGGGCGATTTTTTTGCCCATTCCTTCATTTTTTCAAAATGTAGATCTGTACTTTCCAAGCCAGACGGGGTAATTTCTTCGACCTTATTTCCCCGAACCATCATAAATTCTTTACGCTCCGGCGCTACTTCCCAATCTACTTTCAAAACTTTTCTGGCATTCATCACTTCCCAGGTAGATTTACCTACAATGGCGACCAATTCATTGAAGGTACGCGTTTCAAATGCTCCCCTGTCAGAACCTTCTTCAAAGATTTTTATACTAAAAACATCCTTTATACCCGGCATTTTGAGTGCAGCTGACGCATCAAAAGACTTTAATTTCATACCAAAAGCAGGAGGATGCTGAACCATAGCAATTTGCATTCCTTCCATGCTATAATCCATTCCGAAAAGAGGTTTACCGGTAACTATTTTTACGCCTTCAGTATTTTTCTTTGAATTTCTTACAATTGAAAAATCCTTTGGTGATTTCAGTTTAACCTCTTTGGGAACGGCAATGGTAGCTGCCTTAGCCGCCATTTCACCATATTTTGCTACTTTTCCACTTGAATGAGAAAGAATACCTGCTTTAGTTGTAATTTCAGCTGCCGGTACATTCCACGCTTGAGCTGCTGCTTCAATCAACATTTGTCGGGCAGAAGCCCCTGCATTTCTGAGCGGTTTCCAATAGGCACGCATCGAATTACTACCTCCGGTAAACTGATTACCAAATTTTACATTATCATGAGAAGCCATTTCAACCTTCACATCCTTCCAGTCAACATCTAATTCTTCTGCAGCAATCATAGGGAGTGAAGTCATAACATTTTGCCCGAATTCAGGATTTGGGCACATTATTTTCACTATATTATCAGTCGTAATTTGAATATAACCATTGAGTTGATTCCATTCACCTGTAAGATTGGAACTTAACCCCTTTTCAACCGCTTTGGCTTCTGAAAACCAACTAAAACTGAGCATCAAACCACCACCAGCCAATACAGAAGACTGGATGAAGGAACGCCTGGTATATGTTTTCTTATTTTCCATCATTCGAAAGTTGATTAGATTATTTTTTAGCAGCAGTTTTAATAGCCTCTTTGATTCTTAAATAAGTTCCGCAACGGCAAATATTTCCGCTGATGGTTGCCTCAATATCTTCATCACTGGGATTAGGATTATTTTTCAGTAAAGCCACTGCCGTCATGATTTGTCCTGACTGACAATAACCACATTGGGCTACATCGTGTTCGAGCCAGGCTTCCTGAACCGGATGGGTTGCATTCTCTGAAAGTCCTTCGATGGTTGTAATTTCCTGCCTGCCTATGGAGGAAACCGGCAATTGGCATGAGCGAACTGCCATTCCATTTAGGTGAATAGTGCAAGCGCCACACTGGGCGATACCACATCCGTATTTAGTACCTTGAAGGTTTAAATGGTCACGTAGTACCCATAATATTGGTGTTAAAGGATCAACATCAACTTGTTGGGTTTTACCATTTATTTTTAGAGAATATTTTGCCATAATGTAGATATATAACTATATTATACAAATTTATTGAAATAAATCCAAAATAATTACCACAATTCAAAGAAAAGTCTGGGAAATTCATAGAGTTAAGCGCCTATTTATAAACCTTTAGTGTTCCCGTCGCAAAACAAATCCTTCCTAAAATGTTGAATTCTACAATAAAGTATATACTTTAAAAATATACTAAAATAGAAGTAGATGAAAACAGTATCACTTAAGCTTGATGTAATCGTTTACGAAGAGACCGAGCCATTGCTTAAAAAGATTAAAAAACCGAGAAATCGTTATATTAACAAGGCACTTCAATTCTATCATCACATACAAAAAAAGAAAATTATCTCTGAACAATTAGCCATAGAATCAAAACTCGTTAGCGACGAATCTATGAATGTGCTGAATGAATTTGAAAAACTTGAAGATTATGACAGCTAAAAAATATGAAGTCTGGTTAGCTAATCTCGATCCATGGATTAGCACTAAATCAGGAAAAACCAGGCCAGTATTAATTGTTCAAACAGATGTATTAAATAATATTCATCCATCTACCTTAATATGTCCAATCACAAAAAATGTGAAACCCGAAAGTCATATATTGAGAGTTCATTTAAATAAAGGCATCGGAAAAGTAAAAGACAACTGTGATATAATGATTAATCAACTAAGAGTTATCAACAATAAAAGATTGATAGAAAAAATGGGAGACTTAACAGATGACATTTCTGAACGGGTGAAAGAAAATATTAGAATAGTTCTGGATCTTGTAGAATAAGTACTAATCGCTAAGTCAAGTTTTAAAATAAGATACTCTTCCCACCTACCCATAAATTCAATAAAATAATAATCTTGATGTGTTTTTTGACTCAAGAAAGTTTTTTAGAGGTTTATTCCCATTCAAGATATAATTTCTTACCCTTTAAAAGAAAAGGAAGACCTAGCAATAAAAATTGGGCGAATGCAATAAATAAAGGTCATTAAACACAGCGTCGTCGTTGATTTGAGAGGGAAGGTTAATGTTAGATGTTGCTTTCATTTCGAAGCCTCTCGTCGATGCGT
>JBMLQR010000174.1:71288-82983 GCA_049241465.1 Saprospiraceae bacterium | reverse complement strand
CTGTTAATCCTGATTCAGAAGCACCAATACCCCATCGTCAAAAACACCTCCAACATATATTTTTCCTTTATAAGGAGCCGCTACGGAAGATCCTGACAAGGGATTGCCATCATTCAGGTACACCTGGGTTACTACCTCTTTTTGACCTTTAGGAAAACTGATTTTCAACACTTCTGATGGGGATCTCTTATTTGCATCTTTGGAATGCCCCAGAAAAACAAGCATTTTCGCATGGGCACCTACCCATAAATTACCCTCAGAATCCCATTCCAGATTATCCACTCCGGTATTACATTTTATTTTACCTATCGCAGAAAAGGGTTCTCTATTATAGGATAAAATGGAACCATCGGTACAAGCGGCTACGTATATCTTACTCCCGTCTGGACTTACAGTTATTCCGTTGGCATAGCGAATACCATTTTCCAGAATAGTTGTCTTTTGTCCATCATAAAAACCTAATTGTCCTGTTCCAATAACAAGAAAGTCCTTCCAACTGGAAACACCCCCATGGCTATCATGATCATTGGTAAAATAAAAAGCATTTTTGCTTACCGCCACCAAATCATTTGGACTCACAAAATGAGTGTCCGAGATAGATTTTACATGGACGAGAGAAGTATCTATGAATTGAAAAACTTCCACGGTATTTTCCTTTGCCCTATGATTGACCACGAAAAGCCATTGTGTGCTGTCCACATTATCCTGATACAAAGAAATACCGTGCGGATGGAAATCATCTAATTCAAAATCAGCCGTTAATTCTATAGGTTCCGGAGAATCCTGAGAAAGATTCAACAAATATATTGCCCCTTTTTTCGGCTTTCCAGCTACCGTACTTCTCCTATCGTCTGAAGAGACAAAAGCAAAACCACTCGTCTGATTAATCGTAATGTCCTCAGCACCAATCATCCCATTTATCAGACTCGTTTCTGGACGACCAATGATCACTGATTTTTTAAATGCGCCCGCATAATAAAGCGTTCTCCCTACAACGAGCAAAATTAAAACTAAAGCAAACAATATTATTTTCTTCCAAAGCATGATCTTATCCTTTTTATTAAAGATAAACAAAATGGATTGAAATTATTCTTCCACTTTAGCTTTTAACATAAAATTCGCATACTTGCCCGGCGCGATAACCGCATTGATCACTTTAAATGGTAATTCAACAGAAGGAAGAATTTCCAGCGTTTTCAATTGAATTTTAGTAATGGCCCGCGGCTCAAGGGTTATTAATCCCGAATGTTGATGAAAATTCAATTTGCCCTCATTTAACAATAAAAAAGGCGTGTCAGAATCATTTTTTAGGGAAATTTCAAGGATAGAAGAAGTACCAATGTATTCCGCCTTCTGGACAGTAATAGCAGCATTTAACATGGGTGTCATCCACTCTTCGCGGCCAATAAGGGTATGATTGAAATACGCCAGCGTTCTTTTGGCAAATAAAGCTTCCCGAATGCTTTCTTCCGTTTTTTCCTTTGCGAAAACGATGGTAAAAGGTCTGTGTCCACCTTCAGAAATTTTAAATTGCCAATCTACCAAACCATGTATATCAGAAGTACCCATAATGGTGAGGTTGTAATCGAGTGCCATTTGAAAAGCCTCATCAGAATATGTGACATCATTTACCACTTCAATGCCATGGAGCAGGTTATCCTTAATAAGTTGTTTATGAAAATCAGTTATTCGAGCTACCCCATCTTTTCTTTGTGCAGTCCAGTTCGGATGATTCCAAAAGGTAAATGCACCCTGATTTTTTGCTTCCTTAAACACGGTCAAAGCATCGTCCTTCAATAATTTGTTGGCATCTTTAATGAAAATAGCATTATTATGTCCCGGAGGCATTCCCCTGGTAATTTCCGCCCCCTTCACCACTAACAATTCATAAGGCTTTGCTATTTTTGAAGCAATGTCAAATGATTTATTTCTATCTGGATTTGGAATATCGTCTTTATGAGGCTGATATTCCAAATGTTCGGTCATGGAAACGGCATCCAGACTATCTTTTAGTGCTTCTTGTACACGAATATCCGGCCAGACACTTCCATCGGAAAATACGGTATGGATATGGAAATCACAAGAAAGGGATAGATATCCCGGAATGGGAGGGAATTTAGCGACTCTACCATGTTGGTGATTAGATTGACCAGTTACTAAAACGGAAAACAAGCCCAATATGAGGATAACAAGAAATTTCATACGCTACTTTTTTTTCAAAAATAAATGAAATCTTTTGAAAAAATGGAAATGATGCCCTAATTAATAAATAATTAGCCTTGAGCAAACATAGCGTTAAAATTCCTCCTCCCTTTCCATTTTAAGGAGCTTTAAGTTTTTATCAAACATCCTTCTAAGGTAAGCGGAATCTGATTCGAATAAAAATTTCCGGGACAATTCAATAGGCATTTCCGTTACATTAGCAAAATTAATTTCTCCATTTTCCTTTAAAATGGCTTGATACACTGCTCTGAAAATAGCTGGATTATTCACTATGTCAGGATCTGAATCTGCGGAAAATCCCCCCGTTTCCAAAAAAGGAGGGCAATCAACGGTTGTTTCTGAAGAATCAATGTCCAGATAGAAATCTCCCTGAATATATTTCCTTAATCCCGGACTTTGGGCGACCCTATGATAATAAGAGCCAAAAACAGGCAATGCCGTTGCAGCTCCCTGACCCAGAGCGGTACTTTTGAAATGAATAGCGGGAAGAGAAGCACCCACCCAAACACCGGTTACTAAATTGGGAGAAGCGCCCATAAACCAGCCGTCTGAATTATTTTGAGTGGTTCCTGTTTTACCAACCAATGCCATTTTTAATCCAAAAACACTACGCAATCTTCCCCCTGTACCTTCATTAACCGTCTTCTTTAACATAGGTATTAAAGTAGCTACTGTAAAAGGATCAATCACTTGTTTGCTGGCCTGTCGGGGAGCTGAATAAATAAGCTCTCCCTCTTTGGTTTCAATACGCAACAAATAATGAGGGGGAGGTTTTACCCCTTTATTAACGAAAGTAGCATACACCCGAGTCATTTCATACAAGGAAATTTCTGCAGAACCCAACGCAATGGAAGGAGCCTTCGGAATATTCGATGTAATGCCCAACGCCTTTCCCATTTCCCTAACCTCCTCAATACCCGTTGCCAAAAGCACCTGAACGGCAATAGTATTAATAGATTTACTTAGCGCGCCTGCCATTGTATAGAAGCCGCCATATATATTATCTGAATTTCCAGGTTTCCAATCTTCATATTCAGGATAAATAATTTGTTCATTCGGATAATAAGTACATGGATTTAATCCCTCCTGGATGGCCGCCGCATACACAATAGGTTTAAAAATAGAACCTACCTGCCTGTTTGCATGAACATGGTCATATTGATTATAACCAAAATGATTTCCACCAATCCATGCTCTGATAGCACCACTTTTCGGATCCATAGAAAGCAGAGCAGCCTGTAACATTTGCAATGAAATCTTAAGGGAATCTAAGGGGGAAATAACCTTCTGAACAGACTGCAACTCATTCCATGCGAACATTTGCATAGGCACTGGTTTATTAAAATTCTCCTCAATTTCTTCCCGCGTAGCGCCTGCGTTAAGTAATTGTTTGTATCTGTCTGTCTGCTTTACTATACTCCACAAAAAGGCATCATTACCCCAGGGCTTACCGTTACGCCATTCTCTAAAAAAACCAGCCTGAATTTGTGGCATTTGTTCTCTGACCGCTTGCTCTGAGAACAGCTGCAAATAATAATCGACCGTTGTATAGATTCTCAAACCATCGGTATATAAGTTATAATAATTTCCATCCTTTTTCTTTATGTTGCCTACTATTTTTTCCAATTCAGGTCTGATATATTCTCTGAAATAGGAAGCAAGGCCAGCATTTCTACCTTGAGGATTATATCTTAGGCGCAAGGAAGTTCTACTCAATTTCTGGTATGCCGTTTCCGTCAAATAATTATATTTGACCATTTGTGACAACACGGTATTTCGTCGGTTGAGGGCTCTTTCGGGATGATTAACAGGGTTGTACAAACTTGGCCCTTTGAGCATACCAACCAATAAAGCAGCCTCTGCTATACTCAGGCTGGCAGGTTTCTTTCCATAAAATGTCTGTGATGCCACATTTATACCATAAATAGTACCTCCAAAAGGAACGGTATTCAGATATAAATTCAAGAGTTCTTCCTTTGTATAAATTTTTTCCAGTCGCTGGGCTGTAATCATTTCTCTGAACTTATTGACAGGCATGCTGGCCAGCCAATAGGATTTTCGTGGGAACAAATTTTTTGCTAACTGCTGACTTAAGGTACTCCCTCCCCCAGACGATTCATTCATTAAGAGAATAGACTTGAAAAACACCCTAAAAAGCGCTCTGATATCAATGCCTTTATGCTCAAAAAACCGAGTATCTTCTGTGGCTAGTAAGGCATGGATTAAATAAGGAGGAATTTCTGAAAATTGAACATCCACTCTATTTTCTACATAATACCGACCCAAAACTTTTCCATCGATACTAATTAGCTCTGATGAATTAGCTTGTTTAATACCTTTTAATTCTGCGTAATTAGGAATTGGACCAAAAATACCCAGATAAATCAGGGAGAGGAAAATAATGAGACCCGAGACTCCCCAAATAACAGACCTGATGGCCCATTTTTTGAGTTCTTCTTTGTCTTTAAGTACCGTTTTACCCATCAAAGCCATGTAGAAAAAATAATGTGGGAAATAATTAGCTAAGGTAATGATTCTAACTAAACCTATATCTTAAATGATAAAAACTGAAAGATAAAAAATCGGGGAAGTGAAAAGGCAATCACTTCCCCGAAATATCAGATCAAAGTTCAGAACAAAAATAAATGTTGAAACTTTGATATTCAACAGGTCTTACATCATATCGTCATAACCACCACCCATTGGGGGAGCTGGTGTTTTCTTTTCAGGTTTTTCCGTAATTGCGCAAGCTGTGGTCAAGACCATACCTGCGATAGAAGCAGCATTTTCCAGGGCAATCCTTCCAACTTTAACTGGATCGATAACGCCTGCAACCTTGAGATCTTCGTAAACATCGGTACGGGCATTATATCCATAATCGTTTTTGTTGTTTACCACTTTCTCAAGTACGACGGAAGGTTCAGCGCCCGCATTGGCAGCAATATTGCGCAATGGACTTTCCAACGCTTTACGGACAATATCTATTCCGATGGATTCATCTTCATTGATACCCTTCAGGTTATTTAATGCCTTTATAGCTCTTACAAAACTTACACCTCCTCCGACAACTATACCTTCATCGACAGCCGCTCGGGTAGCATGTAAGGCATCATCCACTCTATCTTTCTTCTCTTTCATTTCTACTTCAGTTGGCGCACCAACATGAAGCACAGCCACCCCGCCTGCCAGTTTAGCCAAACGTTCCTGCAATTTTTCCCTGTCATAATCAGAGGTAGTAGCTTCTATTTGTTGCCTGATTTGTTGAATTCTGGCTTTAATCTGCTCTTTATCTCCTTTTCCCTGAACAATAGTCGTATTATCCTTATCGATATTTATTTTCTCGGCAGTTCCAAGCAGTTCCAATGTGGTATTTTCAAGTGTAAATCCCTTCTCATCAGAGATTACCGTAGCGCCAGTTAAAATAGCAATGTCTTCAAGCATAGCCTTTCTTCGGTCTCCAAAACCAGGTGCTTTAACGGCGACTACTTTTAATACAGACCTTAATCTATTGACTACCAATGTGCTTAATGCTGACCCATCTACATCTTCAGCGATAATCATCAGCGGACGACCTGCTTTTGAAGCTGCTTCTAGGATGGGAAGTAATTCTTTGATATTGGATATTTTCTTATCTGTCACCAAGATATACGGATTTTCATACTCCGTAATCATTTTTTCAGAATTGGTTACAAAATAAGGAGAGAGATACCCTCTGTCGAATTGCATACCGCTAACCTCCTCAATATAGGTTTCCGTTCCCTTTGATTCCTCAATCGTAATGACACCGTCCTTTGAAACCCGACGCATAGCATCGGCAATCAACTCCCCTATACTTTCATCATTATTTGCGGAAATAGTAGCTACTTGCTTTATTTTATTATAATCATCTTTAACTTGTTCCGCTTGATTTCTTAAAAATCCTACAACCTCTTTTGATGCCTTATCAATTCCTCTTTTGAGGTCCATGGCATTGGCTCCAGCAGTGAGGTTTTTAAGTCCTGAATTAATCATTGCTTGGGCGAGAACCGTTGCGGTAGTGGTACCATCTCCTGCAGCATCGGCCGTTTTAGAGGCAGCAACTTTTAACAATTGTACCCCCATATTTTCCAATGTATCCTCTAATTCTATTTCCTTAGCTACAGAAACACCATCTTTTGTAATATGAGGTGATCCAAATTTCTTTTCCAGGACTACATTTCTACCTTTGGGTCCCAGAGTAACTTTGACAGCATCTGCCAATTTGTCAATTCCTCGCTTTAATTTTTCTTGCGCGGCACTGTGAAAAAAAATCTCTTTACTTGCCATTTTTTAAATTGTTAAATAATTATAAAATAACCAAAACATCATCCTCTCTCATAATGAGATAATCTTCGCCATTTAATTCAATTTGCTGGCCGGCATACTTGCCATACATGACCGTATCGCCTACCTTCACGTGCATTAAATTTCCATCTTTACCGGGTCCAACCGCAATAACTTCACCTTTTTGCGGTTTTTCTTTAGCCGTATCAGGAATAATTATTCCACCCGACGTTCTTTCTTCAGCCGGAGCGGGTTTGATGACAATTCTGTCACCGATTGGTTTTAAATTTGATTTTCCCATAAAAATAAAATGTAAGATTTAATAAAAAACGAAGTATCAAGTCAAATGCCAAACATTTTAATACAAATGATTTTATGTCAAAATGTCAGTTCAATATAACACCTGATAGTCAATACCCAATATTAGGTACTTTTTACTAGTCACTATTTTCCTAATTTTTAATGCATCTTATTATTGCTTTATAATCTTAAAACGACCTATATTTGCGTTTATTAAGATTAAGTCTAAATAAATAATCAGAGGATTTTCTCTAAAAAAAACGCCATGAAAAAAGTTTTCTTACTTCCAGCACTCTTTTATAGTCTAAACTTATTTAGTCAAGCGCCTAACCAAGACACTATAAAAAATCAAGAGCTTGATCCTGTGGTCATTGTTGGAGACAGAGCAAAATATATTTCGGGTTCTGGTCAGTACATCAACACTTTAAAAATAGAGAAGCTGAATCAGCCCAATGTGAATAATGTGCTTCGTATTGTTCCTGGTGTTAATGTTAGAGACGAGGAAGGATTTGGCTTAAGGCCTAATATAGGTTTGCGAGGTACCCCCGTCAACAGAAGTGCAAAAATTACCCTCATGGAAGACGGCATCCTTATTGCACCTGCACCTTATGCTGACCCTGCCGCGTATTATTTCCCTACCTTTTCTCGGATGCAAGGGATTGAAGTATTGAAAGGGAGCAGCCAAATTAAATATGGTCCATACACCGTTGGAGGGGCCATTAATCTTCTTTCTACGGTTATTCCTAATACCTTCAAAGGCTTTGCCCAAGTTGGATTGGGAAGTTTTGGAACGAACCAGCAGAGGATTTGGGTAGGTGATTCCAGGAAAAATATTGATTATGTTTTCGAAATTAACCGTATTGCTTCTAACGGATTTAAAGTTTTACCGAATGGAGAAAATACAGGTTTCGACCGAAGAGATGTGATGGGTAAAATTCGTTGGCACACCGATGAAGATGCAAAAATTGCTCAGTCTGTTATGTTGAAAATGGTGGCCAGCGTAGAAGATGGCAATGAAACTTATCTTGGTTTAACTTATGAAGATTTTCAGACAAACAGGCTAAGCAGGTATGCTGCAACGCAAAAAGATATATTAGATATGAGTCATAATCATCTTTCTCTGACACACACTATTTCACCTTTGGAAGGATTAAAGTTTCATACAACAACTTACTATTCATTTACTTATAGAGATTGGGCCAGGGTAAATTCCATCGCTGGACAGTCATTAAACAATATTTTACAAAATCCAGCCTCTTTCGCCAATGCTTATCAGGTCATGACTGGAAACGCTAACGGCGCTATAGACTATCAAAGTGCAGAAAGAACCTTTTTCTCAAAAGGTATCCAAACCAATGCTCAATATTTATTTGTTAAAAATGACTGGACTCATAAAATACAATTCGGTATGCGTTATCACCTGGATCAGGCGGATAGGTTTGCGACGCGTTCAGCTTACAATATGACCAACGGAACCATGATTTTATCTGCGGCTGGAATAAAAGGAAATCAGGAAAATCAAATTAGAAATGCTCAAAGTTTGGCTACTTTTCTAAATTACGATATAAGTTTCAAACGTCTGAAAGTAAGCCCTGGCGTAAGGTATGAAAATATAAACTTTGATTTTCAAAATTACGGAACGGCTGATAATGCCCGTTTAGGAACGGTACTTAGGTCGGCAGAAAACCAATTAACCGTTATTTTACCCGGCATTGGCCTGCATTATTGGTTGAACGAAAATATGAATTTGCTTGGTGGTATTCATAAAGGATTTTCTCCTCCTGGTATGCCTTCTGTCACAGCAACGAGCGGTCAGGCGAGAATGGAAACCTCCGTAAATTACGAATTGGGGTATCATTTTGAAAAAAATGGATATACAGCGCAAGTTGTTGGATTTTTTAATAACTATTCCAATATTTTAGGTTCTGATAATATGTCAGGTGGAGGTGCTGGAACAGGAGACATGTTCAATGCTGGAAACGCACATATCCAGGGGATTGAGATTAGTTTTGAAGGCAACTTACTTTCCAATAAGAATTATCCGTCGGGTTTAAGCTTTCCTGTAAGCCTGGCATATACCTTCACCGACGCGAGATTTCAAGAAACCTTTATTAATGGAGGCGGTGATTGGGGAACAAGTAGAATAAATCAGGGAGATAGAATTCCTTTTATTACTCCACATTTATTAACAGCCAATGTGGGTGTGTCGAACCAGAAATTTGATCTTACCCTAAGCAGTCGATTTACGGGAATAACCAGGGTAAAGCCGGGAGCAGGAGCGCTCATTATTCCAGATAATGTAGTAAAATACGCAGACGTAAACGCATTGGCAGGCTTTTTAATCATTGACCTTTCAACCAATTATGATGTAACTAAATCGGTAACGGCTTTCGCCACCATTAATAACTTAACCAACAGTAAGGCTATTGTTGCAAACCTGCCTCAAGGATACAGACCCAACATGCCTCTAAGTTTTAACACTGGTTTAAAAATCAGATTTTAACTTCTACCCTAAATCTTTAGTTAGCATATTAAATAATGGCGAATCTTAAGGAAACACTAAAATAGGTGTTTCAGCGGAATGAAAGTTATATTTCCCAGTTATTGGAAAATATAACTTTCATAAGATGGTAAAAAAAGGTATTTTTGTCATAGAACCGACCATTAAATCTTTACTTATTTTACCTCGTATTCTTTACCAATGAATTACCTAAAGTCTGCCGCTCTCCTATCATACCTTGTTTTTAGCCTGCTAAGTTGTCATCCGAGATATCCCGGTACTTTCGACAATGCCGTTCGTTATCAAATTAACGACTCCATTCCCGAGGATAAAAAATTGCTGGCTCTGATAGCCCCATACACTGAAAAGCTGAATGCTACTATGTTGTCAGGTTTAGCTCCACTATCAGGTGAGTTGAAATTGGGCAAGCCTGAGTCAACCCTTGGAAATTGGATTACCGATGTTTTACAGCGCTACATCACAGAAACAAAAGGTATAAAATGTGATTTTACGCTAAGTAATTACGGTGGTGTAAGAAGTAATTTTATCAAACAAGACAGTTTGCGCGTCGGTATGATCTTTGAACTACTCCCTTTTGATAATGAATTACTCGTTTTAGATTTAAAAGGAAGTGACATTGAGGCACTTGTCAGATATATGGCAAAAAGTGGATTTTGGCCAGTTAGTAAAGGAATTAATATTCTTCAGACAGACAATAAGATAGAGTGGATAAAAATTCAGGGTCAACCATTGGTGCCTGAAAAGATATATAAAGTTCAAATGCCTGATTATGTAGCAAATGGAGGTGAGGGAACTGCATTTTTAGCCAATGCCCCCAGAGAAAAAACAGGTATGTATATGAGAGATGCTGTCATTGAACAACTACGTATTGAAACAAAAAAAGGGATTATTCAACAGGGAATGCTTGATGAAAGAATTCTGATAAGAAATAATTAATATGAGAAGGAGAAACTTTATTAAATACGCCGGTGCAGGACTCATCGTTACAGGAACCAATCCTGCCTGGGCTTTCCGATCCCTTAAACCGGAAAGCAAGAAATTAACTATTCTGCATACCAATGATTTCCACAGCAGAATCGACCCATTTCCTCCTGGCAGTGGTCGGAACTCATTACAAGGCGGTGTGGCAAGGAAATCGACATTAATTCAGCAAATCAGAGAAAAAGAGGAGAATCTTTTATTATTTGACTCCGGCGATGTATTTCAAGGAACGCCCTATTTTAATTTCTTTGCAGGTCAATTGGAAATGCAGATTATGGAATTATTAAAATACGACGCATTAACTATTGGAAATCATGATTTTGATGGAGGCATTGAAAATTTAGCCAAGCAACTGGAACAAGTCAGCTTTCCCGTATTATGCGGCAATTATAATTTTACAAATACCCCAATGGAGGGAAAAACCAAACCATACCATATCTTTAAAAAAGATGGACTTCGCATTGGCGTGTTTGGATTGGGTATTGAATTAAAAGGATTAGTTCCTAAAAATCTTTATACAAATACTATTTACGAAGACCCCATTGAAAAAGCAAATTATTATGCAAAATTGCTTAAGGTAGAGGAAAAATGTAATCTTGTTGTCTGCTTAAGTCATTTAGGATATCAATATTCAGAAGACAAAGTAAGTGATGTTACCATGGCTGCTGCTACTGAAAATATCGATGTTATCCTTGGCGGTCATACGCATACTTTTCTCCCTGCTCCAACAAAGATTGGCAATTTAGCGGGAAAAACGGTATTTGTTAATCAAGCGGGATGGGGAGGAATCCTATTAGGTCGATTAGATTTTGTTTTCCAGGGGGATAAGCCTGTTGGATTAGCCCATTCAGAAAATATTAGCGTAGGCGAAAAAAACTGGCTAGTATAACGTCCCTACATTTTAAACATTATGTGCAGCCAGATAATAAAGCAGGTTAGATCAAGTACCTTTTCTCAAATTTACATTCAGATTGTTTTTGCTGTTAAAGGAAGAGCAAGCCTCGTGTGTAAATCTTGGGAAGAGGAATTGTATAAGTTTGTGTCTGGAATTGTAACTAATAAGGGCCAAAAATTGCTTGCAATCAATGGAATGCCAGATCATATTCACATTTTTATAGCCATGAAGCCAACTTGCTGCCTGTCTGATTTAGTCAGAGAGATAAAAAAGGCGACCAATGTATATATAAACGAAAAAAAATTATGCCCTTCCAAATTTCAATGGCAAGAAGGATTTGGTGCGTTTTCATATAGCCAATCAGGTGTAATGAATGTAATCAAATATATTCAAAGGCAGAAAGAACATCATAAAAAGAAAACCTTCAAAGAGGAATACATTGAATTTTTAAGAAATTTTGAAATTGAATACAA
>JBMLQR010000174.1:68428-71188 GCA_049241465.1 Saprospiraceae bacterium | reverse complement strand
CACGTTTATAATTTTTGCCAAAGGCAACCAAAATCTCCGCTCACATCAAAATGCCAGCATCGGCAAAACTCAGATAACCAGCATCGGTGTAAATGATATGATCAATAATTTTGACATCAAGGTCGTTTCCACAGGACATGAGTCTTTTTGTAAGATTCAAATCCGCGTCACTGGCAGTTAAATTTCCTGACGGATGATTATGACCCAAAATGATATATGAGGCAAAATTTTCAAGGGCATGCCTGAAAATAATTTTTGGATCAACCATAGTACCCGAAACACCTCCAATGCTAATTCTTTCCCTGCCAATGACCTTATTGCTTCTATTTAGCAAGATAATCCAAAATTCTTCTACCTGAAGATCAACCAGCACAGGTTTAAATATTTCGTAAGCATCAACGCTCGATTTAATTTGCGTCCTTACCGTAATTTTTAATTCTGATCGACGCTGTCCCAGTTCTAAGGCAGCGGAAATTAAACTGGCTTTCGCGGGACCAACCCCTTTGAACCGGCAGAGGTCTTTAATCGATGCTTTACTTAAAGAAGATAAATCGTCATTGAAACCCTTTAATAATCTGTGTGCCAATTGAACTGCATTTTCCTCAAACGAACCAGAACCTATTAAAATGGCTAATAACTCTGCATTTGACATTTCCTTTTTACCCCTCATTTTTAATTTTTCCCTTGGTCTTTCAGCTTCTGGGAGCGTTCTCATTGTTATATGAATCTGAGGATATGCTGAATCTGTTAAATCTGTTGCCATATAATGCTTACTTTTGTGTTAATAAGATTTGAATTGAGTGCAATGTCTATAAAAACCAACCATTTCAAAAGGACAGAAAGCGGTTTTTTTCGCTACAAAAAAGGGTTGATTTTCGTTAATTATCCATTCAAAGCACTGATTTTAAACAGGATAAATTAATTATTTTGGCAGAAGGACAAACGTTTAAAAAAGAAGAACGATTAAAAAGCAGAAAAGTGATTGGCCAGCTGTTTCGCTCGAAACAGAGCCTGGGTCACTATCCATTTCGTCTTTTATGGGCCAATATTCCCTCTACTCATTCATTGGAAAATCCCGTATTATTTACGCAGAGTGTCCCAAAAAAGAAGTTTAAGCATGCGGTAGATAGAAATCTTATCCGACGGAGAATCAGAGAAGCATACCGTTTAAATAAAGCAACATTTTACGCTAATTTTTCTGGAGAAAATGACGAACAAATAGCCATCATGGTTATCTATATTGCCACAGAAACCTTGCCTTTTTCCAGCATTTCGAATGCCATGGAAAAAATGCTTCATCGATTTCATAAAATTAGAAATAAACCAATAAAAGAAGTTTAACATGAGAAACAAACTATTGATTGTAGGCTTTTTACATCTCACTTTTATTTTGACTGCACAAAGGAACCTCCAATTTTTACAATTAGAAAAAGTAGGAAGTATGAAGGTTGAAAAAATTTCCCTTGGGTCAGTCATCACTTATTCCATAAAAGATGGACAAGGCTGGTACTCCTCCGAAATAGCTAACTTTTTGTATAAAGACCAACTTATAGCCATGGCCGACAGGACTATTCCGTTAAATGAAATTACGGCCCTGCGATATGATAGAACCTGGCCCAGAGCCATAGGCAGACAGATAGGACTATTTGGCCTGTCCTGGTCTGGATATGCTTTTGTCGGCACCTTGACAGACGGAAGGCCGGAGACAAGCTACAGAACTTCCGATGCCATAGTGACAGGAAGCGCCCTCGCCGTTGGTTTATTATTGCCAAAATTGATTTCGTTTAGAGTTAAAAAAATAGGTAAAAAATATAGACTTAGATTATTGGATCTAAGGCCTGAGTGATATTTTTTAAACTTTTTTTTAATAAAAAAATAAATAAATGCCTCTACATTCTTTTGTAAAGTAAAAAAAAGGTCATTTTTGCGAAGGTAATTTTTTAAAAACACGAGTATGTCAAGCGAACAAACTATCCCGTCAGAAAAAACAGTTTCTGAACGCGCTGCCGATTTAATCAGAATTCTTTCCGCGTCCATGGTTGAGCGTGCACAATCAGGTCATCCTGGAGGACCAATGGGAGGGGCTGATTTTATGCACATACTCTTCACAGAATTCATGGTTTTCGACCCTGAAAATCCTCGTTGGCCGTTTAGAGATCGCTTTTTTCTGGATCCTGGACACATGTCAGCTATGTTATACGCCCAAATGGGTCTTTTAGGATATTACACACCCGACGACTGGAAGCAATTCAGACAATGGGGAAGTCCAACGCCAGGACATCCTGAAAGAGATTTAGATAGAGGCATTGAAAATACCTCAGGCCCTCTTGGTTTAGGTCATGCCTTTGGCGCCGGTGCCGCTATTGCGGAACGATTCCTGGCCGACAGATTTGGGGAATGGCTCTCTCATCATACTTATGTATATATATCTGATGGGGGCATTCAGGAAGAAATTTCTCAAGGAATTGGTCGTATTGCAGGTCATCTTGGCCTCGGAAATCTAATCCTTTTTTATGATGCTAACGACATTCAACTTTCTACCAGAGTAGAAGATGTTACAAATGAAGATACTGCCGCTAAATATAAAGCCTGGGGTTGGGACGTTCAAACCATTGTAGGTAATGACCATCAGGCGATTAGAAATGCTTTGCGTCAGGCAAAAATGGCAACAGATAAGCCCTCCATAATCATTGGAAAAACGATTATGGGTAAAGGTGCCGTTACCGCTGAAGGAAAATCGTTTGAAGGTGAGGTAGAAAC
>JBMLQR010000174.1:66612-68328 GCA_049241465.1 Saprospiraceae bacterium | reverse complement strand
TTACCTGAACTCGATTGGGAAAATATTATTCAAAAACAAGGTGACGCTACCCGATCAGCGTCGGGAAAAGTGCTGGAATTATTTGCCTCGAAAGTAGGAAATATGATCGTTGCCTCAGCAGATTTATCAAATAGCGACAATACTCAGTCTTTCCTAAATAAAACAAAAGCCCTTAAAAAAGGAGACTTTTCCGGTTCTTTCCTTCAGGCAGGTGTTTCTGAACTTACTATGTCTGCGCTATCAGTTGGTATGGCGCTTCATGGTGGTGTAATACCCGTTTGTGCTACCTTTTTTGCCTTTTCCGATTATATGAAGCCCGTTTTACGTCTGGCTGCCCTTATGGAAATCCCTACTATTTTTATCTGGACTCACGACTCTTTCAGGGTGGGTGAAGATGGACCAACCCATCAGCCTATAGAGCAGGAAGCTCAACTTAGATTACTAGAAAAATTACATAATCATTCTGGAAAACCAGGTTTTCTTGCCCTTAGACCTGCCGATGCCGATGAAACTACCGTGGCATGGAAAATGGCTATCGAAAATACTGATACACCCACTGGATTGATTTTATCCAGGCAGAATATCGTCTCGCTTCCAGCTACTGATGGGGTTTCCAGATATCATAATGCCCTCGGTGCTCAAAAAGGTGGCTATATCGTATCAGATTGCGAAGGAAAACCCGATATCGTTCTTGTGGGAAATGGTTCTGAAGTGAGTACGCTTTATGCCGGTGCTCAATTATTAAAAGAGAGGGAAAATAGAAAGGTAAGACTGGTTTCCATTCCTTCTGAAGGGTTATTCTTTAGCCAATCTAAAGAATATCAAGAAAGTATTTTGCCAAATGATGTTCCAAGACTTGGCCTTACGGCTGGTCTTCCCGTAAATTTAGAGGGAATTGTTGGACATCACGGCGTTGTATTAGGGTTAAGACATTTCGGATATTCTGCTCCGGCCGATGTGCTGGATGAAAAATTTGGATTTACCGGTGAGCGGGTTTTTGTAGCGGCCAGTAATTTGTTAGCTTCTCATTCATAAATAAACCTATAGTTATATGAAATTTTTTATTGATACGGCCAATTTAGATCAAATTCAACAAGCAAAAGAACTTGGTGTATTGGATGGCGTTACAACGAATCCGTCATTAATGGCAAAGGAGGGCATTAAAGGAGATGCTGCTATTTTGGCGCACTACCAAAAGATTTGCCAACTGGTTTCTGGCGATGTTAGTGCGGAAGTTATTGGTACTGACTTTGCAACTATGGTTAAAGAAGGGAAAATATTGGCTGATTTGGCGCCTAATATTGTAGTGAAGGTACCTATGACGGCTGACGGTGTTAAAGCTATTTGTCATTTCACCTCTTTGGGGATTAGAACTAACTGTACGCTTATTTTTTCAGCGGGTCAGGCTATTTTGGCTGCTAAAGCTGGTGCTACTTATCTTTCTCCTTTTGTTGGTCGTTTAGATGATATTAATTGGGAAGGTATGCAATTGATTAGAGATATTGCAGATATTTATACGATTCAAGGTTATGAAACGGAAATTTTAGCTGCTTCTATCCGCAATTCGAGACATATTGTTGATGCTGCCCGTTCTGGGGCCGATGTGGTTACTTGTCCTTTATCGGCTATTATGGGATTATTGGATCATCCGCTGACGACCATGGGTTTAGAAAAATTCTTAAGTGATTATAATAAGAGTCAGGCATAACTTTTTTT
>JBMLQR010000174.1:62400-66512 GCA_049241465.1 Saprospiraceae bacterium | reverse complement strand
TTCAAACTTTTCACATTAAAATTTATCAGGAGACCCAGTTTACACTTTGACAATTTTAGGTAGGTAAGTAATTGGGCGAAGTGAAGATCATGAAAAGCCTCTACGGCTTTTATTTCTACTACCACTTTGTTTTCGACGAATAAATCTATTCTGTATCCGGCCTCTAGTTTAACGTCGTGATAAACTACGGGCATAGGGCGTTGTTTGCTTACGAGGAGGCCTGCCTGCATTAGTTCATAATACAGGCAGGCTTCGTAGGCATTTTCCAATAGGCCGGGACCTAATTCGGTGTGTACCCTCATGGCACAATCAATAATAGAGGTAGAAATTTCATTTTCAGTCATTCGATGTACGATTAAATAGGCAGATATGGGCTTCCCTGAATAACCGATCTGGAAATGACTATTTGTTGAATCTCCGACGTACCCTCATAAATCTGGGTAATTTTAGCATCTCTCATTAATCTTTCGACGTGATATTCCTTCACAAAACCGTATCCGCCATGTATTTGAACGGCTTCAATGGTTGTTTTCATGGCTACTTCAGAAGCGAATAATTTTGCCATAGCACTTGCTATATTATAGGGCAGGCCTTCATCTTTTAGCCAGGCCGCACGATAGACCATTAATTTTGCTGCTTCAATATCAGTAGCCATTTGAGCTAATTTGAAACTAACCCCCTGATGTTGGTTTATAGGTTTCCCAAAAGCCTCCCTTTCCTTACTATAAGCCAGTGCGAGTTCATAAGCACCGCCAGCGATCCCTAAAGCCTGAGCGGCGATGCCAATTCTTCCACCATCGAGTATTTTCATTGCTATTTTAAATCCTTCCCCATCACTTCCTAATCTATTCTCTTTTGGAACCTTCACGTCTGTATAAGTGATAGAAGTTGTATCGGAAGAGCGAATGCCCAGTTTATCCTCTTTGGCTCCAATTTTAACACCATCCCAGGCAGATTCGACCAGAAAAGCACTAATACCGGCCGTACCTTTTCCAGGTTCGGTTTGTGCGATAACAATATGAATTTTCGAGGTACTTCCGTTGGTAATCCAGTTTTTTGTCCCATTTAACAAATAATAATCCCCCATATCTGTTGCTTGGGTGCGTTGATGCGTAGCATCACTTCCCGCTTCGGGTTCAGAAAGACAAAACGAACCAATCCATTCACCCGAGCTTAAAAGCGGTAAATACTTTGTCTTTTGTTCCTCTGTCCCATAATGTTCGATTCCCCAGCAAACCAATGAATTATTAACCGACATAATAACAGAACAGGAATTATCTACTTTTGAGATTTCCTCCATAGCGAGGACATAAGAGATAGTGTCTAAACCACTTCCACCAAAGAGCGGGTCCACCATCATGCCCATAAATCCAAGTTCAGCCATTTGTTTTACCTCATCATAAGGATACTGCATAGTGGTATCTCTTTGAATGACACCAGGTTTGCAAACTGTCCGGGCAAATTCCCTGGCTGCTCCCTGCACGGATATATGTTCTTCTGATAATTTAATATTCATGAATTTAATTTTTATTGTTAGCGAATTTACGCTAAAAATGTTAATTTTAAGCACTCTTTTAAGACACCTGTTGAAAGCCCCAAATCAACCGAAAAAAATCTTGTATTCTTTTTATTATTCAACTCAATTAATTTGTTATGAAAAAAAACACATTCAAACTTCACGTATTGGTGTTTTTGGGATTATTAATCAGTTTTTCTGGATTTTCCCAAAAGACGATTACCGGAAAGATTTCCTCTGCGTCTGACGGTTCGGCATTAGAAGCCGCGGCAGTCTCAGTAAAAGGTACTTCTGTTGGAAGTATTACAGACGCAAATGGTAACTATTCCATTCAAGTTCCAGCAGGAGGTACTGTACTGGAATTCAGTTATACTGGATTTATAAGCCAGGAAATTACTATTGGTGACAAATCTGTCATAGATGTTGTATTGGAAGAAGGCGTACAACTTTCTGATATTGTGGTTATCGGTACGAGATCACAAACAAGGACTAAAATTGAAACACCTGTTCCTGTGGATATTATCCCCATGAAGCTAATCATAAATGATGTGGGGCAGGTTGATTTAAATCAGATTCTGACATTTATTGCTCCTTCATTTCAATCGGCAAGACAAACAATTTCTGACGGAACGGACCATATTGATCCTGCCCAATTGAGAGGATTAGGATCTGATCAGGTTTTGGTTTTAATTAACGGGAAAAGACGCCATCAATCTGCCTTAGTGAACGTAAACGGAACGGTAAACAGAGGACAGGTTGGTACTGACTTGAATGCTATTCCTGCCAATTCCATTGAACGTGTTGAAATTTTAAGAGATGGTGCTGCGGCACAGTATGGTTCCGACGCGATTGCCGGGGTTATCAACATAGTATTGAAAAGCGAAACGGGTGTATTAAGTGGCAATGTTTCTTATGGTCAACATATCAGTTCCTATGCCAAAAACTATGTAATAAATAAAGGGGTAAATGACCATGTAAATGTAAGTGATGGAGCGGCTACCCAGGTTGCCTTGAATTATGGCTTCAAATTAGGTTCAAAAGGTATTTTGAATTTAACTGGCGAATATACTCAAAGAGACATTTCAAACAGATCAGGAACTTACACAGGTCAAATATATCCATCCGTGGGAGGACTTGTAAAAGATGACTCCATCCTATCGGCCAGAGGATTAGATAGGAACGATTTTGATATGAGAATTGGTAATTCTAAAATAAATGGCGGTGGTGTCATGTTCAATTTAGATTTGCCAATGAATGATAAGGCAAATTTTTATGCTTTTGGAGGTTATAATAGAAAAGCAGGTGAAGCTGCAGGTCTTTACAGATATCCTAATGCTGTTCCGGCTTCTGTGAGAGGCTTGGTTTTATCAAATAGTTATTATCCAAACGGATTTTTGCCTTTAATCAACTCAACCGTAGTAGATTTCTCCACAGTGGTAGGCTTGAAAGGTAAATTAGGCGAATGGAACTATGATTTGAGTAATACCTACGGAAGGAATGTGTTTGATTTTGGTGTTTCTAACTCAATCAATTATACACAAGCACTTGTTTCCAGCACCCCTCAAAGAGAATTTGACGCAGGTGGCTTGACCTTCTTACAAAATACAGTAAATGCAGATGTCTCTCGTTCATATAAGGTATTAAGTGGTTTAAACACAGCTTTTGGTGCAGAATACCGGATTGACCAGTTTGATATCAGAGCAGGTGAAGAACCTTCCTATAAAAATTATAATACGGCAGCAGGCATAGCCGCAGGAGCACAGGTTTTTGCGGGATTCTTGCCTTCAAATGAGGGAAGTAATGCAAGGAATAACGTAGCGTTATATGCTGATCTGGAGCAAGATTTTTCCAAGAATTTCATGATAGCCGGTGCCTTAAGATTTGAAAATTACTCAGATTTTGGGAGTACTTTTAATTATAAACTAGCTTCCAGATTAAAATTAACAGATAAGATCTCTTTGCGCGCCAGCACGAGCACAGGATTCCGTGCCCCTTCTCAGCAGCAAAAGTATTATGCAAAAACAAATACCTTGTTTGTCGCTTCGCCTGCCGGTTTAGTTCCTGTTGAAAGTGGAACATTTACCAATGACAGTGAACCAGCTAAAATATTAGGTATTCCTGAACTTAAGCAGGAGACTTCCATAAGTTATACTATAGGTGCTACGGCGCGAATTACTGAAAATCTTGAACTTACTGTTGATGCTTATCAAATTGACATCAATGACCGTATTGTTTTAACCAACAACTTTACGGCGGGTGGAGATGCTACATTAAAAGCTAAATTGGATGCTGCCAATGCTGGAGCTGCCAATTTCTTTACCAATGCCATTGATACCAGAGCCAGAGGTATAGAATCTGTTTTGAATTATACAAAGAGAATCAATACAAAAAGTGATATCAGATTGACTATTGCCGGTACCTTCATTCAGAATGAAGTGATTAAAGATGCAGCGGGTAAACCTATCATTAAGGCTTCCGACATATTAGTCAGAACAGGACAATTAGGATCTTATTTCAATAGAGAAGACCAAAGTCGTGTTGAAGTTGCAAACCCACAAAGTAAATTGAGCGCTATGCTAAATTACAGAAATGGTAA
>JBMLQR010000174.1:57820-62300 GCA_049241465.1 Saprospiraceae bacterium | reverse complement strand
CCTCTAGGGTCGGTTCATTTTTGTGTCCTGACCCCAGAGGGGTCACATGTCTATTGCCATTTGTGCCTTGCGATAATAAATGTTTTCATTGTACCATTTGTGCCTTGCGATAATAAATGTCCATCGAACCATTGTGCGCCTTGCGGCCTAACATGCTAGAAACGTGCGACCCCTCTAGGGTCGGTTCATTTTTGTGTCCTGACCCCAGAGGGGTCACATGTCTATTAACTCAAGGTCACTTTAATCCAAATTTCACCTTCGGGAAGGTCCAGCATTTCACCGCCGTCCCCTTTTTCCACCATATCGAGTTTTTCAGCTAACGTTTCACTACAAATATAGGAAGCATACTTTTCAACGGCGGGTTTTACGAAATCAAGCGCTTCCAATTGAATAGCTATTTTGTCTGTGACATTAAAGTCACTTGACTTCCGAAGGTTCTGGATCCGATTTACAAGTTCTCTGGCCATACCCTCAGCGATAAGTTCATCACTTAATTGAATATCAAGAGCCACAGTTAATCCTGCATCTGTTGCGACTAGCCATCCAGGGATATCTACGGGAACAATTTCCAGTTCTTCTCTGGTTAATTGAATGATTTCTCCTGAAATATTGGTTTCAAAAGAACCAGATTTTTCAATTTGCTGAATATCTTCCTGGGAAAGAGAGGCAAGAGCATCTGCCACCGCCTTCATATTTTTCCCCAGTTTCTTTCCTAACAATTTAAAATCGGGCTTCACTTTTTTCTGAATAATATTTCCAGCACCTGAAACATATTCAATTTCCTTCACATTAACTTCGGCGAGGATTAAATCTTTCACACCGTCGACCTGCTTTTCAAAATTATCATTCAAAATAGGAATGAGCATTTTCTGTAGTGGCTGTCGCACCTTCAGTTTTTCCTTTTTTCTTAAGCTAAGAACAAGAGAAGATATTCTCTGAGCATAAGCCATTCTTTCTTCCAAAGCGTGATCAATAATTCCAGAATCCGAAACAGGAATCAATGCGAGGTGAACCGATTCAGGACCTTTTTCCAATGCCCCTTCTTGTAAATTTCGATATAACCAATCGGCAAAAAAGGGAGCTACGGGAGCCATCAGGCGAGAAACGACATTGAGACAAGTATATAGGGTCTGATAGGCGGCCAGTTTATCGTCTGACATTTCACCTTTCCAAAACCGGCGACGGCAAAGTCTGACATACCAATTTGACAGATTTTCATCGACAAATTCCATGATTTTCCTTGTAGCGTTTGTTGGTTCGTAGGTAGCATAATCTGTATCCACTAAATGAATCAGCGTATTTAATTCCGATAAAACCCAACGATCTATTTCAGGTCTTTTTTCCAATGGAACTTCAGCGGAGGACCATTTAAACTGGTCAATATTTGCATAAAGTGCGAAGAAAGAATAGGTATTATAGAGCGTTCCAAAGAATTTTCTGGACACTTCCTCAATACCCGACAAATCAAATTTCAGGTTATCCCAAGGCTGCGCGTTAGAAATCATGTACCAGCGAGTGGCATCGGCGCCATATTTTTCGATGGTTGAAAAAGGGTCGATACCATTACCAAGGCGTTTCGACATTTTTTGTCCATTTTTATCCAGGACTAAACCATTCGACACTACATTTTTAAAAGCAACACTATCAAACACCATAACACCGATAGCGTGCAAGGTATAGAACCACCCTCTTGTTTGATCTACGCCTTCAGCGATAAAATCGGCTGGAAAATTCTGTTCAAATTTTTCTTTATTTTCAAATGGATAATGCCATTGAGCGTAGGGCATGGCTCCTGAATCGAACCAAACGTCAATTAAATCGAGTTCTCTAAAAAGTTTTTCCCCATTCGCTGACACAAGAATAATTTCATCCATATAAGGACGATGAAGATCGACGGGAACGGATTGTTGGAGACCTAAAACATCATTAGCCCGATCGATTTCCATTTTCAACTGAGCGATAGATTGAATACAAATTTCTTCTTTAGCGTCTGCGCTTCTCCAGATAGGCAGTGGAATACCCCAGTATCTTGAGCGGGAGAGATTCCAGTCCTGAAGATTTTCTAACCATTTTCCGAACCTACCTTCACCTGTCGAAGCAGGTTTCCAATTGATGGTTTGATTTAACTGCACCATTCTTTCCTTCAGGCTGGACGTTTTGATAAACCAGGAATCTAAAGGATAATAAAGAATCGGCTTATCTGTTCTCCAGCAATGAGGATAAGAGTGTACATATTTTTCAGAAACGAATAACTTATTTTCTGCTTTAAGTTTTATGGTAATGTCGGTATCTACTGATCTTTCCTCTTTTTGCCCATAATCCTTCACATAACGGCCTGCAAAATCAGTTACCTGTGAGACAAATTTGCCTTGTTTATCAACTAAAGGCATTGGATTGCCATTCACATCGGGAACAGTTAGCGCGGCGATACCATTTAGTTTGGCTACTTTAAAGTCGTCCGCTCCAAAAGTAGGTGCAATGTGCACTATTCCTGTACCGTCACTTGTTGTCACAAAATCACCAACAACGACTTCAAAAGCCTTTCCTTCAGGAATAACATACGACAAAAGTTGTTCATAATGAGTACCTTCCAATTCTCTTCCCGTATATTCGCCCACTATTTCTATATAAGGAATAGGCTGATTACCCGCTTTTATCTGATCCGGTTGTACATCGGGCTGTTGTTCACTAAAATAAGATGAAAATCTATCTTTAGCCAGAATGACGAAACATTCTTCCTTTGTATATCTATTGAAAGTGTGTACTTTAACGTATCGGATATCTTTTCCAACAGCTAACGCAGTATTGGACGGTAAAGTCCAGGGCGTTGTTGTCCATGCCAGTATAAAAGTATTGACTTCCCCTTTAACTTTAAACTGAGCAACGGCTGAAATATCTGTAATTTCCTGATAAGCATTGGGCATATTCAGCTCATGGGAACTCAGACCGGTACCTGCTGCTGGTGAATATGGTTGAATGGTATAACCCTTATAAAGCAACCCCTTTTGGTATAATTGCGAAATCAACCACCAGACCGATTCAATATATTCATTCGTATAAGTAACGTAAGGATTCCCAAGATCGACCCAATACCCCATTTGCTTCGTGATAGCATCCCATTTATCTTTATAACGCATGACGGTTTCGCGACATTTATCGTTATATTCCTCCACTGAAATTGATTTGCCGATATCCTCCTTAGTAATACCCAATTCCTTTTCCACGCTTAATTCAATGGGCAACCCATGGGTATCCCACCCTCCTTTTCTCTCAACTCTTTTACCCTTCATCGTTTGAAAACGACAAAAAATATCCTTTATGGCACGTGCCATCACATGATGAATCCCAGGCATACCATTTGCGGACGGTGGACCTTCATAGAATACGAAAGGCTGATTAGAATCTCTTTGATCGATACTTTTCTGAAAAATTTGAGCATTATCCCAATATTCGAGAATTTCCTTATCAATTTGAGGCAGATTAAGTCCTTTAAACTCTTTAAACATATTGTTTATTTTGGAAAAAGAAAGATAGTAAAATAGGATTAGAATGCAAAAGTAAGCAATTAAGAGTTTTTCTCACCTAAAGACATCGTTTGTGCACGTAAAAAAGGCAATAATTCTGAAATGACATTTTTTGACTGCCATTCTGCCGGAGTAATTGGTTTTCCGATAGATACAAAAAGGGGTTTACCCATTTTATTTTTCACCTCAAACAATAAAAGGCCTAATCTTAAATTCATGTGAATATAACTGGCTAATTGGAACCAGAAACTATTATTTCCATGAAAATACAAAGGAATAACGGTTGCTTTAGACTGAGTAATAAGTTTAACTACGAATCTTTTCCACTCTAAATCGACAGGTTCCTTCCCTGGGAAAGGGGCTGTTGCTACTGCCCCTGATGGGAAAATGGCGATGGCTTCTCCATTTAAAAGTCTATTTATTGCTTCTTGTCGGGTATTAATATTCGTCTTCATTGCTTCCGGTATTTCCCTAAAATCAATGGGCAATAAAAATGGATCTAATTGCGGATTTCTGCATAGGACGGCATTTACCAGGATGGCAAATTTGTCTCTAACTTTTGAAATAATCTCCCCTAACGCTAGTCCATCCACAACGCCGAATGGATGATTGGCAATAAAGATGATTGGACCTTCACGGGGAATATCCATGATTGAAAAACCATCAAAACATAAATTTATATCTAACTCCCTAAGGGCGGCACTCATCAGATCTTTTCCAGGTAAGCCCCTATTCAACACCTCATTATACTTTTTTTCGATAAGGTTCCTACCCGTCAGGCCCTCCACCAATTGTATAATCCATTTCGTCACCCACGGATCTCCAGGTTCTGAATATGAAAGGGAAGTATAGGTTTCTTTTGCTTTATTCATGAGGAAGTTATATTTCAGATGGCGCAAAGATAAGCAGCAACATTATAATTTTTCCAAAGCCTGTTCACTTCAGTGAAATAAAGT
>JBMLQR010000174.1:22783-57720 GCA_049241465.1 Saprospiraceae bacterium | reverse complement strand
TGGCGCGGGGTAGGAGGATTGCGGGTGGACCAAGATGGCGGGGCTATGCCCCTGTTTGATGTAGGACGTCTGGCGATTATCAGACCTTTCTGTCCAGATGAGATGGCTGACCTGTCGATGGCTTGTTACGAAGATGGCGGGGCTATGCCCCTGTGTGATGTAGGACGCTTGGCAATTGACTGCCTTTCTGACCAGAGGGGATGCAGACATGTAGAGACACGATGCCTCGCGTCTTTTCCCCGTTAGGTTTCAATATAAATTTCACCCTCAGCACCTGGTTTTGAAACAGGATTTACTAGATTTTTAGAATTAAAGGAGACGTCTTCGTTTTGGAAGTAATGGTTAACTGGAAATGTTTGTCACTGATGGTCGTCTCTTGGTGTTCTACGTCACATTGTGGTATGGCTTTGCCATTTTCTTAACCATGCATTCGAAGAAAAAAATTAGGCTATTTCGATATCAGACAATTTTATGTTCATGACCTAAATACTGCTAACAAGTCCATTAGGACGTGTTGAATTTTAAAATTTAACATGGCTTGTAAATAGTTTACCATTTCTTTGTTTTAAATTCATGCTATGAACCTTCGCAAAGCAGTTTTTGGTGTACCTGTTATTTTACTGATACTCACTATTTTTTATAGTTTGGCAGACGGGAATGGCTTCTTAACAGTTACAAAAGCTGCCAACCAATGGATATTAAACCATTTTGGATGGTTATTTGCTACAGCTGCCATTGCTGGATTAATCCTGGTTGTTCTTCTTTACATTTCTCCCATTGGTGGCATAATAATAGGAGGTAAAGGGGCAAAGCCGTTACTGAATAAACTACATTGGTTTTCTATTTCATTGTGTACGACCATAGCGGTAGGCATTTTATTTTGGGCTACTGCCGAGCCACTTTATCATTTCAATACCCCCCCTGCTGGATTAGGTATTGATAGTAGAAGTGAGTCGGCGAAGATTTTTTCCATTTCCACCTTATTTTTACACTGGACTTTTATACCCTACAGTATTTACACACTGACAGCCCTCATGTTTGCCATTGGCTTTTATAATTTAAAACAACCCTTCCAAATTGGCAGTTTACTCATGCCGATACTTGGCGAAAAAAGATCATTAAAACTTTCCCCTTACGTTGACAGCCTAAGTCTATTTAGTCTAGTGGCAGGTATGTCGGCCTCCATGGGTGCCGGATTGCTGACCCTTTCGGGCGGCATAAATCAATTTTTTCCTACGGCAAAAACGCAAACAACCTTAGGCATCATTGCCTTTTTTTTGACTATAACTTTTATCTGGTCTGCTGCATCGGGACTACAAAAAGGGATTAAATTATTATCGAATATTAATATTATTGGCTTTATCATCCTTATTGGGTGGTTCACTTTTTTTGGCCCATTCACCGAAATATTACCTCATTTTGGCTCGTATTTTTCTGATTTCGCCACTACTCTTATCCCCAAAAGCTTAGCCTTAGGTATTGATAAAAGCTGGGCAAATAGCTGGACTATTTTTTATTGGGCCAATTGGCTGGCATGGACCCCTATTTCCGCCTTATTTTTAGGTCGATTGGGACGAGGTTATAATATCAGGACATTTATAAGGTTTAACCTTCTTTTTCCGAGTCTTTTTTCCATGATCTGGATGTTTCTATTTGGTGGGTATTCCCTACATTTCGACCAAGTATTTGATGGCGCGTTATATCAGCTTTTGGTAAAAAAGGGACCGGAAACTATTATTTTTGAATTAATAAAACAACTTCCATTGGCAACCTGGTGGATCATTTTTTACTTCCTTTTAGTCTTCATATCCTTTGTAACGGCAGCCGATTCCAATACATCGGCAATGAGCGCATTAAGTACCAAAGGTATTTCTGAAAATGAAGAGGAAGCACCTTACCAAATCAAAATAATTTGGGGTATAATCGTCGGTCTCACTGCCTGGATTATGGTAAGTCAGGCGGGTATAGATGGCGTCAAAATGGCCTCTAACCTTGGTGGATTCCCTGCTCTTTTTTTATATCTTTTCGTTATTGCGAGCACTTTTCGCATGCTAATTCAGGGTAAAAAGAGTACCGTATTTAAAGAAGGTACAAAATGAACGATTGGGAAAAGATATTGATACTTGGCACTGATCATCTGCCTGTAACCCCTGAAATACGAGCATTCTGGGCATCTGCCGGCATTGATTCCGCTTTAAATGATACCGCATTTATGCGCATTTCTCTGGCCATGCATGTTGGCTTTAAAAAAATATCTCCCCCTCTTTCCAAACCACCTTCCGAAAAGACAAGCACTTCATACCTTGAAAATTCAGACGATATCACTGTTAATAACGTAACGAATAATGAAAAAAACCTTTCGTTTCAGGAACTTACTTATCTAAAAAAAATATTTAAAAATACCAGCTATCTGGACTTACAGATTGCCCTGTTTAACAGGGTAAAGGAAGGAAACAGATTTGTTCCCGTTTTGCTTTTACCCACCTTATTTGATATTGCCTGCCAGGATGCATTTTATTACAAGAGATTGCAACCTGTTATTCCCGAAAATGGATACCATTTATTGCCAAAAAATAAAAAATGGCGTTCACTTTTACCGTCAAATAATGAGAATATGTGGTATGTTGGCACCTTTTCTGAAAGAATTGCTTTATTGACTCATCTGTGTGTTCACCTCCCTGACAGGATAGAAACCATTCTTTCCAGCACCTGGAAGGAGGACAGTTCGTACGATAAAATTCATTTTTTTTCGCTTCTTGAGAAAATGGATGTTCTACCCGGTGATTATTTGACGGACCTGGCCAGAAAAGATAATGACTTTGAATTAATCAAGATCTCGACCCGAATCAGGTGTAAATTACGACCTGATGATAAAGAAATTGAACAGTTAAAAACCGATATTTTAGCTTGTTTTAAGTTCAATGAAAATACCCTTTGGGTTCAAATGCCGGAACCTTGGCCTGAACAATGGCGACGTCTGGGCTTTAATGAAGATAGAAAAAAATCAACGGCCTATCTACCCTTTGTTTCCATTTTCCACCCATCTGTGTGGCATGAAAAGCTACAGGTAAGCCCGGAGCAATTTTTAGATATTTTGCTTAAAGAATCTGTTTATAAGCTTTGGCTACCACATCTTACGCAAGCGGTATTGCATTACAAAAGCAATGAATGGGCATTTTATTTGTTACAATACGCCATTGAATATGCTGAAACCTGTGCTTTATCAGATGAGGTCATCACCGCTCTTATAGATATACTTTCAGGGGAAGAATCCATTAAATTAACGCAAAAATATTTGCTTCATTGGAAGGAACCCATTGACGCTGATCATATTTTATATAATATTATAATACATCCGTATCTAAGCTGGTCGGAGAAGAACTCACAACATTTACAATTTCACTTAGTAAAAATGTGGGAAAAATATTTAGTCCGAGGATTTTTCGCCTTCGAACACTATGAGGAACTTTTTTTATTGTATGCGAGGCGTTGTAACTTATCAGAAACTATAAATGAAGACGGTTGGTTAGAAGCATTAGACATACCCTCAAACCAACCGTCCTTATTTTTTGCCTTCAATGAGATAATAGATATACGAAAGAAGGTTAGCCAACTATTATAGATCCATAAAAAGTAAGATAGGATCTTCCAGTAAATCTTTGACTTTAACTAAGAAAGTGACCGAGCTACTTCCATCGATTACTCTGTGATCATAAGACATGGCGAGATACATCATCGGACGAATCTCCACCTTACCATCTATAGCGACGGGTCTATTTTTGATACTATGCATACCTAAAATAGCTGATTGAGGTTCGTTTATTATGGGTGTACTCAGCAAAGAACCAAAAACGCCACCATTGGTAATGGTAAAAGTACCTCCAGACATTTCGTCTAAGGTTAAGGAACCATTTCTGGCTTTTTGAGCCAGATTTTTCAGTGCTAATTCAATATCAGCAAAGGAAAGAGACTCAATATTTTTTATAGGTGGAACTACGAGACCATTTGGGGTAGAGATAGCGAAAGAAATATCCGCATAATTAGGTAAAACGAGCTCTTCGCCATCAATTCTGGCATTAATTTCCGGCATTTCCATTAACACCTTGGCGCAAGCTTTGGCGAAGATGGACATAAAGCCAAGTTTAATACCGTATTTAGCGACAAATTTTTCTTGATATTTATCGCGAATTTGCATAATTGCGGTAAGATCCACTTCATTGAAAGTAGTTAGCATAGCCGTTTCATTTTTGGCACTAACTAACCTTTTTGCGATAGTCCTGCGCATGCGGGACATCTTTTTGCGTTCCTCTGTTCTTGAAAAATGAGCTGGGGCAGACACTTTAACTACACTAGGTTGGTCCTGTTGTTTAGCGGGAACGGCCTGTGCGGCATCAGCCTTAGTAATTCTACCATCTTTTCCTGATCCTTGTATGGAATTTGCCGGAATACCCTTTTCTTCCAGTATTTTCGAAGCAGCCGGTGATGGGTGTCCAGCTGCATAGGTATTTGCCGCCACTGGGGCAGCTTTTTCAACCACCACAGTAGGTGCAGAAGTTTCCTTAGGCGCAGTTGGAACGGTAGCAGCTTCACTAACAAAAGAAGTATCAATAGTTGCTACCAGTGCACCGATAGTAAGATCATCACCTTCTTTTGCCACATAAATCAACTTACCCGTTGCTTCCGCAGGAAATTCCAGGGTAGCTTTATCGGATTCAAATTCACATATAGGCTCATCTAATTTAACTATTGCCCCTTCTTCTTTAAGCCATCGAGACAACGTAACTTCATTTATGGATTCACCGACGGGTGGCACCCTCATTTCAATCAAACTCATATCGCTTCAAATATATTTAAATAATTTGTTCAAATTTTCTTCAATGAATCCCAGGGCCTAAAAACAAAATAGGCACCTATCAAAACAAAAGGAATACTTAGCCATTGACCGGTGCTAAGTGATTGACCCAAAGCAGATTCAAAACCACCCTGACTCTCTTTAGTAAATTCAAGGAAAAATCGAACGCCCCAAACCAACATCATAAAAGCACCGAAAAGGTAACCTGGCTGATGTCTTTTTTCCGTTTTCCAATAAACAAAATAAAGGATAAAAAAGATGACAAGATATGCCAATGATTCATATAATTGCGTTGGATGTCTTGGCAATCCATCTCCTTCTCTTACGAAGATAAAAGCCCAGGAGACATCGGTTGGTTTACCTAAAATTTCGGAGTTCATTAAGTTCCCCATCCGTATAAAAAATCCTGCAAGCGCTGTAGGCACGGCAATTTTATCTAGCATCCAGACCATTGGTTTTTTCGACACATTTCTTGAGAAAAGCCAAAGGCCAATAAAGATGCCAAATGCTCCCCCGTGACTAGCCAAACCACCATGCCATGTTTGAGGAATTTCAATTAAATGCTCTTTATAATAATCCCAATCGTAGAAAAAAACATGTCCCAATCTTGCCCCAATAACAGCCCCTAAAACAATATGAATGAAGGCAGAATCCAACCATTTTTCAGGTGCTCCCTCCGCCTGATACATTTTTCGCACCATATAAAGGCCTATAAGAAAGCCTGATGCAAACAGAAGCCCATACCACCTAAGAGAGATACTTCCTAAAGAAAATATTTCAGGATTAGCGTTCCAATTTATATAATTCAGTATCATTTTTCAAGATATTTAAAAAGCAAATGAAATCGAACACAATTTAGGCATTTTAAATGGCTAAGGTATTATATCTCCATTCAATAATTTTTTCTTCCGGAACAAAAGGTACTTTGTCTGATAAGCCTAATCCATTAATGGCCGCGGAAACAATTTCTTTTTTAGTAAAATGAGATTTTTCAATCCCCAGAAAATAATTCCCGGCGGCTAAAATGACAGATTCCGGCACCATACCCACCAATTCGGAACCACTTACCTCTACGCCGTAATTGGCCGCTAACTTTTTACAAGTTTCAAAAGCTTGAACCCACGATGTTTCATTTAAATCCATAAGGTTCATAGAAACCTGAGCGCACTGGAATTCTGGAATAAACCAACCAATGGCGCGCACCCCTTTACATAAACCAGGTATAATCGTCTTATTCCCTTGATTATTTATATCAACATACCCAGATTCTCTCAATTCCCGCGCTATTTTATTCGCTATGGATACATCCTTTGAGTTTAAATTAACATTATAGGCCAGCATAATATCTCTGGCACCAACGGCTAGAATTCCTTTTTCAACCGACACTTCGCTTGGGCCGAAATCTGGTTTCCATTCCGGATTTTTTATCTTCTGAAACCAGCCTTCATATTCCCCAAAACGGATTTGGGAAAGCTTCCTACGATGCGGTAAGATTGCATTTTTCTCGTATCTGAAAACGGGGAGTTGGCAGACGCCTGCCACTTTAGCGGCCAACTGCTCTGCCAAAGCCATTGTCTGTTCCATGGTTACCCCATTCAAAGGCACTAAAGGACACACATCCACAGCACCCATTCGGGGATGAGTTCCGGTGTGTTTACTCATGTCAATGAGCTCATAAGCTTTACAAATGCCAAGGAAAGCAGCTTCAACAATCTTTTGAGGTGGACCAACAAAAGTAATCACTGTTCTATTTACAGAAAAACCTATATCTGTATGTAATATTTTTACGCCACTAACTGATTCAATAGCTTGTTTTATTGACGCTATACTGTTGGGATTCCTCCCCTCACTAAAATTGGGCACACAAGCCACAAGTTCCTTTTCCATACAGCCCAAATATCATTCAGTGAGCGTAACTTGAACATCTTCAGGACTATTTTGTCCCATTTTAAGAATTTTAATTTGATAGGGATGAATGAAAATTTCCTGATTTTCGACGGGAATACTTTCACATGATTCCAAAATTAAGCCAGCAAGCGTAACGTAGGAGTCACTTTTTATGAAAGGAACGGGAATAAATTCATTTATTTCGTCCATAGGATTTTGCGCTTTAATCCTAAATGAATTTTCTTTGATTTTTTCCACGATAGGTGTCTCTGTATCGTGCTCATCTTGTATTTCACCCACCAACTCCTCGATAATATCTTCCAAAGTGAGTAGTCCAATGGTTCCTCCAAATTCATTGACAACGACGGCCATCTGTGTTTTCTTACTTTGAAACAGCCTTAACACTTGCAAAATCTTTTTATTGGCAGAAAGGAAAAGGATAGGTCGAACCATATCCTTAATTATTTTATCTGGATTGATTTTAGAGCTGGATAACAAATCTTTAGTATGAACAAAGCCAATAATCACATCCATACTATCTTCATACACGGGATAACGGGAATAACCTTCCTCGATGGCAATATCAATGGCGTCAATCACGGTTAAATTTGCACTTAAGCCGACGAGTTGATTTCTAGGTTTAAGCACTTCTTTTACGGTTCTATCATCAAAATCGAAAACATTTTGGATAAGTTCTCTTTCCGAGGCTTCAATGGCACCTCCTTCAGCACTTTCGGCAATAATTAACTTCAATTCATCTTCAGAATGTATATCACCGTGAGGCACAGGCTTTATACCAATAATTCTCAATATAAAGTTAGCGAAACCATTTAAAACGATAATAAAGGGACGAAAAAGGAGGTAAAAAACTTTTAGTGGCAAAGAAACAGCCAAGGCGGTTTCTTTAGGATGTCTTATAGCCAGTGATTTAGGAGCCAACTCACCAAAAACAATATGAAGGACGGTAATAAAAGAAAAGGCAATAGGAATAGCTATTTTATGTGCTGCGCTTTCGGAAAACTCAAAGCCCAGCCAATCCATGAAATTTAAAATAATGCGGGTGACCACGTCTTCGCCAATCCAGCCCAAAGCTAAACTAGCCAGTGTAATTCCTAATTGAGTGGCAGCTAGATAGGCATCGAGATTTGATACTACATTATGCGCCATTTTAGCATTAAAGCTAGCATTATTATTTACCTGAATCTGCGAAATTCTAACTTTCACAATAGCAAATTCAGCAGCTACAAAAAAACCATTTAAGAATACTAAAAAGAATGTTAAGAAAATTTCAAGTCCCATCTAAAAAAATATTTATTCAAAAAAAGCAAGAAGATTTTAAATATACTGCAAAGATAATTTATCTGAGGGCATCATATAATATTTCTGCGGGATGAACTGCTGATCTGTTTGTTCCGTCAAAAATCTGGTGTCTGCAGCTTGTTCCGGAAGCGGCAATAATAACCTCCTTTTCATTTTTACGAATTTCAGGAAAAAGCACCAATTCCCCAATTTTCATACTTAAATCATAATGTTCCTTTTCGTAACCAAACGACCCTGCCATGCCGCAACAACCCGTTGAAAAGACTTCTACATGATAATTTTCAGGCAAATTCAGGCAAAAAGCAACATCACTTTGCGACGCTAATGCCTTTTGATGACAATGCCCATGTAATTTTACTTTAGCTTTCTCCTTCGTAAAACTTTCCTGCGTGATATTTCCCCTTTCAACTTCCCTGGCGATGAACTCTTCCAGCAAATAAACATGATTTTTGATGCTATTAGCTACATTTTTCCATTTTTCCTGCACTAACCTTGGATATTCATCTCTAAAACTAAGCACAGCAGAAGGCTCAATACCAATAAGTGGGATAAATTCAGAAACTTTTTCACCTAAAAGAAGAAGATTTTTCTCCGCAGATTTTTGTGCATGTTTTAATAAACCTTTTGAAATAGCCGCTCTTCCGCTATCCACATGATTAGGTATTTCTACCTGATAACCTAGTCTGGTAAGCAGTAAAATAGCTTTTTTTCCTATTTCTACGTCATTGAACCTCGTAAATTCATCACAAAAGAACAAGACACTTCCGAGTATTTTTCCCTTAGGCTTAGGTTTATTTGATGTAAACCATTTCTTTAAATCGCCTTCAATGCGTGGGAGATTCCTTTGTTCGGCAATGCCCATAGCCATTTTTATAAAACGACTAAAGAAAGCATTTGAAAAGAAGAAATTGGCTAAAGGAGGAAAAAAAGAACCTATATGATTAAACAGACTGATATTTGCAATCATGAAGGAACGAAAGGGAATACCTGTTTCTTTATATTTCTGATAAAGATATTCCGCTTTTAACGTGGACATATCCACATTGGAAGGACATTCAGATGAACAACCCTTGCAGGAAATGCATAAATCCATCACCTCATCCAATTCCTTTCTATTAAAAGCACTTTGACCTTGATTTGTGCGAGTAAGGACCTCACGCAAAACATTAGCCCTTCCCCGGGTGGAATCCTTTTCATTTTTAGTAACCATATAGGAAGGGCACATAACCCCGCCAGAAACATCGTGTAATTTTCTACAATCTCCTGATCCACTGCATTTTTCAGCAGCCTTCAATATGCCTCCATGAGAAGAAAAATCGAAAATAGTCTGCCATTTCGGTTGTTCCACATCGACCAGATACCGCGTACCTGCATTCATGGGAGGCGTATCGATAATTTTGCCTGGATTAAAAATATGTTTTGGATCCCATTTATTTTTTAGTCCTTTCAATAGCTCATAATTATGGGAACCAAGCATTAGAGGAATAAATTCACCTCTTACTCTGCCATCGCCATGTTCACCGGAAAGAGACCCATTATATTTTTTAACCAATCTTGCCGATGCTTCACCAATGGCTCTGAATTCATTTAAACCATCTGTGGTTTTCAGATTTGCCAGAGGCCTAATGTGTAATTCACCCGCACCGGCATGGGCATAATATACAGCTTCTTGGCCAAATTTCTTCATTAATTCTTGAAATTCAGCAATATAAGCTGGCAAATCAGCTAAAGCAACGGCTGTATCTTCCACAAACTCCAGGGGCTTTTTATCTCCTTTCACCAAAGAAAGAACACCAAATCCTGCCGCTCTCAACGCCATTACTTTCTGCGTATCTGGCGGATAAACGATGGGGTAAGCATAACCAAAACCCCTTTCTTTCAACACATTAATAAGCTGTTCCGCTTGTTTATTTAAGGAAATTAACTCTTTATCTCTCAACTCAATGATTAGAATAGCGGCTGGATCACCTTCAAGAAAGAATCTATTTTTTTGTTGCTCCTTATTTTCTTTGGTGCAATCCATGATAAATTTATCCATCAGTTCGCAGGCATAAGGTCCATGTTCCATGACGGTTAAAGTAGCCTCCAACGCTTCTGTCAGCGAAGAAAAATGAGCACAAAGGATGGCTTCTGCGGGAGGAGGCAAAAGATTAACATGCAATTTTATTTCTGTAAAAAAGGCAAGCGTACCTTCTGAACCTGCCAGCAACTCGCAAAAATTAAACGGTTTCCCCCCAGGAGTAAACACCTCGGAGCGAAGCAAAAGATCTATAGCATAGCCTGTATTTCGTCTATGAATTTCAGGTTTTGGAAACTGGGATTCAATTTCCCTTCTATTTTCAGCATCATCTAATACCGAAAAAATATGTTTATACAATTCATTTTCAAGACTATCGCCTTTCGTTTTTTCGTGAAACGCTTCCTTACTGAGGGGAGAAAAATGAACAGCATCGGCATTTGACAAAAATCCTTTTATTTCAACAACATGATCTCTGGTTACCCCATATTTTATAGAAGTAGTGCCGGAGCTGTTGTTTCCTACCATTCCACCAATCATACATCGATTTGCCGTCGAGGTATTTGGTCCAAAAAAGTAACCAAACGGTTTTAGAAAATAATTTAGTTCGTCGCGAATAACGCCAGGCTGCACCCTTACCCACCCTTCTTCAGCATTGAATTCCAGGATACGATTCATATATTTTGAAACATCAACCACTATGCCACTACCAACACATTGACCGGCGAGAGAAGTCCCTGCAGTTCTCGGTATTAAGGAAATACCATGTTGGTGAGCGAACGACACCAATGTTTTAATATCCTTTTCATTTTTCGGACAAGCTACGGCCAAAGGAATTTCCCTATAAACAGACCCATCTGTTGAATAAAGAATGCGTGTAGTTTCGTCTTGAAAAAAATCACCGTCGAAATCTTTCGCAATGTCAGATAATAGCTCCCCGGGAAAATCCATATTTAAAGAATTAAATTGATATTGTTAGTATTGTAAAAGCTGGTGGAGGGTTGTGACAAAGGACGTCTGGTTCGAATGTATTGCCATAAGAGTAAGGTACATAAAATGCCAATTATCCAGGGTAAAATGCGCCAGAATCTGCCCTTTAAACCAGGAGCACCGAATAATTTCATTCTTTTCCTAATTTTTTAGGTAGTCTTATGCTCGCTGGTAAAGGCCCCTCATCACTTCCGTAGGTAAGATTAACATCGTCAAGGACCATATCCAATATAGAATCCTTCCCCCTTTTGTACCCATCCTTCAATTTATGACCGTAAAACCCACTGAGTGTATTCCAATAAAATGCGGTAAAACTACCTCTTAAATCTCTTATCAGATAAAAAATAGGCGCTTGCACCTCCTTTTCAATCATCTTCATAAGAATCATGCCTTGGGTTTTCGATAAATTTCGCAGAGGTGTTTCAAACTCATTTTTTAGTTGATCCTGAAGTTCTCTGGTATATTTTCTTCTTTTTCCCTTTCTCATTTCCGCCGTTTGCCGTTGAACTTCCTTGAAAATTCGAATCGCTTTTTCCGCGTAGGGATACACCTGATAGGCATATCTCCTATATCTTTGGTACCTATTATATTCGTCCATACTGGCGAATTCCCTTCTTGAGGTTACCGTCATGTCTCCAAAATTTGCCAACACAATGGTATCTCCACAATCATCGAGGATATATTCAAATATATCTCCATTGATAAGAAGGGTCTTTTTCTCCTGGCCTTGAAGGTTGGAAAGAAAAAAAATGCTGAGGACCAGCCACAAGATTCGCATAAGTTAGGTTCTAATTTTATACAAATATACAAATATATTAAATCGAATGTTTTCAGCAGGTCGACAAATCAGGTGTTTTGTCCTTCATTAGAGTAGGGAAAACGATGTGATTCCCATAAAATGATGGGATATTTAATCTTTTCTAAGTCCAACCTAACAATATACTAATGAATGTTTCATCAAAGCCGGTTTCTATCCTTTTCATTGCAAATAGTGCTTATTTTTTACATCATTACTATGAACACCTCCTCATATTTTTTACATCATCGGGTTATCGAGTTAGTATCATTATTCCTTTGGACAGTAATGCCATGGAAAATGACTTCCCAACAGATTACGACACTTACTTTTTACCATTTTTTCATGCCTATCAATTCAATGGTTTCCAACAAATTAAATTACATTGGGAACTTAAAAAGATAATATTGGAAACAAAGCCATCGGCTGTTTTTTCCTTTACATTTAAAATATCTATTGCCGCTTCCATCGTTTGCAGGGAATTAAACATACCATTAATTCCAACTTTCACCGGATTGGGCTTTTTATTTATGCACCAGAAAATCATTGCTACTATATCAGGTTTTTTATTGAAAAAAATATTCAAGCAATGCCCAATAATCTTTTTTCAAAATAAGGAGGACGCTAATTATTTTCTCAGGAACAAATGGATAAATAATGAAAAAATGGGCATTATTGCTGGTTCCGGCATTTGTCCAACCTATTACCAACCAACTACTTATCCAGAACGTGAAAAAACCAGAGTAATTCTATATTTAGGTCGCATTCAATACGATAAAGGCTTACAATGTTTAATTGCCAGTTTAAAACGCCTTAAAAATGAAAATATTCCATTCCATTGTTTGATGGCAGGTAAAATAGGCGGAGGACACCCCACTGACATTCCATTAAGCAGGATATTGGAATGGGAAAAAGAGGGCATTATACAATATTTAGGTAATCAATCCGACGTTCGCCCATTAATCGCCCTTGCGAATATGATTGTGCAACCTTCCAAAAGAGAAGGCTTATCCAGAACTATTTTAGAAGCCCTTGCCTGTGGGCGACCGGTTGTTTCTTCCACTGCACCCGGTTGTGCAGAATTAATCAAAGAAGGCGAGAATGGCTGGCTTTTTCCAACAGATAACATAAAAGAGTTAACGCTATTATTAAAAAAAATACTGCTCATGCCTTACTCAAAACTTTTGTCTATGGCTAATCAATCGCCAGGCAGTATTCCACCCCGCTACTTCAATCTGTCTATTCACCAAGGTTATGCCCTTTCTATAGAAAAGATTATGTGTTTGAAATGAATAAAAAAATGCAAACTATTTCTAACTACAAGGCCAAAAATTTGCTTTTCCTGAGTTACTATTTCCCACCTGTTCAGGTCAGTTCTTCTATTAGAATAATGCATTTTTTTGAAGGATTTATTGCCAACGGATTTACTATTTCCGTACTTACCGGAAAATTCCCAAAGAAAATGGCAGGAGAACAGACTATAAATCTATCTATTTCGAACATTTACCATATACCCCTTATTGGCTTACGACGATTAATGTCAAATTTTATATTGACTCATAATACCTTACCCCTTATGTGGAAAAAGAAGGTATTTATTTCGTCACTTTTATCTTTTAGAAACCGTATTCCACTCAATATCATCATTGGTGACGGCGGCTTAATTTACCTTTGGATAGCTTACTTCAATGCGGCAAAATGGATAAAAGACCATAAAATAACTCATATTTTCACTTCTTACAGCCCTATGGTTGACCATTTCATTGCTTTTTTATTAAAATGCACCTTTCCACACCTTCATTGGGTGGCCGATTTCAGGGACTTGCCCGTTGATGTTAAATACCCCCATTATTTGAATCATACCATCTGTAAACATTTTTTAAAATATTTACTAAAAAAAGCGGATGCTGTCATCACCGTTTCAAAAGGCATCGCTAACGAATTAGAAAAATTTCGTACAAATATTAATATATACTCAGGTTGTATTTCTCCCGAAGAAGTACAACATCCAACGATCATATCTCCAAACTTTAATATAAATTATACAGGCTCTATTTATCCTGATTATCAGGACTTATATCCTTTAGTTAAAGTTATTTTATCATTAATTGAGGAAGGAATAATGAATAAAAAAGATATATTCTGGACCTATTGCGGTTTACATCCATATCAATATGCGCAATGGCTGATGCCACATTTTCCTAAAGAACAGATAGACATTAAAGCATATCTACCCCTTTCAGAAGCGCAGAAAAGGCAGCGAGAGGCAACGATAAATCTGGTATTAACCTGGAGTACCTCCGTTCAAAAAGGAATCTTAACCACCAAGCTTTTTGAATATTTAGCTACGGGCAAACCTATTCTGGTTCTAGCAAATGGGGTATTGGAAACGGAGATGAAAAGAATTTTATCCTGTTATCAAACGGAAGGCTATTTTCAAAACAGTGAAAACAAGAGATTAAAGGACTGGATAACAACAATGTATAAGGGTTGGAAAAATAACCAGATCTATCATTGTGATAGAAAAAAAATAGCTCAAAAATTTTCTGAGAACGAGAGAAATGCACTAATAAAAAAGGTCAGCGATAGAACGCCGACCCGAAAAAACACCTAAAACCCTATTAACTAACCTAAAATTTATTTTACGCCTGAAATGATATTAATACTATCATTAAATTCTAAATTGTAAGATTAAAACATCAAATATTGATTTTTGTTTAAACTACGATACACAAAGTACGATTATAATTTAGAAAAACTCAAAATTTCTTCTAAAACTCGACGATTTTCGGATAATCTGGGCACCTTATTCTGATTTCCAAATCTCATTTTTGATCGCATCCACCGATGAAATGTCCCTTTATTTACACTGTGCAAGATAAGTTGCGTTATGGCCAAATTTGAAAATCTTTTGGCCTCATAATCAGAATTTATAGTTTGCAAATTTTTATCTAAAGAGACAGCGAAAAGTTCCATATCGGGAGGAGGATTTTCAAATTCGATAATCCATTCATGGGCACCCTTTTCATTATGAGATAAAAACTTAGGAGCTACAGTATATTCAATAGCAAAAACACCAAACTGCTGGCAAGTCATAGCTAGCGCTTTGTCTGTATTTTCTACCATTACCTCTTCTCCAAAGGTATTTATATACTGTTGAACTCTACCAATCACCTTTAGTCTATAGGGATTCAAGCTAGTAAATGAAACAGTGTCCCCAATCTTATACCGCCATAAGCCACTATTGGTAGTAATGACCATGGCATAATTGATGTTTAGCGCTACCTCCGACAAGGGAATAGGAGAACTATTATACTCATTATGAGCACCTTGAGGAATAAATTCATAGAATATACCATTATTCAGCAGAAGGCGCATACCTGAATCTTCATCGAGGTAATCGCGGACAGCAAAAAAGCCTTCCGTTGCATTATAGGTCTCGATAAATTGCACGCCAGGAAGAGGAAAAAGGGCTTTAAATTGTTCTCTGTAAGGTAAAAAACTTACGCCACCATGAGTGTAAAGTTGAAAATTGGGCCAAACCTCTTGAATATGATTTTTTCCTGTAATGGCTAATATCCTTTGTAAAAGAAGTAAAGTCCAGGTTGGGACGCCCCCGACCATTACAATATCTGATTGTTTAGCCGCATATTGGGCTATTTTCTCTAACTTTTCATCCCAATCTGCAATTAGAGCAGTGGGGATATCCGGAGCGAAAAAAGGTATGGCCACCCATGGAAGGTGTTTAATCATTATGGCAGAAATATCTCCTACCTGTGACTGCGGAAACTCATCAAAGGGCAAAATACTACCGCCCATCAAGAGTGTTTTAGCTTCAAACTGCCTGGCATTGGGACGCAAATGATAATAAAACATCATAGTGTCCCAGGTACCCCGAAGATGGCATTTTTGTCTATTCTCTGTTGAAACCGGAATAAACTTACTTTTATCCTGGGAAGTTCCCGCAGATTTAGCAAACCAGCGAACTTTTCCCGGCCATAACACATTTGAATCTCCCAACATCATTTGATGTATAAAAGGTTTCAAAGGCTCATAATCGACTACGGGAATTTGCTCGGAAAATGAACGATAATCTTTGATTTGAGAAAAATTAAACGCTTTTCCGTAAAAGGTATCTTCAGCCCTTTGAACTAAATACGACCGCCAATGCTCTTGTAATTTTTCAGGGTTGCTGTAAATAGAATTAAAGTGCAGATACCTGCGAGAATAATAAAGCTTAAAAACACTATTTATCCAATGGCGCATAAACATCGATATTGGATAAAGATACTCAAATAACTAAATTTCCTGAGTAATTTATCAGCCCATTCTTATTAATACCTTTCTCCCTTTCGATCCATTTAAGCTAAGAAACCAATCAATTAGCATTAAAATCAGTTAATTCTAATTTAAGAAATTGGCCGGTAAAACTTCTATCTACTGCGGCCACTTGTTCTGGTGTTCCCTCTGCTATAACTTCACCACCCCGGTTTCCACCTTCAGGTCCCATGTCTATAACATAGTCTGCCACTTTGATAACATCCATGTTATGTTCAATAACCAACACCGTATTTCCCCTGTCGACCAATTTCTGAAGGACGACCAACAAATGTCGAATGTCTTCAAAATGAAGTCCTGTGGTAGGTTCATCAAGGATGTACATGGTATTTCCTGTATCCTTTTTTGATAATTCTTCGGCGAGTTTAACTCTTTGAGCTTCGCCACCAGACAGCGTTGTTGCTTGTTGGCCCAGAGAAATATAGCCAAGACCAACCTCCTCCAAGGTTTTTACTTTACGATAAATGGCCGGTATATTTTCAAAAAAGCCAACAGCCTCTGATACCGTCATTTCGAGTACATCATTGATAGATTTACCCTTATAAACCACCTCCAGTGTTTCTCTATTATAGCGTTTCCCCTGACATTTTTCACAATGAACGTGAACATCGGGAAGAAAATTCATTTCTATTACCCTCATTCCAGAACCCTGGCACTCCTCGCAGCGCCCCCCTTTGACGTTAAACGAAAACCGACCAGGAAGATAACCGCGTATTTTTGATTCCGGGAGATCAGAGTATATTTTTCTTATTTCAGTAAAAACTCCCGTATAGGTTGCTGGATTAGAACGAGGCGTCCTACCAATGGCAGATTGATCAATATCAATCACTTTGTCTAAATGCTCTAATCCCAATATAGATTGATAAGGCATGGGCGGCTTCAGGCTCTTAAAGAAATGTTGCCTTAAGATAGGATACAGTGTTTCGTTAATAAGCGTTGATTTTCCACTACCGGAAACTCCTGTAATACAGGCTAATATCCCTAAGGGAATTTTTATAGAAACATCATGTAAATTATTCCCTGATGCACCTTCTAAATGCAAATATTTCCCCGAACCAATTCTTCTGCTTTGGGGTACTTCGATAGAGACCCTCTTACTTAAATAGTCTGCTGTTAAGGTGTTTTTTTGAGCGAAAGAGGCAGGAATACCCTCCCCTACTATTCTTCCCCCCAACTTACCCGCCCCTGGCCCCATATCAATCAAATAATCAGAAGCCAACATGATATCCTTATCGTGCTCAACGACTAATACTGTATTACCTATATCGGTCAATTGTCTTAACGAATCGATTAATCGTTGATTATCTCTTTGATGCAAACCGATACTGGGTTCATCGAGAATATAGGTGATACCCGTAAGTTGGGAACCAATCTGTGTAGCCAGACGAATACGCTGAGATTCTCCACCCGATAAGGTCCGTGCGGGTCTGTTCAAGGTTAAATAATCGAGTCCAACCTTCAACAGAAAACCAATTCTCAATTCGATTTCCTTCAGTATAGGTTCCGAAATAGTCACCTGTCTTTCTTCTAAGTTTTGAGGCAAATCTTGAATCCAATTTTTCAAGGACTGTATGTCCATAGAAGAAAGTTCACCAATATGCTTACCTGCTAGTTTGAAATGAAGAGATTCCTTTTTCAAACGGTAGCCATTACATTCCTGGCAGGTATCTACCACCATAAATTCTTCTGCCCAAAGTCGAACTTTTTCAGAAGAGGTATCAGCATACCAATGCATCATCATTTTAATTAATCCCTCTGCCACAATATCGTAGGTAAATTCTTCTTTTTGGTTACTCATTTTACTTGTACCGTAAAGAATTATTTTCCAGGCTTCAGCAGGCAATTCTGAAATAGGGAGAGAAAAACTAAATTTAAAATGCTTTGAAAGCTCTCTTAATTGTTTAAAAAGGGTGTTATCCCGAGGCTCTCCTAGAGGAATAATTCCGCCCTCATTGATTGATTTTTGAGGATCGGGGACCATTTTATTTATGTCCACCCTGGTTAGAACCCCCAAACCATTGCATGCAGGACAGGCGCCATACGGAGAGTTAAACGAAAAGGAATTAGGAGAGGGTTCACTATAGGAAATACCCCCAACCGGATCCATCAGGAATTTACTTAAAGTGGTAGTAACACCTGAGTCCGTATCTTGAATCATTAATAAACCTTGTCCTAGCTTTAGCGCCATTTGCAGCGCTTCATTTATTCTGGGCAATTTGTCCTCAGTCACTTGAATTCTATCAACCACTACTTCAATATCATGCACTTTATAGCGATCGACAGACAGTCCAGGTGTTAAATCCAGCATTTCCCCATCTACCCTGATTTTGGTATATCCTGTTTTTCTAACTTGTTCAAATAACTCTCTATAATGTCCCTTCCTACCTCTGACGAGGGAGCCAAGAATCATGATTTTCTTTTGTTCAAAATCGGAAAGGATTCTTTCTTTCATTTGTTCCTCGCTATACGCAATCATTTTTTCCCCAGTCACATAAGAAAAAGCTTCTGCTGTTCTGGCAAATAAAAGACGCATAAAATCATAGATTTCAGTCACTGTACCAACGGTAGAACGAGGATTATTCCCTGTCGTTTTCTGTTCAATGGAAATAACCGGACTCAATCCAGAAATTTTTTCCACATCAGGTCTCTCCATTTCTCCTATAAACTGTCTAGCATAAGCTGAAAAAGTTTCAAGATATCTTCGTTGCCCTTCGGCATATAACGTATCGAAAGCCAAGGAAGACTTTCCACTGCCACTTATACCCGTAATTACAACGAGTTGATTTCTGGGAATATTTAGATCAATACCTTGAAGATTATGCTCTCTCGCACCAATAATCTCTATGAATTCCTGCTTTAAATCTTCAGGTGAGTTGGATGTATCCATTATAAAACCAGTTTATTTGCAAATATGGGATAGGAAACAATAGTTAAACAAATAAACTAGCTCCCATGTTTTGAAAAATATGTTTCCTGAAGAAGACCTAAGGCTTTGGCTGTAAAGTGACCTTCATAGAGCGCTTTACCAATGATAGCCCCATGGCAACCGAGTTCAAATAATTTGTCTAACTCATCCACCGTCGTTACTCCTCCGCTGGCTATCAGTTTTATTTCAGGTAATTCGTGTCTTATTTCTTCGTATTTAGTTAAAGAACAACCCTTTAAGAGGCCATCTTTACTTATGTCTGTTGAAATAACATACCTAATTCCCTCTTTAAAATAACTTTCCAGGAAGGGTAAAAGCAAGTTATCACTCGATTCCTGCCAACCGTCAGTTGCTATATAATCCGCTTTGAAATCAGCACCTAATATTATTTTTTCTGCCCCGAATTGTTCCAGCCAATGAAGGAATAAAGCCTTATTTTTGACAGCGATAGTACCTCCTGTAACTTGATTGGCGCCACATTCAAAGGCTGTTTTTAAATCGTCATTTGATTTCAATCCACCCCCAAAATCAACCTTTAGATTGGTTCGATGTGTAATTTGTTCTAAGATTTGATAATTAACAATTTTACCAGCCTTAGCACCGTCAAGATCAACAACGTGCAAATAATTTAATCCATTTCCTTCAAAAAGTTTGGCAACTTCCAATGGATTGGAATTATACTCAATCTTTTGATTATAGTCACCTTGCGTTAATCTTACGCACTTTCCACCTATAATATCAATGGCAGGAATAATAATCATACTTACAATTTAAGAAATGAATTAGGGAGCGATATTTAAGAAATTACTAAGAATTTTTTCTCCAACCCATCCGGATTTTTCGGGATGGAACTGCGTTGCGTAAAAATTATCTTTTTGAACCGCTGCACTAAAAGGAAAAATATAATCAGTTTGTGCTATGGTTTCAGACCCCAACGTTGCATAGTAACTATGCACAAAATAGGCAAAAGAATTTTCAGGAAGACCCTCGAAGAGTAAGTTTTGGGTATTCAGCAGGGTATTCCAACCGACATGGGGAACATTTTCCCTCTGTTGGGGAATAAATTTTTTCACTTCAAGGGGAATAATTCCTAAACAATCTGTATCATTTTCCTCTGAATGTTTACAAAGAAGTTGCATTCCCAAACAAATTCCCAGGACGGGTTGGGTTAAGTTTTTAATGATCTCATCCAAACCTTTTTCCCTTAAATGATTCATGGTTGACCTGGCCTCACCCACTCCGGGAAAAATAACTTTATCGGAAGATTGAATAATCTCCGGATTATCGGTAAGAATACCTTTGAAACCCAGACGATGTAAAGCGGATAATACGGAGTGTATATTTCCTGCATTATATTGAATAACGGCAATTTGCTGACTCATAAAATCAATTTAAAGCAAACCCTTTGTGGAAGGTAAAGCATGGTTTTCTGGGTCTTTTTTCACTGCCATTTTTAAAGCTTTGGCGAAAGATTTGAAAAGCGCCTCTATTTTATGGTGTTCATTTTCCCCACTCACCGCAATATTAATATTGCAAGCTGCGGCATCAGAAAATGATTTGAAGAAATGATACACCATTTCCGTTGGAAAATCACCTACTTTTTCTCTTAAAAAAGAGGCATTCCACACCAACCAGGATCTTCCACTAAAATCTATGGCTACCTGAGCCAAAGCGTCATCCATAGGTAAAATAAAAAAACCGTATCTTTCAATACCTCTTTTATCCCCCAATGCCTTTTTAAATGCAGCGCCTAAAGCAAGGGCGGTATCTTCAATAGTATGATGTTCATCAATGTGTAAATCGCCCGAAACGGTTACAGATAAATCAATGCCACTGTGTTTAGCCAATTGATCCAACATGTGATTAAAGAAACCCAATCCGGTTTGATGACTATAATTACCTCTACCGTCGAGATTAAGACTTACGAAAATGTCTGTTTCCAGGGTCTTCCTTGCTAAGGTGACGGGCGCTCTTTGCTGGCATAAAAAGGTAGCCATTTCATTCCAATCTCTCGTTTTCAGGGCAATCACCTTATTGATTTCAACCATATCCTGACTTATTTCCTGTCCTCCAAGTTCCACATTGCTTGTGATAAAAATACCTTTTGCACCAAGATTATAAGCCAATTCCATATCGGTTAAGCGATCGCCAATGACCCAGGAATTTTTAAGATCATATTCATTGGACAAATACTTTTGCAGCATCCCAAGCCTGGGTTTCCGGGTGGGAGCATTTTCGTGAGGGAAAGATTTGTCGATATAAACTTCACTGAAAACAACAGACTCCTTCTTAAAGGCATCTAAAATGAATTCATGAGCTGGCCAAAAAGTATTTTCCGGGAATGAATCTGTGCCTAATCCATCCTGATTGGTCACCATAACCAATTCAAAATCTGTTTCTTTACAAATACGCGCCAATGAAGCAAACACAGCTGGTAAAAAGGAAACTTTATCCTTACTATCTATTTGATAATCAGAAGGTTCAAACACTAATGTTCCGTCCCTATCTATAAATAAAACTCTTTTCATGATAAAGATTTTAAACTGGCCCATTCGCTCATGGACGCTAAAAGATTATTATTTTCCAGCGTTGTACCTACGGTAATTCTTAATCCTCCCTCGCAAAGTGGCATATTCGACCTATTTCTCACAATAATGCCTTTAGAAACAAGAAATTGGTAGAGTCCATCTGCGTCATCCACCTGAATAAGGATAAAATTGGCGTCGGAACGATTCACTTTGTTTATAAAGGTAAAAGACTTAAAATGTTCCATCAGAAGTTGTCTTTCCTTTACTAAAATGTCCACTGAGTCATTTTTTTCCTTTAAAAAGTCCAGTTGACGAAGGACAAAATCTATGGTTAAAATATTTAGATTGTAGGGAGATTTAATCTTATTGAGCAAATCTATTATTTCCATGGAAGCGAAGGCCATGCCCAATCGAATAGCAGCAAGGCCCCATGCTTTAGAGAAAGTCTGGAGGATGACCAAATTTGGAAAATTAGAGAGCTCCGGAAGGAAGCTGGTATTCTCTGCAAAGTCTGTATAGGCTTCATCGAGTACTACAATACCCGGAAAATGATGAATAATCTCGATAATATCCTCCTTATTTAAAAGATTCCCCGTTGGATTATTAGGGCTGCATAAGAAGAGGATTTTACTGTGTTCATTTGCCTGTTCGAGTATATCCTTTACGGGAAGTTGAAAATCAGCACAAAGATTTATCTCTTTGACTTCCACCCCGGCAATATCAGCGGCGACACGGTACATTCCGTAAGTGGGAGGCGTAATGATAATGTGATCTAAGCCTGGTTCACAGAAAAGACGAACGAGTAAATCAATGGGTTCATCACTTCCATTTCCAAGAAAAATAGAAGATACGGGAACATGCCAAAGGGCACTTATTTTATCTTTTAGGGTTAATTGCAGCGGATCAGGATAGCGATTATACCCTGAATCGAAAGGATTTTCATTCGCATCTAAAAAAACGGAGGCAGAACCTTTGAATTCTCCCCTTGCCGATGAATAAGGAGTCAGCTTAAGAATATTTGCGCGCACCAGGCGGTTGAAGTCTAATTTATTCAATAACATTGACGCATAAGTTTCATGGATGCACCTGATCCATCTTTACCAATAAATTGAAGAAGAACAAACTTATCATTAAACGCTAAAGGTAGCGTGTGTTCGCCCTCCTTGAGCAAGGAAAATTCATTTAAAACCTGCCCGGTTGCGTTATACATTCGCAGCGTACCCGAAGAAGGTAAATTCAACGTGACAGATTCGCAGGCGGGATTAGGAAATACGCTAAAAGATAACTCCGTATTTTTTTCAAAATTACTGGTTATAGAAGTAGGGCATGAAAATCCATCTTTACCGAAATAGTGAGTTTTTAAAAATTTAACCAATGCAATAGCCGTAGCTTCAGCAAAAAACTGAAGAGATATTTCTGAATCCCTTACCCCTTTAAAATTACATTCAATCTGAATAGCATCTATTTTTCCACTATCCACCGAGCCATGTCTCTCTGTGTTGTATCCTCCAGAAAAATAATCCTCGCCACTTCTTGGTGCAATATCAACAGGCCCAGGCACTGCGGTATAACTTTCAGTTTCAAAAAATCCGCCCAAACTCTCCTGACCATTCAACAATTCGGCGTGACGGTATTCATTTTTATTAGATAAGGCTAAATGCCTGATGCTACTATTTTCTATAGCCACCTGGCTATTCAAAAAATTATTCCCACTTCTAAGATTGGAAGCAGAGAGTAAATAACCCAATTCCAATCTTTGAATGGCATGACCGTGACCGTGGAGGTCTATCAATAAACCTCGTTGAAACTGATTAGCGACCATCATTTTGGCAGAATCAATAAACTTATGAAAGGCATACCAGGCGTTGACAGCGTCGGGATTATCTAAAGCTGCCTCAAAAAGATCTCTGTTTGCGTCAAGTTTAGTTCGTCTAAGACGATTAATAACAAGATGAGGAAAACAATTTCCACCAGTGATTTTTTTAATCTCGTCGACAATCAATCTTCCCAATTCCTGGGTATTTGTATCCATAACGGTCACACATCCCGCACAATTCCTGTTAGGAATAGTGGTTGGAACCAACAAACCTCCATGGGGCACTGTCAAAATAAGAGGCATATTTCCAGCGAAATATTCTATATAGTCCTTATCGCTAAAATAGGTTTTCCCTGAAAGGAACGACTGGCCCCTAAGTGAAAAAGTAGCCAGAAAAATCAATAACAAAAAAGCTATATTCTTCATAATTGAAGATTATCAAGTCTGATTGAAACCGCTTGCTTATGGGCTTCGAGTCGTTCAGCTTCCGCCATAGTCATAACGATTGGCCCCAACGTAGTTAAACCTGACTGGCTAACTTGTTGAAAAGTAATCTTTTTTATGAAAGAATCAACAGAAACGCCGCTAAAAGCGCGGGCAAAACCATTGGTTGGCAAAGTATGATTAGTACCTGAAGCGTAATCGCCTACCGCTTCAGGGGTGTAATCACCAAGAAATACAGAACCAGCATTCCTGATATCATTCACAAAATCGATTGGGTTCCGCAACGCCATAATCAAATGTTCCGGCGCATAATCATTAATTAAATCCATAGCTATGGCTGCATCATTTACTGCGATGGCCACACTATTATGAAGCGCTTTTTTCGCTATTTCCATTCTTGGCAAAAAGGATAATTGCTTACCTATTTCTATATCTACCTTTTCAAAAAACAGTTTATCCGGACAAATCAACACAACCTGACTATCTTCCCCATGTTCGGCCTGCGAGAGTAAATCGGCGGCAACAAAGGCAGGATTTGCCCCATTATCGGCAAAAACCAGTACCTCACTTGGTCCGGCGGGCATATCAATAGCGACACCAAACTTTGTAATAGACTGTTTTGCCTCTGTGACGTACCTATTTCCTGGTCCGGCGATTTTATATACGGCTGGAATGGTTTCGGTACCGAAGGCCATAGCGGCGATTGCCTGAGCACCCCCTACTTTAAATATCCGGGTTATACCCGTAATATGAGCGGCAAATAAAATAGCCGGATGAATTTTTCCGTCCTTTTGCGGAGGGGAGCACAATATTATTTCACTACATCCAGCTATTTTAGCTGGAATACCCAGCATAAGTACACTTGAAAACAAAGGCGCCGTTCCACCAGGAATGTATAAACCTACTTTTTCAATAGGCACACTCTTACGCCAACATAAAACACCTGGCATGGTTTCGACAGGTTCCTGATCTACTTTTTGCTTTTCGTGAAACGCGGTAATATTAGCCGCTGCACTTAGTATAGCTTTTTTTAAATTTTCTGGTAATGATAAAACTGCTTCCTTTATTTCCTCTTCAGTCACTTCAAACGAAGGACTTACAAATCCATCAAATCGGGTATTAAAATCTACAATAGCCTGATCTCCTTTTTCTTTAACGGCTGCCAGAATATCAGCAACGAGTGCAGAGATATCAGCACCACCTGGATTTGGCCTGGCAAGAATTTTTGCCCATTCCACCTTGGGTGGATTATCATAAAAGTGATTTATAAAAGAAGTCATAGAATCATTTTTTGAATTGGAATAACTAAAATCCCTTGAGCACCGGCGTCTTTTAATCTGTCAATAATATCCCAAAACTGATCTTCTCCAATGACTGTATGAACGGAACTCCACTGTTGGTCGGCGAGCGGCATAACGGTTGGACTTTTCATTCCTGGCAGCAGCTCAATCACTTCTTTTACTTTATCATTAGGAACATTCATCAAAAGATATTTATTATTCGCCGCAGTAAGTACGGCCTTCATTCTAAATATCAATTTATCGAGTAAAACCTTTTTTTCTTGGGAGATAGCTTTGTGTGATACCAACCACGCTTCTGATTTGAAAAGTACGTCCTTTTCCACCAGATTATTCTTGAAGAGCGTGGAACCGCTGCTCACCAAATCGCAGATAGCATCGGCGAGACCAATATTGGGGGCAATTTCTACAGAGCCTGAAATCTCATGAATTTCAGCTTTTATCTTTAAGGCATCTAAATAATTTGCCAGTGAATGCGGATAGGAAGTGGCTATTTTTTTACCTTCCAGCCATTGCACGCCCGTATAGTTAACCCCTTTGGGTACGGCAATAGAAAGACGGCATTTTGAAAAACCCAGAGGCATAATTTTATCCATCTCTCTATTTTTCTCCACCAGCGTATTTTCTCCGAGGATAGCAATATCTGCAATACCGTCCTGAACGTATTGCGGAATATCTGAATTCCTTAAAAAATAAAGCTCCATAGGGAAATGAGTGGCCGTAACTCGCAACCGGTCTTCTCCATTATCAATTTTGATACCACAAGATTTCAACAAATCTAAAGAACCCTCAAGAAGTCTTCCCGATTTTTGTACCGCTAACTTAAGCATATCACTCATTTGATAAAAAATTGCAAAAAAAAAGAGGTTTAACCACGAGTGGGTAAACCTCTTTTAAACCATTTATACCGGTTTCAACCCACACTACAAGGTAGTACGTGATGATGGTGACCAATATGAAACGCTATGTTAATCATATAAAAAAAAATTGTGGTACGGGGCGGAATTGAACCGCCGACACCAGGATTTTCAGTCCTGTGCTCTACCAACTGAGCTACCATACCTTCCTATTAAAACTCCTCTTTTGAGCGGGACAAAGATAGCATTCTTTTTTAAAGAAGTACTATTCTTTCAAAAAAAAATACAAATATTTTAAAAAGCAGATTTGTCTAAGCCGAATCCACTTATCTTTACAAAAAAAAGATGCCATCCAGGATACTTCTCATTCCTTGTTTTATTGTCTTTCTTATTTCGGGTTATTATTCATGGATAAACGACGGTTTGTATGGTATATGGATGTTACCTCCAATCATTTTGATAGCCGTTATCTATGTTCTTTCACCTCAGATAGACTGGTTTTACTATAAAAAATTCACACCAGGCCTTGATAATATTCAAAAACAGATCCTTCTAACAGGTTGTCCATTTTATGTTGCATTGAGTGCGGAAAAAAAAATAGTTTTTGAGCAACGGTGTTTTCTTATGCTTCTGGCTATTGATTTTCAAGGCCAATCGGAAGAGAGTTTACCCGAAGATTTCAAGCTTATGGCTATCATTCCCGCTGTTATGTTAACCTTCGACGAAGAGAAATTTCTTTTTAGCGGTTATGAAAAAATAGTGATTTATCCAACGGCTTTTCCCTCTCCACAATATCCTAATAATTTTCATCATTCAGAATCATTTTCTGAGGACGGTGTTTTACTGTTTTCGGCACAAGCCATTTTCCAGGGATACATGAATCCGATAAATCATTATCCGGTTACCGCTCACGAATGGTCTAAAATTTACATAGCGCAAAATGCGGACAGGAAATGGCCAGAAGGGGAAGAATCTTGGTGGGAAACCTTAGCCGAAATAAGTGGCTGGGACAAAACCTGCATTTTTGAATGTATTGGAAGACCTGATATTGAAATTTTACCTGCCGTTATCGTTCATCTTCTTTATTTTCCTATACCAACGATGGAAAAATTTCCAGATATCTTTTCTTTATTACACGCAAAAGATCTATGATTTTTTAAGCTTTTACTTTACAAATAACCATGATTCTTATCACTACTTCCTTACTTTGGATCTTATTATTCTTTATACTACTGGATTCCATTGGGGCAAATAATGTTAGAAAACAAGCCATTTCAAAAGCAAAAGCACTTTATATTGATGGCCCATGTCTTCGGTTAAGGGTAAAAGGGCATTTGGTTTCTAAAACAGGACGAAAAACACCTTTGGAAGGCAAGATTTATATAAATCCTGGCACTAAACAATATATTTTTTATGCTGACCTGACCTACCAGATTATCTATGCTGAAAAATGGTTGTTTACGGACAATACAAGAAGTATCTACCGATTTTCATCTTTTAGAAAGATTATTTCAGGACCATTCAAGATTGATTTCTTCCCTTATTTATTCTCTAAAAAGGAGATTAATACACAACTTTTATATAAAAACCAAAAGGAAGAAGGAAGCGTTATTACCTGGCGAGAAATGGAAGATCAGACCATTCCGAGATGGATAAGCCATTCTTTTTCTTCCCTGGGCATTGTAAACATGGAAATTACCCTCTATGCTGAAGAATCCTCTTTTCTATGGTGGTAAATATTGGTTTTCAACCAATATTGGGTACTATTCTTCTACCATGATAGGCCGTCGCGTGTAAGAACTCGTGTAAGGATGGCAGATTATCAAAGCGAACGCCCCCGGCCACTAAAACAGTCAAATTATTATCTTTTCCAAAGGCAACCATTTCCTTTAAGACCAATCTATTGTCCCATGCTGAGCCAGGTCCTCCAGAGGTTAGAACGGTTGAAACCATCTTTTCTTTGGCAAGAGCCATCAAGGATTTCAAAGGATTTGGAGTAAAATCAATGGCTTTATGAAAAGTAAGAGGAAGGCCTGCAGCAGCATTTGAAATTTTATCAAGCGCATTAAAATCGATTTCATTATTCTTCAAAAGGCCTCCGAAAACGATACCTTTAACACCTACATCCTTAAAAAATGAAGTAGAAACTTTCATATCAAATATATCCTCAGAAGAATAAACAAAATCACCTTTCCTGGACCTCACCATAGCCATAATAGGAATGGAGATCCGGGAAAGGGTCTCATTTAATAAATCATCAGAAGGCGTTAAGCCATCCCATTCGAGGTGGGAGCAGAGTTCAATTCTATCTGCCCCATTTTGTTCAGCTAAAACAGCCTGATCTGCTGTTTCAACACAAGCTTCGAGTATCAAATTTCTTTATTTTCTAGGCATAAGTTCATCACGCATTGCTGTATGTAACACTATAGAAGCAATAACCGTTGCTGCCTGCTTTAGGTCATCAGCGATTAAATGATCCCAATTATCCATATTTGAGTGATGTGTTCTGGTGGAATAGGCAATAGGTTCCTGAATAAACTGAAATCCAGGAATACCAACGCCATCAAAGGCTTGGTGGTCTGTACCGCCGGTATTACTATATGTAACGGTTGCTGCGCCCAGATCTTTAAAAGGCTGAAGCAAGCTATTAAAAATAGGGGCTATTTTTTCATTACCCTGCGTGTAAATTCCTCTTATTTTACCTGTTCCATTATCCAGATTATAATAGGCAGAAATCTTAGCTCTTTTAGCATCTCCCTCAGGCGTTTCACCAAAATGATTTTTCACATAAGCTCTTGAACCTAAAAGGCCTTGTTCTTCCCCTGTCCAAAGAGCCAGGCGAATAGTACGTCTTGGTTTAATGCCAGTTGCTTTGGTAACTTCATGGATAATACGTAGTGCCTCCATCATAACAGCGGAACCTGCGGCATTATCTGTTGCTCCGGTTCCATTGTGCCATGAATCTATGTGTGCACCTAACATGACCACCTCGTCCGCTTTATCAGATCCTGGAATTTCCGCTATCAGGTTATGTTCCATTCCATCGGGATTGGTATAAGTACCCAATAAATTTAAACTAAGGGAAACAGGCATATTTCTGTTGACCATACGTAAAATTCTGTTGTAATGTTCTACCGACAAAGTAGCTTGAGGGATGACTGGATTATCAACATCCTGAGCTCTACCTGTCGTAACCCGCGCACCGGTAGCAAATACTACCCCTAAATCACCTTTAAATCCGCGATCGAGCACAGCAGCTGGTTTCTCCTCGGAAATAAATTTCCATAATTGCGTATTGAAACTAAATCCACCCATTCTGCTATAATCTCTTTCAGGTCTTCCTCCGGGAAGGGGAGCTTGTGCCATTTGTAACAAAGCAGCATCAGAATGTCTTTCTGCAGGTGCATCGAACCATTCTTTTAAATCTCTTATGGTATCTAATAGAATAAATTTACCCTTTAATTTACCCTTATAGGCTGGTAAATCTGTGGAATCATTGGCATTTAAATAAATGACCTCCCCTGTTATTTCTCCTTTAGTTGAACCCGACCAAGCTTTAGGCACGGCAATAATGGGAAAATACGTTGGCGTTAGCGCATGCATAGAAAAATGACTTAGTTGCCATCCTCTGCCAAAAGGGCCCCATTCCTCTAAGTGTACATTGGACATCCCCCATTTTTCAAGGGTAGATTTAGCCCATTTCGTTGCATCATCAAGTTTTGGAGAACCAGTTAAACGTGGTCCGTGCACATCGGTTAACCAGGCCGCGACCTCCATAACCTGACTATTTTCCAGGCCTTCTTTGCGAATTGCTTCGACAAGTTGAGCATTTATAGGTTCACGCTGGGCGGAAAGTTTATTTCCAACCAGAAGCAGGAAAAAACAGGCAGAAAGTATCTGCAGAGTCATTTTTTTCATAATAGTAAATTAATGCTGACAAAATTATTGTACAGGAAACAAAGGAATTCCTGCATCATTGAAAATCTCAATTTCTACTTGTTTCACCCTTGCCTGAGCGTTAATAACTCTGTCAAGCGCCTGAATTTCTTGCAGAATAGACTCTCTCACCTCAAAATTAGTTGTTTTTCCCAATCTATATAGTTCCCTTGCCAAAGCCGATTGTTGACGGGAAGCATTTAAATTCTCCTCTTCCATACTTATAAGATTTGAAAGAGCACTATAATCTGATATTTTAGTTTTAATTCTGCCTTCTAGAATAGTTAACAAATCTGTTTCTCTTAAGGCTGCGTTTTCCATCTGCACCAAGGCAATTTCCTGATCATTTTTCCTGTTCTGCCCGTCAAAAATAGTATATCTTAAAGTAAGACCAACAAAAGGTCCATTTGACCGATTGGAAAGTAAAAATCCTACTTCAGAACGTGAAAAAGCCACATTATAAGCAGCTTGAAGCGTTATTACGGGCCAGAAACTACTTTTAACCGTTTCTAGTCTTAAAGCAGCTTGTTCCTTTTGCAATTTTGTAAGCAATAAATCCGGGTGATTCTGACGAGTCCGCAATAGGAGCTCTTCCAAGGAAGGCATGGTAGCATTTTGAAAACGAGTATCCAGCGTAAAAGGCGTATTAGGATCAAGATTCAACAAAATATTAAAATTCATTCTTGATCTTGAGATATCATTTTCCAGCAAAACAAGGCGCGCGGAATCACTATTTAACCTCGTTTGTGACTGTAGTACCTCCAAACCATTTGCTGTACCAATTTTTTTCTTATTTTTCACTAAATCGAGAATATCCCGATCGAGAGTAACTGCATATCTCAGATTTTCTGTAGATCTTTCCAATTCAACCAATCGATAATAAGCGGCGAGAATACCTGCTGCGAAAGTTTGCATCTGAGCGGTTGTCTCGGCCCGGCTCATTTTTTCCATGAGCGCCAACCTATCTCTCTCCACAAACATGTTAAAACCATCAAAAGCCGTCCAATTCATCTCCAACCCCATTCTGGTTGTAAGATTTCCCGCACCTATACCAGAACGGGTTTCACCATTAAAGAACTTTTGCTCAGTGTTGTTACTTGCATAGTTTGCCAAACTATTTACACCCAATGTGGGTAATAATCCAGCTCGCCCCGGGGTATTATTTAACTGAGCTATTCGTTCATTATTTCTAAGGATCTGAATACCAAAATTCTTTTCCAAGCCTATTTTAACGGCCGATTCTGGAGAGAGAATCGGTGCCTCCTGTGCAAAAACAGGGGTAATAAATAGGCAAAATATAGCCATTCGGAAACAGTAGATCATGCCGTTAATTCTTTTTTATGCTGACGATTAAAAAACGTATATATCGCAGGAATAACAAATAAGGTTAATACTAAAGAAAATAATAATCCCCCAATAATGGCAACACCCATGGGGATTCTCGAGGTAGCCGCTGCGCCAAAGGCAACAGCGATAGGTAAAACACCGAGCACCGTAGCTATGCTTGTCATTAGAATAGGTCTCATTCTTTGCGTTGCTGCAAAAATAGCTGCCGAGGTGGCATCCATACCTTCTTCCATTTTTTGATTTGCAAATTCAACAATCAAAATACCATTTTTAGTTACAATACCTACTAAAACGATGATACCAATTTGACTAAATATATTCAGGGTATGATCAAAAATATTTAGCGCCCAAAGCGCACCAACGAGTGCTAAAGGAACAGTTATCATGATAATAAGCGGATCCAGAAAACTTTCAAACTGTGCTGCCAATGCCAGATAAATAAGGGCTAAAGCTAAGAGAAAGGCAAAATAGAGACCACTGGAACTCTCCCTGAAATCTTTTGAAACGCCTGCCAATGCGGTTTGATAAGACTCGTCCAACACCTTTTTAGCTATTTCATCCATCGCTTCTATGCCTTGACCAATGGTGTAACCTTCTGCCAATGCTGCAGATACGGTGGCTGAAAGATATCTATTATAATGATAAAGTTGAGGAGGACTGGATTCTTCTTTGAGTCGGACAACATTACTGATAGGTATAAGCTCTCCCCGATTATTCCTTACATAAAGAGAGGATAAATCGGATGGATCATCGCGGTATCCACGATCAGCTTCACCAATTACTTCATATTGCTTACCATTCTTAAGGAAATAACCATATCGCTGTCCACTAAAGTAGAGTTGCAATGATTCCGCAACATCTCTCACCGATACGCCAAGTTCCTGAGACCTCTCTCTGTCTATATCTACCCTGATTTCAGGTTTATTGAATTTTAAATCTAAATCGTTCACTGCAAAGGCGGGATGTTTAGACACCTCCTCCATAAAAACAGGAATAATACTTTTTAATTTTTCGAAAGATTGAGCCTGAATTACATATTGAACAGGTAAACTCCTGAAACTTCTGCCCACGCTAATGGTTTGCTCCTGAGAGACAATCGACTTAGCATAATTCAATCGATTCAAATGGGGCATTAAACTTTTTGCGATATCATCCTGACTCCTTGTTCTTTCCGAAGGGGGTGTCAAAGAAAGTGAAACGAATCCGCTATTCAAAGCTCCGGCACCACCGAAACCAGGAGCTGTTACGGCAATAACTGCCGCTTTTTCTGGAAGAGTATCAACTAATTTTAAAACCTCTTCCATGTATTTATCCATAATCTCATAGGAAGTTCCCTCCGGTGCCGTGGAAAACACCCTCAATCCGCTCTTATCTTCCATAGGAGATAACTCAGATGGAATGATTTGAATTAACCTGTAAATACCACCCATGCAAGCCAAAACAATGATTATTGCCAGAAATCTGACTTTCATGAATTTGGACAACAGACTATTGTAGGCATTGGTGAGATTATCCAAACCCTTACCTATAAATCTAAATAAAAAGCCATGTGAATCATTCTTTTTAAGAATGCGTGAAGCCATCATAGGTGTCAGGGAAAGTGAAACAATGGCAGAGATAATAATCGAGCCTGCTACTACAATACCAAATTCCCTAAAAAGTCTTCCTGTAAGTCCTTGTAAAAAAACAATAGGTAAGAATACTACCACTAAGGTTACTGAAGTGGCCACAATGGCAAAAAATATTTCCTCAGAACCTTTATGAGCTGCCTCCATAGGACTTTCCCCTTCCTCCACCCTTCGATAAATATTCTCAAGCATTACAATGGCATCGTCAACTACTAAACCGGTGGCTAACACAATACCAAGCAAGGTTAAGATATTAATAGAAAAATTAAAAAGATACATAATGAAGAAAGCTCCAATCAGCGAGATTGGAATAGCGACAACGGGGATGATAGTGGTACGCCAGTCTCTGAGAAAGAAAAATATGACCAGTACCACCAGACCGAAGGCAATGAGAATAGTTTCCTGCACTTCCGAGATAGCTCTTCTAATAGGTTTTGTACTATCAAAAGCGTAATCAAGGATGATATCTTCTGGTTTATCCTTTTTAATTGCCTCTACCCGACGATATACTTCATCGGCAATTTCTATGTAGTTGGCACCTGGGAGAGGCGTTAAAGCAACGCCCACTTGAGGTTTACCATCATTACCCCTCATTATTGTTCTTGTATTCTGAGCCTCCAAAACCACTTCAGCGACATCTTTGACCTGAACAATAATGCCATTTTGTTCTCTCAACACGATATTGCCAAACTCTTCGGGTGTGTATAATCTTCCCTGTGCACGAATGGTCAATTCCGTTCTATTTCCCTCTATTTTACCAGCAGGAAGTTCCAAATTTTGTCTTTGGAGAGCGTTTCTTACATCTAAAGGCGTTAAAGAATAGGCTGAAAGGCGTGCTGGATCCATTTTAATACGTATGGCAAACCTTTTTTCACCCCAAATTCTAATATTGGAAACGCCTGGTATAGTTTGCAGTCTTTCTTTTAAAACATTATTGGCATATTCACTAAGAAATAATAAATCTCTCTTAGAGCTCTGTACCGTTACCGTCATTATATTAGAAGAACCAGCATCCGATTTACTTACAATAGGAGGATCTGTATCAGCGGGCAATGAACGCTGTGCCTGGGAAACTTTATCGCGCACATCATTTGCTGCAGCCTCCAAATCTAATCCGACTTCAAATTCAACGGTAATGCTACTGCGACCTTGTGTGCTGATACTAGACAGAGAACGAATACCCGAAATACCATTGATACTTTCCTCGAGAGGTTCTGTAATTTGCGATTCAATAACATCGGCATTGGCGCCAGTATAACTGGTACTTACAGAAATAACGGGAGGATCAATGCTCGGATATTCACGAATACCCAGATAGGTGTAACCGATAACACCAAAAAGAACGATAACAATGGAAATTACACTGGCTAAAACCGGTCTATTAATACTTAAGGAAGAAAAAGTCATTATTTGTCCATTTTAACGAGATCAATAAAATTTCCAGGAATAACCATATCTCCTGGCTTCACAGCCAATAAACCGCTCAAAAGAATCGTATCCCCAATAGAAATTCCGCTGGTTATAGCTATTTTATTGTTTTTGCGGGACCCTGTTTCAACAAGCATTGGTACTACTAATCCTTCTTTAATTATAAATAATTGCTGTCCCTCTAAAACGGGAATAATGGCATCGGTAGGTACTAGTATTGAATTCTGAACTTTACTGGTAACGAGCGATACTCTGGCAAAGTTTCCAGGTTGCAATAATCCATCCCCGTTAGGACAAGTTGCTCTAACCGTAAGGGTTCTGGTACTTTGATTAATGACAGAAGAAAGTGCATACACTGTGGCTTTGAAGGACTGTTTCAAGCCTTCGACGGTAAAAGTGATAAGCTGACCGTTTTTTAAATCCCTTGCTTCCCTTTCAGGCACATCAAATTCTAATTTTATAGGATTAGTTTGTTGCAAAGAGACCAAGCGGTCAGCATTTGATACAAAAGCCCCCTCGCTGAGCTGTC
>JBMLQR010000174.1:0-22683 GCA_049241465.1 Saprospiraceae bacterium | reverse complement strand
TGCAAAGAGACCAAGCGGTCAGCATTTGATACAAAAGCCCCCTCGCTGAGCTGTCTTAAACCCACTTTACCTGAAAAAGGGGCAAAAATCTTCGTTTTCTCAATACCAACCTCCGTTACCCGAATATCTGCCTTTACAAGATTAAGATTGGTACCTAATCTGTCGTATTCTTCCTGCGTGATTCCATCAATATCTAATAAAGCCTTTGCCCGTTTTACTTCGCGATCTGCGAATTGCTCATTGACTTTCAATTTTGCCAACTGCGCCTCCAAATCATCTCTGTCTAACTCGGCCAATAAAGCTCCTTTAAGAACCGTTCCTCCTTCTTTAAAATATATTTTTTCTAATCTGCCGGCACGTTCAGGCCTGATTTCAACTGTTTCATTAGGCAAAAGATTTCCCGTTGCTAAAATACTCATGGTCAACTCCTGCCCGGTAGCAATGGTATAATCTACTACACTAGGCGGCATGTCTTTTCCCTTTCCCGGACCTCCACCCATACCAGGTTTCGCTTCCTTTTCACATGCGCTGGAAACTAAAAGACACAAAAGGGATACAAAAATTAAGTTTCCCTTTAACAAAATTTCTTTTTTAAATGTATTCATCGATAAATGGCAGTTAATTGAACTCAAGTATTTTTAAAGATACAAAATTATAAAAGAATAAAGCAATAAGCGTAAGAAGGACATTTTTAAATTCAATTTTTTTGAGAAAATTTGATTAGTTTTAAGGCGAATTTTATACATAAATATTCGATTCTTTACCGTTTAACTGCTAAAACCTATCATATACATAGAAATATTGCTTTCTGTCGAATTTCACTTTTTACGCCTTTAACTTATGATGTCCAAAAAATGTAAATATGCTTTTAAGGCACTCGCTCATCTGGCTAAGCGATACCCTGATACTCACTGCCAAACGGCTGAAATTGCCCGCTTGGAAAATATCCCCAGAAAATTTTTGGAGCTTATTTTGCTAGACTTGAAAAAAGGGGGATTTGTAAACAGTAAACAAGGTGCAGGAGGAGGCTACTATTTAGTTAAGGCCCCGGAAACAATTTTACTCGGTGAAATTTATCGCCTTTTTGATGGTGCTATTGCCCTTTTACCTTGCGTCTCATTAAAATTTTATGAAAAATGCAAGGATTGTCCCGACGAAGTAGCTTGCGGCCTTCATAGAGTTTTTTTACAAATTCGAGACCAAACCTTAAAACTAATGTTGCAAAAAACAGTTTCAGATATCCTGTGAAATACCCTACTTATTTAATAGAATTTATATCTTTGCATTTTCGTTAACTTTAATACTGATAAATGAAAGCGCTCAGACTGCCCGCCCAAAAAGATATCTCCCTTTTATTTGTCATTTTATATGTTGTCACCTTTTTTCTTATATTGTTTTTTCTTCTTTTTTTATGGTTGCCCATAGGTGAAAATGCCATTAAGTCCTTTGTGCTTCAATATGTTGACCCTAAATTTTTTGTTTGGCTGGCTGCTGGTTTTTTAGCCCAACTTATAGACGGTGCGTTGGGAATGGCTTATGGTATAAGTTCTACCACTTTTTTACTTACTACTGGCGTTAGTCCAGCAGTGGCCAGTGCCAGTGTTCATCTGGCTGAAATTTTTACAACGGCAGCCTCGGGTCTTTCGCATTGGCGATTTGGAAATGTGGATAAACAACTTTTTAAAAAACTAGCCTTACCCGGCATTTTGGGAGCTATTCTTGGCGCTGGCGTAGTTTCCTATTTCGATGGAAATGCTCTCAAACCCTTTATTTCATTCTATCTCATTGTTATGGGCACTGTTGTGCTCATAAAAGGAATAAAAAATAAGGTTGCCGAGAAAAAAAATGTCAATGTATCTTTTCTTGGATTTATTGGTGGATTTGCTGACGCCAGCGGTGGTGGCGGATGGGGTCCCATTGTTACCACTACCCTCTTAAGCCAGGGAAATACCCCAAGAACTACGATTGGGACCGTTAATGCTGCGGAGTTTCTCGTTGCCTTAGCAGCCTCCGGCATTTTTACTGTTTTCATAGGCATTACAGGTTGGCCAATCATCATCGGACTCATTATTGGGGGTGTTTTAGCCGCACCTCTGGGCGCATGGATGGCAAAAATAGTTAGTCAAAGATTTTTACTCATTGTCGTAGGTTGCGTTATCATCATATTATCTGCTAAGAACATCTTTGGATTTTAATTAAAATAAAGAGGCTTCCCTGTCTTATATTTGTTTAAAAATTGGGAATGATCCGTTTCTTACCTTGGTGTATTTTATCTGCATTGGTTTATATGCTGGTTTCTTGTGCTACCCCTACTACGCCTACAGGTGGACCGAGAGATGAAGCTCCCCCTGTCATTGATACTGCCTTAAGCACGCCTAACTTTCAAACTAAGTTTTTAAAACAAGATATCTCTCTGACATTCAATGAATGGGTTCAGTTGGAAGATGTATTTAATCAAGTGATAATATCTCCCCCATTACAATATAAACCTGAAATTTATGTCAAAAAAAAGAGCGTTGTTATTGGCTGGGATGAGCGGGAAACACTCAGAGAAAATGTGACCTATACGTTTAATTTTGGTGAGTCTGTAAAAGATCTGACCGAAAAAAATCCAGCTGAAAAATTACGTTTTGTTTTTTCTACTGGAGATTTTATAGATTCTCTTTCCCTTTCAGGAAAAGTAGTCGATGCCCTGGATGGCAAACCACTGGAGAAAATAAGGGTTATGCTCTATAATTCGACTCAGGACTCTGTGGTTAGGACGCAAAAACCACTGTATTTGAGCTTAACGGACAAAGAGGGGCGTTTTACTATGGAAAATGTTCGAAGTGATACCTTTTCCCTTTTTGCTCTGGAGGATGTAAATTTTAATTATAAATTCGATTTAGGTAATGAACGCATTGGATTTCCTGATTCAATTCTTATTTTAAATTTTTCCCGCACCGATTCATTAACGCTTCAGGTTTTCCAGGAAAAACCCACCTTACGTCTTAATTCCTCTGATATAAAGACGTTTGGCTTAGCTAAAATCCTGTTTAACCAATCGCCTGATGAAGTTCTTATTTCTACGGATTCTCTGACGCCTAAACTTTACAGAGAAAGTGTAAAAGATACATTAAAGCTTTGGTTCAATCCGACAGGAGCAAAAACACCCTGGCAAATTGGCGTACAAAGTGGTTTGAATTCTGTTGACACCTTAAAATTTAATACTTCTGGAGCAATGCCTGCTTTTGATAAATTAAGAGTAGAGAATACCCCTGAAAGTGGTATTATACAACAAACTTTAAAACCAGGGGCTCCCCTTGAATTATCACTATTAAGACCCCTATCATCCTTTGATGCATCAAAAATTATTCAGATACAAGATAGCATACCCGTTTCTGACACGCTATATTTTGTCCAGGACAGCATTTATCCAAGAAAATTTTTATTACATGGTCGATGGCAAGAGGGAAACACCTATAAACTGAATATTCCACCGGGAGCTATCCAGGATATTTACGGTAAAACAACCGATAGTTTGAGAATTAGCCTAACGGTTGGAAAAACAGAAGATTATGGCAATTTAGTGGTTAAAATAGCGGATATTGATTCAAATATGCATTACGTAGTTCAGATTACGGACGAATCGCAACGTATTTTATATGAAAAACAGATTCATGGAAATGCGCCGGAAGGCATTTCTCTCAACTTATTGTCTCCTGGAAAATACACCTTGAAGGTTATTAAAGATGGTAATAATAATGGAATATGGGATACCGGAAGTTTGCAGTTTCACCGACAACCTGAGAAAATAGTATTAATACCTATTGAGGAAATAAAAGCGAATTGGGATGTTGAAACATCTGTTAATCTCATTCAAATTTTCAAAGAATGACGAGGCATTCCTTCATTTTCATTTTCGACTAACGTTTCAACATCCTTAATATATTTTCTTAGAGATCAAAGGTAATACCTTGCGCCAGAGGAAGGGTTTTCCCATAATTTATAGTATTGGTTTGACGACGCATATAAGCTTTCCAGGCATCGGAACCACTTTCTCTGCCACCACCAGTTTCTTTTTCTCCACCAAAAGCGCCGCCTATTTCAGCACCACTGGTTCCAATATTGACATTGGCGATACCGCAATCTGAGCCATTGGTTGATAAAAACAACTCTGCTTCTCTTAAATCATTCGTCATAATAGCACTGGAAAGACCTTGAGGAACATTGTTCTGAATAGCTATGGCCTCCTCCAAAGTACGGTAAGACAAAAGGTATAAAATAGGAGCGAAAGTTTCGTGTTTAACTATCTCCATGTCGGGCTTTGCCACGGCGATACAAGGTTTTACATAACAACCACTTGAATAAGCGTCACCTGTCAACACACCCCCTTCGACCAGCAAGGTACCTCCTTGCAAAGAAATCTGACGAATAGCCTCTAAATAATTTTCAACAGCCTCCTTATCGATGAGAGGACCTACGTGAATATTGGCATCCAGAGGATTACCAATTCTCAGTTGAGCATAAGCGCGGCTCAATTTATCTTTAACGACATCAAAAATTGATTCATGAACAATCAATCTTCTGGTAGAGGTACATCTTTGGCCTGCGGTTCCGACAGCACCGAACAGAGCGCCGGTAAGCACAAGATCCAGATCGGCACTTGGGGTTACTATAATGGCATTATTCCCCCCTAGTTCCAGGATTGATTTCCCCAAACGAGCGGCCAATTTTGTGGCAACGATTTTACCCATTCTGGTGCTGCCGGTAGCGGATACCAGAGGTATTCTTGTGTCAGAAGTGAGCCATTCTCCGACCTCATAGTTGCCTGTAACCAAGTTACAAACCCCTTCGGGCACTGCATTTTCACGAAGTACATTTTCCAAAAGCAAATGACAGGCAACGGCACAAAGTGGTGTTTTTTCTGAGGGTTTCCACACTACCACATCCCCACAAACGAGAGCAATCATAGCATTCCACGACCACACGGCGACGGGGAAATTAAAAGCGGAAATGACGCCAACGATACCCAGCGGATGCCATTGTTCATACATTCTGTGCCCGGGCCTCTCTGAATGCATGGTTAAACCATACAATTGACGGGAAAGACCAACGGCAAAATCGCATATATCGATCATTTCCTGAACCTCACCATAGCCTTCTTGCAAACTTTTCCCCATTTCAGCGGAAACAAGTTTCCCAAGTGCTTCTTTATGTTTCCTAAGGACATCGCCATATTGACGAACCACCTCCCCTCTTTTAGGAGCGGGAATAGCGCGCCAGATTACAAAAGCGGCGGACGCCTTTTCAATGATATTTTTGAACTCAAGGTCTGTAGTTATGGAAACACGACCTAAGAGCGAACCATCCACCGGAGAAAAAGAATCAATAAACCGATGCGAATCATTTGAAAAAGATAATCCCGTAGAAGTTCCCGCATTTTGTTCCTTCAAACCGAGCTCCTTAAAAAATGTAGTTTCCATGATATTTTAAATAAATTGACTTTATAATGCGGCCAGGCACTTTTTTACCATATCCGAAATAGCCCGTCCATCGGCCTTCCCTGCCAACTCCTTAGAAGCCAGGCCAATTACTTTTCCCATATCTTTTACGGAATTTGCCCCAGACGAAAGGATTAAAGCTTGAATAAACTTTTCAAGATCCTCTTCGGAAAGAGCCTCCGGCAAATATTTTTCAATAACAGCCACTTCCTCTTTTTCCACTTCGGCTAAATCAGCTCTATTTTCTTTTTCAAAAATAGCGATAGATTCTCTGCGTTGCTTAACTAATTTTTGCAACAACTGAATCTCCCTTTCATGCGTTATTTCTTTCCCAGATCCATCTGTTTTCAATAAAAGCAGGGCGCTTTTAACGGCCCTTAAGCCACGCATTGACGCTTTATCCTGTGCTTTCATAGCTGCCTTAAGGTCCTCCATTATTTTTTCTTCCAGACTCATACTATTTTACTTTAAAACTTACGAAATAATTCTACAAAGATAAGGGTATTTACTTTGTAGAATCTATTCTATGTTGCTCAATTTGCTTTGTTATTGAAATATAATCATCCAGGCTTAAATCTTCCGGACGTTGATTAAAAAAAGGATCCGTCATCAAATCGGACTGGGGAAAAAGAGATTTCAAAGAATTTCTCAGCATTTTCCTTCGTTGATTGAAAGCCTGTTTTACAACAGATTTAAAAAGGCTTTCACTACAATCAAGCGACAACTGGGGTTTTCTTTCCAATCTAATGACCGCGGACTGCACTTTTGGAGGTGGTTTGAAAGAGGATCTATCTACATCGAAAAGTAATTCACCTTTGTAATAAGCCTGCGTGAGCACGCTAATGATGCCATAATCCTTTGAACCAGGCGGTGATACAATTCTTACCGCCATTTCCTTTTGGAACATGCCAACCAATTCAGGAATTTGCGCTCTGTATTGAATAAGACGGAAAACAATTTGCGATGAAATATTATAGGGAAAATTTCCAATCATTAGAAATGATTTACCCTCAAAAATATGGGATAGATTCAGGCTTAAAAAGTCACCCTCTATGATATCGTCTGCCCATTCTGGGTGATTTTTTCTCAGGAAGGTAATCATATCCACATCTGCTTCAACCATTTTAAATTCAGCAGGAATATTTTTTAAATATTTGGTTAACATACCTTTTCCCGGACCAATTTCGAGTATCCGTGGAACGGTATCGGTCTGTTTTAAAGCTGCCGCAATGGCCGAAGCAATATCCTCCCGATGCAGGAAATGTTGACCAAACGATTTTTTTGCTTTCAATCTTTTAGTTTTTAGGGAACAAAGATAAGCGCACTTTGATGCCTTTTGTCCATTCTTTTTTTAAATAATAAAATACAATCCCTTTTGATTCATGATATTTAAAAAATAATGTTTGAAAATTGAAAAATAATTCCCTTTTTGAACAATATTAATTTGCGTCTTACCTTGAAATCATGTACATTTACATTTTAGAAAAATAAAAATGTGATGCGTTTATTGTTCATCCTTATCGTAACTTTGACTTTGCCGGGAATAACTCTCACGGCTCAATCAAACCTACGTGCCTCCTGGGGGAATGATAATTTACGGAAAGAATCCCGCATTAATATTGATGTTTTCCCGAATCCAGCTACTCATTTTATAAGTCTAAGTGAGGTTACAGGTGTAACAAAAATTGTACTTTACAATATGGTTGGAGTTAGGGTAAGAGAGTTTTCAGAAATAACACCAGACGCCAGGCATTCCCTAGAAAATTTACCAAGAGGCATGTATCTTGTGCAGATCATAGGTACAAATAATGTCAATCTTGCCGTCAAAAGGCTTTACAAGCAATAACATTTTTACTCTTTTTTATAATATTGCTTGTCAGATTCAAAAAAACTTTTACTTTTGCGAATAAAGTTTTTGCTTTGAGCCTGGAGAAAATTACAAATATTTTATTTTACTTTTTATTACTTGTCTGTTTTTTGTCTTGCGAAAAAGATAAAGTAAATAAACGCACTAAATCTTTGAATGACAAAGAGTTTTCTTTCCTATTCAAAGAGAAGGAGTTACCAATGGAAAACGAGGTTGCTTTTGAGGGTAATCTACCTTGTGACCATTGCAAAATGGTCTCAACGTATTTATACTTTGACCTTCAGCGATTCATTTACAAAAGAAGACAAAAATTTTATACAGACGACCAGACATTTACAACGAAGATTGATAGTGGAGCCCTTAGTTTTATACAAGGCAATGATATAGATCCTCATGCACTTATCTATGGCCTTGAGGCAGATACGTCACAAATTCAATATTTTCTCATTTTAAATGATACTGACCTTGAGCTACTCGATGATCAGTTACTACAGTTAAATATTTCACCGCCTCCGATTCTTCACAAACAAGCCATTCGACAAATAAGCAATAAGCAATGAAAAATAAAAATGTTGTCATTACTGGCGCCAATGCTGGATTAGGATATGAAACAGCCCGCGCATTGGCTAAAATGGATGCTAATGTAATGATGCTTTGTCGTTCCAAAGAGAAGGGAGAAGCAGCTGCAGCTAAAATTAAAGCGGAATACCCCTCCGCAAATCTTCAAGTATTAACTATTTTCCTTGAATCTCAGCAAAATATACGACAAGTTGCTGGCCAGATAAGACAGCTTTTTCCCGTCGTTGATGTTTTAGTGAACAATGCAGGCACCTGGATTTCTGAATTAACCTTTACCGAAGATAAGGTTGAATCTATGTTTGCCATAAACCATCTGGCCTATTTTCTGCTCACTCATGCGCTCTATCCAAATTTAATATTAGCGGAAAATCCTCGGGTAGTCAGTGTAGCTTCCGATTCTCATTTTAAAGGAAAAATACATTTCGACGATATTCACTTAACCAAAAATTACCACGGCCTAAAAGCTTATGCTCAATCTAAAATGGCTAATATCCATTTTATGTATGAATTAAACAGGAGAAAACCTGCGAATCATTTATCCACTTTTGCCGTTCAACCTGGATTAGTAAAGACAGATATTGGCGTCAAAAAAACGAATTGGCTACATGCTTTAGCCTGGAAATTAAGAAGAAGCGGCGGTGTTAATCCTGATATAGGTGCTCAAACACAAATATTTTTAGCCTCTGAACCATCCGTTCATAATCAAAGCGGGCTGTATTGGGACAAATGTAAACCAAAACCTTCATCTGCAGATACTTATAAACTGGAAGACGCAGAAAAATTATGGCAAATGTGTTGTGAATTTTGTAAAATCGAGGACTTTTTCAACCCTGATTTTTAAATCTTTCGTCCACTAAACTTTCTTTAGGTAAGAAACTAATCCCTATTTTTTTTAATAGCACCATTTTCAAAGAAAGAGGGAGTAACTTGTTCATAAAAAGAATCATCTTATTTATTTTTCCTGGAACAATCACTTTTTTACCTGACAGTAAGCCATTTACTGCAATAGGAGCTACCTCTTCTGGCATCATTACTACCAATCTGGCTCTTGCCCCATTGTTTTTTATCCGCCGCATACCATCTTCATTCGTCACCACAGGACCGGGACATAAAATAGAAACGGAGATTCCGGTTCCTTTCAATTCCGTGCCCAACGCTAAAGAAAAGGCAAGAACAAAATGTTTAGATGCGGTATATATAGCTTTTACAGGCATGGGTAAAAAGCTTTCCATGCTGCCCAGATTTAAAATATATGATGCCTTATTTTTCTTCAACACTGGCAGCAAATGGTAACAAAGTTCAACCATCACCCGATTATTGAGCCCCATCATGGTATGATAAGTTTCCATGGAGATATTTTCAAAAAAATCGCCTCTTCCAAAACCTGCATTATTGACCAGAATTTTCAGACAAATACCTTCAGATTCAATGTTTTCTTTAATGTCTAAAGCAGCCTTTTCATTCGTTAAATCTACGGGGAATTTAATCACCGGAACCTTAAAAGTAACTTCCAGCTCCGCAGCCGTTTCTTCTAAAAACGAATTATCAAGCGCAGCAAGAAAAATACCATAACCCCTGCCTGCCAATTCTCTGGCGATGGCGCGGCCAATACCCTGACTTCCACCTGTTACCAATGCATATTCCATATTTATCCGATATTAATTTGTCTTTTGTTTTAACCAGGCTATTACCATTTTCCTTTCTATAAATAGCAAAAAGATAAGATAACAAGAAAAAATGATACCACCGAACAAAATCCGATAAATCATCTCATTAGGGAAAAAAGCAGGTATGAAAGTGGTAGCTATGTACCCCACTATCGCTCCACCCAAATAATAGGTCATTTTATCCATTGGATATGGAATTGGATAGTAGTAGCTGCCGGTAATGTAGGCAGCAGCAGCCATAAAAAAATAACAAGCCAGCGCTGCTATGGCGGGTCCCAACATACCCAGATGTGGAATTAAAACAATATTTAAAACCACAGTAATTAACGTGCCAACAAAAGAAATTCTTCCTCCGATGAAAGTTTTGTCCGCTAATTTATACCAGATAGAGAAACTGTAAAATAGACCTAAAAACAAATAAGCCAGGAGCAAATAAGGTAATATGTGCAATCCACTTCTAAAATCGGGACCAATAAAAAGACCTATAAGGTCTATAAAACTAAGAATTCCTAAAAAGACAATGCTCCCCGTCAAGGTAAAAGCTCTGGCTACTTGTCCATAAATTAGCACCGAATCATCTCGTTGCGAATGCCTGAAAAAAAATGGTTCCGCTGCGTAATTAAAAGCCTGTGTAAATAATGTCATCAGAACAGCTATTTTTGCGGCCGCATTAAAAATACCTACATCACTTAAATTCTCAGAAATAGTACCAGGCCCAAGATATTTTAAAAGGGGTGTTCCTATAAATTGGTTGATTATACCCGCAATAGCTGAGATAACTAAAGGCGCGGAATATCTGATCATGTTTCCAGCTAATAACTTATCAAATCTGGATTTCAGATTTTTGTAAGTGGTAATAAATGGAAAAAAAGTTAGCGTACTTGCTATAAGATTGGACAGAAAAACATAGCCAATGCGAAAATCTTCATTGTAAATATTATTTAGCCAGATAAAATCTTTTTTGATTAAATAAGGACACAATTCAAGGAAAAAGTAAAGAAACACTATGTTAACCACAATATTCATCAATCTCAAACCAGCAAATCGCCAGGGTCTGTTCTGTAACCTTAATTGAGCAAAAGGGATAGCCACCAAAGTATCTAAAGCCAAAACACCAATAAATATGTAGAGATATTCCGGAAACTTTTCATAACCCAGAAGGGCTGATAATTGTGGAACAAATAACGATAAAATACCTGCTAATAAGACTGTACTGAACAATAACATAATGGTAGCGGTAGCCATTGCATTGTCCTTTGTTTCAGACCGACTGGCGTATCTAAAATAGGCCGTTTCCATTCTGTAAGTAAAAATGACCGTCAATAAAGCAATATACGCATATATGTCGGAAATGATGCCATAGGATTCTGTGCTGAAAACCCTCGTCAGATAGGGCGTCAACAAAACATAATTAAGTAATCTACCTAAAATACTACTTAATCCATAAATAGCTGTTTCCCCAGCCAACTTTTTTAATAAAGACATATTACCTTAGCATTTAAAAGCGTAAGGTATGGATTCTATTTTTTCAAAACTCCAATCTGTCACAGAAAATTATTATTCTGGTTTATCAGACCTGTCCATTGTGCCTAAAAAAACAGTGGAGGAGATAAAAAACTATTTAAAAGATAGAGATTTAATGGGCGGGGAAAACATTGAAAGCACCCTCGACGACTTGCTACCTTGGCTGCAAGAAGGCAATATCCATGTCCCCCATCCAGGGTATTTTGGCTTATTTAACCCTGCAACCTCGTTTTCAGCCGTTGTTGGCGATTATTTAACGGCACTTTTTAATCCACAGATGGCTGCTTATAGCCATGCTCAATTTTCTAATGAAGTTGAAAATTCACTAATTCAATTTTATATAGAAAAAATGAAGTGGCCAAACAGTGCCACGGGACATTTTACTTCCGGAGGATCAGAGGCAAATTTCACTGCCGTATTATGTGCTTTATCACATCATTTTCCGGAATATTTAACAGAGGGGCTTGCCGGAATTAAAGAAAAACCAAGATTTTACGTCTCTGCACTGGCACATAATTCCTTCGATAAGATTGCAAAAAATGCAGGTCTTGGCACATCATCTATTTTTAAAATTCCTTTAAATGATGACTTTTCACTGAATATATCAGCCTTAAAGGAACAAATCAATATAGACAAGAAAAATGGTTATCATCCTTTCCTTTTGGTAGGAACCGTTGGATCTACCCCTATCGGCAGTGTAGATCCGCTCTACGAGCTGTCTGACCTTGCCAAAACAGAGAACTTATGGCTCCATGTGGATGCTGCATGGGCAGGCGGTGCTATTATTTCACCCGTCATTGCCGAAAAATTACATGGCATTGAGCTCGCCGATTCTGTCACCGCTGATGCCCATAAATGGTTAAGCGTTCCGATGGGAGCAGGAATGTTTTTTTGTAAATATCCACAAACGGTATATCAGACTTTTCAAACGGAAGCACTGTACATGCCTTCTCAAAACAACAATGATCCATATCAGAATAGCTTACTTTGGTCAAGGCGATTTATCGGCTTAAAGGTTTATATGGCCTTTAGGGTGAAAGGAGCTACCCAAATGGCAGCCGACATTGAAAAACAACTTTCTCTGGCCGAATATATGGCTGAAGGTCTGGTAAAACGAGGATGGAAATTACCCGTTCAAAGTGCTTTAGGAGTTGTTGTGTTTACGCATGAAAAAATAGAAAAATTTTCCCCTGATGAGTTAGCTGCCTTTCACAAAAAGATTATTGATCAGGGAAATACCTGGTTTTCAATACTTAAGTTGAATGAAAATTTATACTTTAGAGCATGTGTAACAAGTATTCACACAGAAAAGCAACACATAGAACAATTGTTTGTTACCTTAGATGACGCCTTACATCAGCTACCACATTAAAACGATTTTATGACAAACTGGAAAGAAGAATCAAATACGCTCATTGGACATTTCCAATTTGACAATTTTTCTATCGCTTTTAGTTTTATGACGCAAATTGCACTACTATCGGAAAAAATGAACCATCATCCCGATTGGTCCAATTGTTGGAATAAAGTGGAAATCCGTTTAACAACGCATGACGCAGGAAGTGTTATTACACAAAAAGATAAAGATTTAGCAGAGGGTATCAACAAGATATATAACTCATATAACAAATAATTCAATGTATTTTAATTCCAAATTACCCAATGTTGGCACTACTATTTTTACTGTAATGTCAAATATGGCTAAAGAATTTGGTGCGGTCAACTTATCGCAAGGTTTTCCTGATTTTGAACCAGACCCCTACTTACTTGAATTAGCCACCCAGTATTTTTATCAAGGTAAAAACCAGTATGCTCAAATGACGGGGGTTCCCGTACTGAGAGAGAGATTGTCAGAAAAATTTAATGGACTTTACGGCATTCATTTACATGAAGAGGATGAAATAACCATAACTGCAGGCGGCACCCAGGGTATTTTTACCGCCATTTCCACCCTAATTAGACCTGGAGAAGAGGTTATCTATTTTGAACCAGCCTACGACTCCTATCGACCAGCTATTGAATTATGTGGTGGTGTGGCGAAACCTATAATACTCGAGGGGCCAGATTATATCATTGATTGGAGTCTTGTTAGAAAAATGTTTAGCGCCCAAACAAAACTGATTATAATAAACACCCCAAATAATCCTACTGGTAGAATATGGTCAGCAAACGATATGCTGAATTTGCAACAAGTCTTGTCTAACACTGAAGTATATTTACTTAGTGATGAGGTGTATGAGCATCTCATTTTTGACGGGAAAAAGCATGAAAGTATTTTAAATTATCCGGAATTAAAAGCACGAGGCTTTGCCGTATTTTCATTTGGTAAAACCTATCACGTGACAGGCTGGAAAATCGGGTATGTGGTTGCACCTCCATTATTAACCAAAGAATTCAGGAAAGTTCACCAATTTAATGTTTTTTCAGTCAATACACCTTTACAGTACGCCCTGGCTGATTATATGGAAGATCCTGGTCAATACATGAAACTGAACCATTTTTATGAAGAAAAAAGGGATTATTTTTTAGATTTGATTTCAGGGACAGGATTGAAACCATTATCTTGTGAAGGAACTTATTTTCAATGTTGCGATTATAGTGAACTCAGTTCGGAAGGTGACATTTCATTTACAAAATGGCTCATTGAAGAGGTAGGCGTCGCCGCCATTCCCCTATCTTCATTTTATCATAATCCACCAAATGCCCGAATTATCCGTTTTTGTTTTGCAAAAAAAGAAGAGACTCTTACATTAGCAGGCGAACGTTTAAAAAGATTGCGAAAACTTACTCAATAGGCTCTCACATCTTTTTTCTCCATATAGTTAATAAAAGCCCTATTTGCGACTCTACCCCCACCTGGTGTAGGATATTTACCCGAAAAATACCAATCACCCTTGTGGTCTGGACAGGCTTCGTGTAAATCGGCAATAGTTTGGTAAATCACCTCAATGTCAATATTTGTATCAGGCGGCGTAACTATTTCAGCAATTTTATTAGAAATTTCCTGATAGGAAAAAGATTCATACAATCTACTTACCTGATTTTCAGCTAATGCTGCAGACGAAAACTCTACTTCTTTACATTTTACATAAGTTTCCTGGAGTAAGTTCATTTTATTATTTTCCTCCAACAGCTTCACCAAGGCTTTAAAAGCTACAAATTCGCCCATTTTAGACATATCAATGCCATAACAATCTGGAAATCTAATTTGAGGAGCCGTAGAAGCAATGATAATTTTTTTAGGTTTCAAGGTAGAGGCAATATGAATAATACTATCGCGGAGAGTGGTTCCTCTAACGATAGAATCATCGAGTAAAACCAGGGTATCCACGTCATTTTTAACTAGACCGTAAGTAATATCATATACGTGGGAGACGAGTTTGCCCCTTGTTTGCGAATCGGCAATAAAAGTTCTTATTTTAGCATCTTTGAGAATCAATTTCTCGATGCGAGGCTTTAAATTCATTATTTTTTGCAGCTCCACATCATCTACAGGCCCATTTTCCATGAGCGCCCGTATTTTTTTTGTTTTAACCACATTCAGGCTATCATAAATTCCCTCAATCATTCCAAAGAAAGCCGTTTCGGCTGTATTGGGAACGAAAGAAAACACGGTATTTTCAAAATCGTAATCAATACTTTCCAAAATCTGAGGGATCAGTTTTTTACCTAAAGCCTTTCTCTCCAGATAGATATCCCTATCGTTACCTCTACTAAAATAGATGCGTTCAAAAGAACAGGGCGTTATTTCTCTTGACTCAATGAATGGAAGTTCCTCCAGACTTCCATTCTTTCTTATGATGAGAACATGTCCCGGTTTGACCTCCTTGATATCATGAAAATTGACTTCCATTGAAGTTTGAATAGCCGGTCTTTCCGAGGCGACCACCACAATTTCCTCATCTGCATAATAGAATGCGGGTCTGATACCGGCGGGATCGCGTATGACAAAAGCATCACCGTGACCTATGAGGCCAGCCATAACATAGCCGCCGTCAAATTTTTTACAGGCCCTTCTCAGCAGACGTTGAATATCCAGATTTTCATAAATAAGGTCATTAATTTGTATATTTGAATGTCCATCGGGTTTATACCAGGTGTGAAGGCGTTGCACTTCATCGTCCAGGAAGTGCCCAATTTTCTCAAGAACCGTAACTGTATCTGATTTTTCCTTTGGGTATTGCCCCAATTCGACTAGTTCCTGAAAGAGTTCATCGACATTGGTCAGATTAAAATTTCCGGCCAATAAAAGGTTTCTACTAATCCAGTTATTTTGGCGAAGAAAAGGGTGACAAGTTTCTATAGAGTTGTCACTATGCGTGCCATACCTAAGGTGCCCGAGCAATAATTCGCCCATATAGGGTTTATTATCTTTCAGCCACTGAGCATCTTGTTGAAAATCCTTTAGTTTATTAAAATGGTAATAAACCTGATCAAAGAGGTCATCTAAATAGTTTGTCGCGACGCTCCTTTTTCTACTAATATACTTTTCACCTGGCTTAGGATCTAGTTTAATGGTTGCCAATCCTGCACCATCCTGACCTCTATTTCGTTGCTTTTGAAGCAATAAACGCATTTTTTCAATGCCATAAAAAGCGGAACCATATTTTTCCTGATAAAAAGAAAAGGGTTTCCTAAGACGAATGAGGGCAACTCCGCACTCATGTTTTATGGCATCGCTCATAAGAGTATCATTTGGTTATTATTTGCGCCGCAAAGGTACACAACTAAAATATGGTAGTGGTAAATTTTCAAAAAAAATAAAACGTCAAACAGATTACCATTTTAATTGGTTATAAAATCATACTGCATTAAGCTAAATTTAGTTTAATTTTGTTTTCCATATTTAAATTTAAATATCATGTCATTATTTCGATTTTCCAAATTGCCAAAATCAAAGGCTTTTACTTTTACGCCTAGGTACTATGATCCGGTACAGGAAGAATTGGAAGAGCGTGCGAAGCAACGGGAGATGAGAAAACAGGACGATTTGGAAGGAGCTAAAATGCGCATTCGTTCTGGTTTCAAAAATAAATATAAAGCAGACGCTAACTTTGCCCAAAAATCTAAGCGTCAACAAAATATTAGATTACTCCTTATTATCGGTATTCTTCTTTTAGGTGCCTACTTTGTTCTTACCGAGTTCTTACCTGTATGGATACAAATGATTGAAAAAACCGAATAGATGTCAGATGTCATCAAGTTACTGTCCGATGCCATTGCAAATCAAATTGCTGCGGGTGAGGTTATTCAACGGCCAGCTTCTGTGCTCAAGGAATTATTGGAAAATGCAGTGGATGCAGGGGCTACTTCTATCATCATTCATGCCAAGGAGGCCGGCAGGCAACTCCTTCAAGTGACAGATAATGGATGTGGAATGTCCGAAACGGATGCCCGAATGTCCCTTGAAAGACATGCTACTTCTAAAATTAAACAGTCCTCCGATTTGTTTTCTATTAGAACCATGGGATTTCGGGGCGAAGCATTGGCCTCCATTGCCGCGGTTGCCCAACTGGAACTCAAAACACGGTTACATAATGCCGAACTGGGTACCCGATTAATCGTGGAAGCTACGGATATTAAAAAACATGAGCCCTGTACCATGAGTCCGGGGACCAGCCTGTCAGTAAAAAATTTATTTTTTAATGTACCCGCACGACGAAATTTTTTAAAAAATAATACCGTTGAACTCAAGCATATTGTTGAGGAGTTCCAAAGGATTGCCCTGGCTAATCCCTCCATTCAACTGCATCTTTCCCATAACGACAATGAAATAGCTTCTTATGCTCCTGGAAATTTGCGTCAGCGAGTTTCTCAGGTGTTGGGTGTTCAGTCCAATAAAAAACTGGTACCCGTTGAAGAAGAAACCGATGTTGTGCGAATTACCGGCTTTGTTGGTAAGCCTGAATTCGCAAAAAAAACACGGGGAGAGCAATATTTATTTGTTAATAACCGGTTCATTCGGAGCCATTATTTGCAGCATGCTATTACCAGCGCCTTTGAGGATATGCTGCCTAAGGATACTTTCCCTTTGTACGTCCTTTACATGGATATAGATCCGGGTAAAATTGATATAAATATTCACCCTACAAAACAGGAAATTAAATTTGAGGATGAATCTCTGATATACAGCTATATACGTGTGGCAGTTAGACATGCCATAGGGCAATATGGTATATCGGGCAGCTTAGATTTTGAGCGTTCCATCTTAAATTTCCCAGCGCCTCAGCAAGAGCCTACGCCAAGTTTTGAACAAGCTGCAAACAAAGTTGGCTTTGGAACTTATAGCCCTACGTCAGCGAATAAGCAATGGGAAAAACTATATGAGGGTATGAAAAATGTTTCTAACGACGAACCTGATTTCGGAGAATCGCCAGGACCAGAAGTCGTAACTTACCAGGCCTCAATAGATCAACCTCTTTTTAATGAAACAGAAAATTTTCAATTAAAATCACCCTATCAGATTCATAATCGATATTTAGTGTGTCAAATAAAATCGGGTTTTCTTTTAGTGGATCAACAATCGGCACATGAAAGAATCCTTTACGAGCAATTTGAAAATGCCATAAATGAACATCGGGTAAGCTCCCAGCGCCTTTTATTTCCCAGACAAGTGCAATATAGCCCTGCTGACGCGGTTATATTAATGGATCTTTTACCAGAAATGAATAAATTAGGTTTTGATATAGAACCTTTCGGAAATAATGGATTTTTGATAAACGGCGTTCCTGCGGGCATATCTTCATCTGAAGAAGTCAGTCTATTGGAAGATTTATTAGAACAATTTAAACTGGGAACAAATTTACGATTAGGAACCAGAGAAAAATTATGTCGGGCTATGTCCAAAGCCGGCGCATTGAAACGAGGAAAATCTTTGAATCAGACTGAAATGCAAACCCTGATTGATGAACTATTTGCCTGCCAAAATCCTTTAATGAGTCCCTCTGGAAATCGATGTTTCCTTACCTATAATCTTTCTGAACTCTCTGAATCATTTAAACGTTAAAATATGCTCCAACTTACTGATGTCGTTAAAAATCTGTTGATAATCAATATTATAATGTTTTTGGGCGTTCGATTTTTTATTGAGCCCAATCAATTGGCTGTCTATTACCCCGGTTCACCTTATTTTCAGCCCTATCAAATAGTTACGCACATGTTTATGCATGGAAACTTCATGCATCTATTATTTAATATGTTTGCCATTTACATGTTTGGACCGCCCGTAGAAGCTGTATTTGGACCAAAAAGATTCCTTTTCTACTATCTCGCAACGGGGCTTGGCTCTTTTGTTTTACACATGGCGGTTATGCATTGGGAACTGACCTCAGGTTCTATCCCTATGTCAAGCATGGATATACCAACAGTTGGTGCATCCGGCGCCGTTTTCGGATTATTGGTAGCTTATGGTATGAATTTTCCAAATTCAGTCATACAACTCCTCTTTCCACCCATTCCATTAAAAGCTAAATATTTCGTACTGATCTATGCTGCTTTAGAATTATACCTCGGATTGAGTGGCAAACAACCCGGCGTCGCTCATTTTGCCCATTTAGGTGGTGCGTTATTTGGATTTCTCATCATCACTTTTTGGCACAAATTCCCCATGCGATTTAATTAATCAGGACAAAATATCATGCTAAGTTCTATTTACAACGATTTAAAAGCAGAATTCAGTTACGGAAACAAGGTAAACCAATTGGTTATCATAAATGTAGCTGTTTTTGTTATTGCTACCATTCTTAATTTTATCCTTTTCTTATCAAATGGTGGAAAAACGTCCACGATATTTGAGAGTTTGATAAAATACCTCGCCATGTCATCCGACGGAATGTTTGTACTAACCCATCCATGGATACTGGTTACCAATATGTTTTTACATCTTGAGTTTTTTCATATTTTATGGAACATGTTGATATTCATTTGGTTTGGAAGGGTAACTGGCGATTTTTTAGGTAATCACAGAATTGTATTCTTATATTTTTGCGGTGGCTTATTGGGTTCCATAATATTTTTTTTATCGGCAAATCTACTTCCTTACGGTGCCAATGGAACAAAAATGGCTTTAGGAGCCTCCGCCGGAATCATGTCTATTGTCGTTGCGGCAGGAACGATTGCACCAGATTACAGTTTTAGATTATTATTCATTGGTGATGTCAAGTTAAAATTTATAGTTTTCGCGCTATTAATCATCGATTTGATATCTATAACGTCAAATACAAATACAGGAGGGCATTTTTCTCACCTTGGTGGTGCTATTTTCGGTTTTATTTTTGTACGGTTACTTCAGGAAGGCCACGATTTATCTTTACCATTTAACAGAATGGCCGAATATATTCAGTATTTATTCTCCTCCAATAAGGCATCACATAGAAGAAATAATCCACTCAAGGTTATCCATAGAAAAACATCAACTAAACCGAAAAACACTAGCGAGAGGGAGGTTAAAGGTGGAAATTCTCTCGATCATCAAACCCAACTGGATCAAATTTTAGATAAAATCAAGCAAAAAGGCTACGACAGTCTTTCCGACGAAGAGAAAGAATTTTTATTCCAGGCCAGTAAAAAGTAAGATTTGGACTCATTTATACGAATCGTTACCCTATTTGCAGCACTCAGTTTACTTATTATTTATCTTGGTGCCTATATCAATCCAAATGACTATTGGTACTTTGGCATCGCGAGTTTATTTTATCCTCTTTACTTATTGGCAAATATAATTTTCACCTTCTACTGGATGTACCGCAGGAAATGGATTTTTCTTTTACCCCTTGTGGTCATTATTTTGCGCGTCGATTACGTTTTCGGCTATTTTAGAATGAAAATTCCACCTGGTGAAACCACGGAAAGTTTTAGGGTGGCCACTTTTAATGCTCATGATTTTAAAGAAATTAATTATCCTCATCCATATATTCAGGATGATGCCTGGGAAAAATTAATACTAAAAATACAACCTACCATTTGGTGCCTTCAGGAAATTGAAGGCATGAAATTGGTAAAGGGAAGTTTACCCAAATCCATTGGATTAAACAGAGCCGCTCATTCTGCTGTGGCTGGTCTGGCCATCTACAGTTCCTACGATCCCATCAAAACAGAATCCTTTGTTTTCAGTGCGGACAATGGCTTTCAATATGCTGATTTCAGGCATGAAAATGGAAAAATATTCAGAGTATATAACGTGCATTTGTTGTCAAATCAAATTACGGGCATGGCTTACAAGATTTCGGAAGGAGGAACCGTACCGGAAAGAAAGGATATGCATTTGTATAGAAAAATGCTATCTCAATATAAACAATCTATAAAAACAAGAACGCAACAGTCCCAGATACTGGCCGATCACATTGCCCAATCCCCCCATCCTGTTATCATTTGTGGCGACCTAAATGACACGCCATTATCTTATGTTTATAATAGATTGAGAAAATATGCTGATGACGCCTTTTTAACCGCGGGAAATGGCATTGGGGTAACGTACATTGGACCTGTAAAAGGTATGCGGATTGATTATATTTTGCCCTATATAACATTTGAAACCTTATACTGCCGAAGGTATAGTTCTGGTAATTTTTCAGATCATTGTCCGGTGGCCGCCGATATTAATTGGAAATAAGCCATAAAACATATAAAACAATCCTTATTTTTGCCATTTTTACGCCTTAATACCTTTTTTCAATGACTACAGCACTTCATATTTATCATAGCATCACCCGTCAAAAAGAACTTTTTATACCTGAAACGCCTGGTTTTATAGGCATGTATGTCTGTGGTCCCACTGTTTATAACGATGTACATTTAGGAAATTGCAGGACATTTGTCAGCTTCGATATCATTTATAGATATTTACAAACCATTGGTTATCAAGTTAGATATGTAAGAAATATAACCGATGTAGGACATTTATTGGACGACGGTGAAGATAGAATGAGCAAAGGCGCGCGACTGGAAAAAAAGGAACCGATGGAGGTTGCTCAAAAATATACCGTAGGCTTTCATAACATGATGCGCATTTTTCAAACATTACCACCAAGTATTGAACCTCGGGCAACAGGTCATATTCCAGAGCAAATTGAAATGGTTGAAACTATTTTAAAAAATGGTTTAGCCTATATAAAAAATGGTAGTGTTTATTTTGACACCCAAAAATATATGGACAATAAGGGTGACTACGGTGTTTTATCCGGTAGAAAAATCGATGAGTTACTCTCTGAAACACGGGATAACCTTAAAAATCAAAGCGAAAAAAATCATCCCGCCGATTTCGCCATTTGGATGAAAGCCTCTGATGAACATATTATGCGATGGAATTCTCCCTGGGGCATTGGTTTCCCTGGCTGGCATCTGGAATGTTCTGCAATGAGCCTGAAATACCTGGGTGAAGTGTTTGATATTCATGGTGGTGGAAACGATTTGAAATTTCCACATCACGAAAACGAAATAGCCCAAAACATGGGGTCTTGCCAATGTAAAGGTGCCAAGTACTGGTTACATACAAATATGCTCCTTTTAAATGGTAAAAAAATGTCCAAAAGTGACGGAAATACCATTTCTCCAGAACAACTTTTTATTGGAGATAGTGAGCATATTTCAAAATCTTATTCACCCATGGTGGTGAAATTCTTTATGCTTCAATGCCACTATCGAAGTACCCTCGATCTGACAGATGCCGCCCTTTTAGCAGCTGAAAAAGGCTACAAACGGCTGATGGAAGCATATAAATGGATTCAATCTGTAAATCACCCAGGCACAAAAGGTGAAGCTGGTCAAGATACTGATATTGAAGCATTGATAGAAGCTGCCCATCTGGATATGGCCGACGACTTTAATACTCCCAAAGCATTGTCCCGCCTTTTTGAACTGGTAAACAAGTTGAATTCCCTGAAAGATAAACATATAGGTTGGGACCAAATTTCTCCGGCCACTTTCGACAATATAAAACAGGTGTTTAGTTTGTTTATTAATGACATATTTGCTGTTGATAGCGATGTGGAAGGCGATTTATCAGGTAATCAGGATAAATCTCTGTTGGACGGGCTAATGCATCTTATCATTCAGATGAGAAATGATGCGCGATTGAGGAAAGATTGGGCTACTGCAGACCTTATTCGCGATGCCTTAAAGGAAAATAAGGTGGAACTAAAAGATGGTAAAGACGGAAGCTCCTGGCAGGTAACCGAGAGTTAAGACAATAAAAAAAGGTTCAATCAAATAGTTTGAATTATTTGGGAAGTAATTTTCTATAATCCCGGAGGATGTCCTCCGTTCTGAGACTTAAGAACAGTTCAATGCGTCGATTTAATGCTTTTCCTTCTGGCGTTTCATTCGATTTCATAGGGGAGAATTCTCCTTTTCCTGCGGCAAGAATTCTGGAAGGAGACAATTGCCATTCCTCAACTAATACCTTAGAGATCGCCGACGCTCTAAGAACACTTAAATCCCAGTTGTCAGGTAACTTTTTATTTTGTTGTATAGCGTTATCAGTGTGACCGATCACCTGAATGGTAAAAGCAGGAAAAAGTTGAAGAATTTCACTGATTTTACCTAATAAAGGCATGGCAGCTGGGTC
>JBMLQR010000173.1:0-1018 GCA_049241465.1 Saprospiraceae bacterium | reverse complement strand
TAATATTTATTTTATTTTATAGTATTTATTGTTCTTATCAAATACAAAATCAGCATCATTTAAAGTAAGTAAAAAAGAGATGATATCTGCCTTTTCATTTGAAGTCAATGGTATTTTTTGTTCCGTATAATGGTTCAATACTTCCCGAAGGGTTTTGAATCTGCCATCGTGCATATACGGATAACTGTAGGAGAGATTCCTTATACTCGGAATTTTAAAATGTAAACTGTCTTTCGTTTGGCCTGTAACTTGCCATCGTCCAAAATCATTAAGGGTAGTATCCACTGGAAGGCCGTTATTAGCAAACTGATAAGTGGAAAATAAGGGTTCCTGGTGGCAAGTGTTGCAATTTTTTTTAAATAACAAATACCCATTATTCTCTTGTAAGGTAAATGAATCCTTTCCCATTTTGACCTTATCATATTTTGCATTGGCTGAAACTAAGGTCAGCTGAAATTGTGTCAATGCTTTTAATACCTTGGCACCGGTAATGGTTTTTTCACCAAATGCTTTTTGAAATAGCTCTTTATAGGCATTCGATGCATTCAATGTAGAAACTACTTCATTGATGCTACTACCCATTTCACCAGGGTGAGATATGGGCGCCAATGCTTGCATGTCAATATGGTTGATGGCTCCGTCCCACATAAATTCCTTCTGCCAGGCCAAATTAAATAAAGCGGGCGCATTTCTGGTGCCAATGGCATCGTAAATTCCATGACTCAAATCGTGATCTGTATGGGCAAATGCATTGTAGGGCGAATGGCAGGAAGCGCAGGAAATACTATTATCTTTTGATAAAATTGGGTCATAAAAAAGGATTCTCCCAAGCAAAATCTTAGTACTGTCCAAAGGGGTCTTTTGAAAATCAAAGGTAGGATTTGGAAAATGAGCAGGGTATGGAAGCCTAATATCCGTAATGTCTGTAAATGACATTAATCCAATCATAAAGGTTAGGAATATAATGGACTTTAAGGTCATTTTTTAATTTGAAAAATTTGAGGGAACAAATCTGCCA
>JBMLQR010000172.1:0-33626 GCA_049241465.1 Saprospiraceae bacterium | reverse complement strand
TGTAGTGTAGGCGAATAAAAAAGGGGCTAGCTTTTCAGACAGCCCCTTTTTAAAAGGTTAAATATACCTTCAATTAAAGGTCTTACTGAAAACCATTTTTCGTGTTTTTCCAGAATCTTCCATTAGTAAAACTAGTTTTTTACTGTTCAAAGATTCTATGTGGAGTTCTTTTTCTTCCTTTAATTGATTGGTTAGAAAGAGGCTGTTACTGCTAACTTTAAATTTCCCAGCTTCTTTATAATTTAATGTTCCTTCGTAGGAATAATTTCCTTCATCATTAAATTGCAAAATAATATTTTCTAATGTTTTGTCTTTCAAAATCTTATCATTTTCAAATATCTCTGTCGCCTTCCAAACGCCAACAATTTGATAGTTAGCGATGAAATTACATGAACTGAATGATAAAAATATTGAAAGAAAGATAAACTTACTCGTGGTTCGCAACATGCCCATTTAGTTTTTTAAGAAAGAGCTATAAAGGTTAAACAACCTGCAATAAAACCAATAAAGGCCAGCCAAGTAATATTTTTGAAGTACCAGATAAAATCTATTTTCTCCATACCCATTGCAGCTACCCCGGCGGCTGAACCAATAACAAGCATACTTCCACCTGTACCAGCTGAATAGGCAATGAAATGCCATAAATTACTGTCCAAAGGAAACTTATCCATAGGATACATGCCCATTGTTGCTGCCACTAAAGGTACGTTATCAATAATGGCCGAAAGAATGCCAATAAAAATGATAACCATATTTTGATTAGGAATAAGTTCCTGTAATTTGTTTGCCAGACTCATCAGGAATCCCACTTTTTCACCAGTGGAAGATAGAACTACCACTGATTCTAATGCGCCAACAGCCAGGAGAATTCCTAAAAAGAATATAATACTACTAATTTCAATTCTGGATAATGCTTTATGGACAGAATATAGATGCCTGTTTTCCTGGTTAAATTCTTCCTCAGGATGAATATATTCTGAAATGAGCCAAACAATACCTAAAGAAATCATAATGCCCATATAAGGGGGCAAATGAGTGACAGACTTAAAAATAGGAACAAAAATCAGACCAGCTAAACCAGCAATTAACATGGTTTTACTACTAAGAAGTTTAGTTGTATCCAAGGAGTTATCTTGACCTGACAAACTTTCTATTTTTCCTTTAAATATAGGAAGCAATGAGGCAATAAATACAGGTAAAACTAAGGAAATGATAGAGGGAAGAAATAAGTTTTGCATTAAACCCACTGAGGAAACCTTTTTACCTATCCATAACATGGTTGTAGTTACATCGCCAATTGGAGACCAGGCTCCACCTGCATTGGCTGCAATGATTATCAAACTAACATAAAATAACCTCTCTTCTCTTTTAGGTACAAGTTTTCTTAATATGGATACCATAACGATGGTAGTGGTCAAATTATCCAGTACAGCGGACAAGAAAAAGGCTATTAAGGAGGTAATCCAAAGTAGTGATTTTTTGTTTTTTGTTTTCACCAACGAAGTAATGGGTGAAAATCCTTTATGAAGATCTACTAACTCTACAATAGTCATAGCTCCCAAAAGGAAGAATAAAATTTCAGCCGTTTTACCCAATATGTGAAGTAAACTGTCTTCCAGAGGAGTTACCTGATGATTTACATCGAGTACTTCAAGATGACCCACTGAAATTAAAGCCCAGGTTAATGCACCCATCAATAAAGCTGGAACGGATTTGTCTAATTTCAATGGTTGCTCAAGGACAATGATAATATAACCAATGAAGAAACAAAGGACTACACTTGTTAACATAAATTAATTTTTTAAGGTGTGTGTTAAAATGTCAGGTGTTTTTTGTAAAAATAAAGTTTTAATTTTCTTTTTTTAACATATTTATAGTTATTTCAAATAATTTTGCACGATATACTTTTTTAACGGTTCAAAATGTCAAATGGTAAAGATTGGAAATATTAATATAGGGGAGTTTCCGTTGATTTTAGCTCCGATGGAGGATGTAAGTGATCCACCATTCAGAGCACTATGTAAAGCTCAGGGTGCAGATTTAATGTTCACTGAGTTTATCAGCGTGGAAGGTCTTATCAGAGACGCTGATAAAAGTGTGCAGAAGCTAGACATTTATGATGAAGAAAGACCCATTGGTATTCAAATTTTTGGCGCTGAATTTGATTCCATGCGGAGAGCCGCAGAAATTGTCGAAGAGGCTAAACCTGAAATTTTAGATATTAACTATGGTTGCCCTGTTCAAAAAGTGGTTTGTAAAATGGCGGGCGCAGGGATCCTTCGGGATATACCCAAGATGATAAAACTTACCGAGGCAGTGATCAAAAACACTAAATTACCTGTGACGGTTAAAACCAGACTGGGCTGGGATGAAGATACTATTTTTATAGAAGAAGTGGTTGAAAGGCTGCAAGACATTGGTGTACAAGCAGTTAGTATTCATGCTCGGACGCGGAAACAAATGTATAAAGGGGAGGCAAACTGGAGTTACATTGCAAAGGTGAAACAAAACCCAAGAATCCATATTCCTATATTTGGAAATGGCGATATTGATTCTCCGCAAAAGGCAGTAGAATATAGAGAAAAATACGGCGTTGATGGAATTATGATTGGTCGCGCAAGTATCGGTTATCCATGGATTTTCAGAGAAATTAAACAATTTATGCTCGACGGAACCATCTGTGACCCCCCAACGTTAACAGAAAGAATCAATGCGGTAACTGAACATCTTACCAGAGCTATTGATTGGAAAGGTGAAAAACTCGGCATCCTCGAAACCAGGAGACATTATAGTAACTATTTTCGAGGTTTTCCTAATATTAAGGAGTTTAGAAAATCTTTGGTAACCTTAGATGATAAAAATCATATTTTTGAGGTTCTTCATGAAATGTCTCTCTGTTATGCAGGCTTAGAACCTGTGTTATCTGAGTGATGCCAAAATTAAAGTGTGTCCAAAATAATAAATTTTACAAATAAGGAAAATGATTTCCTCTTCAGATTAATTGGAAGAGTGGCCATTGATATGAATTCCCCCGCTTATGTGGTAGGTGGCTTTGTTAGAAATTTTTTTTTAAAGAGGCAATCTAAAGACATAGATATTGTCTGCGTGGGTAATGGTATTCAGTTAGCTGAAAATGTTGCTGCTCTTCTACAGCCTTCTCCAAAAGTAGTTACCTACAGTCGGTATGGAACAGCTATGTTTCATTTCAATGATATTGAATTTGAATTTGTAGGGGCTCGTAAGGAATCTTACTCGGCAGATTCCCGAAAACCTGCCGTGGAGGAGGGAACTTTAGAAGATGACCAGAAAAGGAGAGATTTTACTATGAATGCTCTCGCTTTTTCCTTGAATCCAGACGAATTTGGCTTGTTTCTTGATTCTTTTGATGGTTTGGAAGATTTAAATAACCAGATTATTAAAACACCCCTAGATCCAGGAATAACTTTTTCCGATGATCCTCTTAGAATGATGCGCGCCATAAGATTCGCCGCCCAGCTTGGGTTTGTTTTGGACGGAGATACTAAACAGGCATTAAAAAAGTACAAAGATAGAATAGGTATTATTTCCCAGGAGAGAATAGCTGCTGAATTGAATAAAATCATTCTTTCACATAAACCATCTGTGGGCTTTCTTCTTCTTTTTGAAACTGGTTTATTGTCCATTATTTTTCCCGAAATGGTGCTTTTACATGGCGTGGAAATTAAAAATGGAAAAGGGCATAAAGATAATTTCTTTCATACCTTACAGGTTTTAGATAATTTAAGTCAGGTAACAGATAATTTATGGTTGCGATGGGCCGCTATTTTACATGATATTGCTAAGCCCCAAACAAAACGGTGGCAAGCAGATATAGGTTGGTCTTTTCACGGACATGAAGTATTGGGCGCTTCTATGGTTTACACTATTTTCAAAAGACTGAAATTACCCATGGATTTTAAAATGAAGTATGTTCAGCAACTGGTCAGACTACATTTAAGACCCATTTCTTTAACAAAAGAAAATATTACTGATTCAGCGATTAGAAGACTTATTGTGGATGCTGGAGATAATCTGGATGATCTTATGCTCTTATGTAAAGCCGATATTACTTCCAAAAATCAATCAAAGGTTCAAAAATATCTTGAAAATTACGATTTGGTCATGGAGAAAATTCAGGCGGTTGAATCTAATGATAATCTTCGAAACTGGCAACCTCCCATTACAGGTGAAATTATTATGGCAACGTTTTCTATTGGACCGTCCAAAGAAGTAGGTTTAATTAAAACCGCAGTTAGAGAGGCAATTCTCGACGGAATTATTCCAAATGATTACGACGCTGCTTTCGATTATATGAAGGAAAGAGGAAAGGCATTAGGTTTGTAAATAAGAAAAATAGTTATTTAGAAAGAGATAGAAACGGGTCTTTTTCCAAACCACAATCTTTGTAGCTTTTACCCGACATCACGTCACTGATCTTAATATCTAGGGGACCTAGTTTTCTGTCAAGGGCTATTTTTGCACCTCCGGGAAGGGTAATCCAGTTTTCCCAGGTACTTTTTATGCCTCCGATGGGCAAAACTTTAACCCACATTTTAAAAGAAATAGGCAAATTGGTTTTTTGGTCAAACTCCCATAAATAGGTATCACCAGGCGTTACGCCTCCATCTTGATAAATCACTTTTAAAGCTTTCTCTCCTGAAGGCATGATAACCATTTCTCTTTTTACCCCTTTATCGAAAGCTTTAGTTGGAGCTATGAACCAAAAACTATCATTACAAAAACCTTCCCATGCAGTTTTAATAAATTTTGCTGCAGTATTTCCACTAACTGCCTGATTTTCCTGCCAGGCCTTTCCCTCCTTATTTTTCAAGTTCATTATGACGCGTTTTCCGCCCCATTCAACCAACAGGAATTGTCTGTATTTATCCCAAACATATACTTTATCTCCTGGAAATGTCCAACTGACCCATCTGAGATTATTCCAAGCAGGCTTGTTGATGGCCTCCTCCATTTTAGTAGCCAGTAATTCAGCTTCACTCCCAGAGGTTCCAGCGGGAACATCTTCGTGCAAATAATATATGGCAGACCCCATCAAGATGAATAAACCAACGAGTAAAACCAATATAAATCGTAAAAACTTCTTTGCCATAGGTTAAAGATTCCACCAATAATTAAATTTCAAAACAAATTGCCGTTGCTTTAGTTGAAAAGCATTGGCATAGTAATTGTCAGTATATACAAAGTATAAATCTGAAGCAGGACTATACCGCCATTGAAGCCTAAAATTACTGTTAATATTATCAATTTGCTTGTTATATTGAAAAAAATAGGTGATAAACAATTTATTTGTCAGTGTTAAATCAAGTCTAGGACCGGCAAGCCATAAATTAAATTGATTATTCCTTAGTTTTTCGGGAAGTCTTTCATCCTCAAAAAAGGATAAATTATTATATGAAGCTCGCAGTGAAATAGAAAAGTAAGGTTGTATCCTGTATCCAAATTCACCTTCCAATCTAATTCTTTTTCCGTCTGCATAGTATCCGCCTTGTCTCGTAGATACGCGGTAAGTGACTAAACTTTGTGGTTTAGAGGTAAAATCAAATCCACGGGAGTACCATTGATGAGTGGTGCCTTCTTTTAAGAAATGCCCAGCATAATTTGTTGGGTCAAAAGGAGCTAATAGCTTTACCTTGTTTGTTGCCGTCCAGATAAATAGATCTGCTCTGCTAAGAAAATTTATTTTGTAAATGGCAACGTGCTCATTTTCAATCTGTTTAAAATTTTCATTAAAATAACTGCTAAATTCAAGAGCTGGACCATGAGATAATACCTTACCAGATTTCGGAAAAAACAGGTAGCCTACGCCTGGATTCAGTCTTTTATACCCCGTTCTGGGAACAAATCCTGTTTCGGCATTTACCTGATTACCAACGTCTTCCCATTTCATACCATAATTAATATTCTTATTTGTATATTGGATGTCGGCGGCGAGGAGTTGGTCCTTATTTGTCTTGTTAGCTGAAAGGGTGTTTAGGTAAAATACTTTTCCCCTCCAAAAATTATTAGCACTGGCAAGATTATATTCAATACCAATGTTTCGGTTTGCCAGGGTTGTTGCATCACCTAAACGCTCTCTGTTTACTAGAATTACCCCAATATTTGAGCGTTGAAATACCTTTCTTTGCAATGCAAATACAGCAAAATTAGTGCCTGTAGTTTCAGTTTCATTTGCCTGCATCTGCATATTTAATACACCTAATCTCCAGTTTTTGTTGAGTTTGCCACTGAGACGTGCCCCACCAACAATTTTATTTTGTAAGCCAATGCGGCGGGAAAAAAATGGACGGAGGTTATTATACCCAAAATTATTGAATAAATCTCCATTTTCAATAAAAAACTGCCGTCGTTCGGGAAAGAACAGTTCAAACCGATCTAAATTGGTCTGTTGAACATCAACCTCTACCTGAGAAAAGTCAGGATTAAGGGTTAAATCAAGGTTCATTGAACTGTTTATAGCCACCTTGGCATCTAATCCGAGAGCCACATTACTTTTTTCTTTTTGATTTACCTTGTTATTAGAATATGAACCAAGGGAAAAAGGGATCAATGAAATATTCGTTCCAGGCGAGGGTGGGGGTTCTGTCCATTTCAAATAGCCAGTGTAGGCAAGGGAAGCGGTAGGAAATTGTCTTGGAACTGCCGCCCACGCTGATTTTTCAGTGGTTTTCATATCTAACCTACTGAAATTTACTCCCCATTTATCTGCATTTGGTTTGTATCGTAATGTGGTGAATGGAATCGCCATTTCTAGTGTCCATTTATCTGGCTCGCTTTGAACGGCGGAGGTCCATTTATTATCCCAGCTTAAATCAGCCTTTCCACCATCGTATAAAAGTCCATCCCATTGAGCACCCATCGCATTGGACCCAAAAGTAAATCCATTGGTTTGATCATTAAAAGGGTCGATAAACAACAAAAAATTGTCATTTTTACCGAAACTAAAATCCCGTCTTAAAGACTCAACCATGTATGGTCCCTCTGATTTTTCATAATTTATGGCCAGGAGATACAGATTTTTATCATCGAAACACATTTTTACTTCGGTATATACCTTAGCAAAGCCTGTATCCATAGGTAATACTGCGTAAAATCGGGAAGTAGGCTGTATTTCCTTCCAGCCTTTATCGTCAGGAAATCCATCAACTTTAATAGGTTCGGTTATTTTCTTTAGGGAATAAACCATGGATTCATTTGCTTTCTGAGCAAAAGTATAGAAATACAAAAGGCAAAAAACAATGGTATAAAAGGTAATCCTTATTTGTTTAATATTCATTATAATTCTCTAATCCAGATATTTCTAAAACTGACTAAATCCCCGTGATCCTGTAACCTTAAAGAACCTTTTTCATGCGCTTTAAATTTAGGTAGCCCTATGTATTCGGTGGTGCCCTTGATTTCTGTGTTATTTTGAACTAAAACCCCATTATGTAGTACAGTAATAGTAGGTGGTGCGGTGAGAATACCGTCGGCATTAAAGCGGGGAGCTTTATAAATAATTTCATATACCTGCCATTCTCCAGGTTTTCTGTTGGCATTTACCAGAGGCATCGTTTGTTTATAAATGGAAGCCGCTTGTCCATTGGAATAGGTTCTATTGTCGTAGCTATCCAAAACTTGTAATTCATAAATCTCCTGGAGAAAAATACCACTATTTCCTCTGCCCTGACCTTCCCCTTTAACCACCACAGGAGCTCGCCATTCAATATGGATTTGACAGTCGCCAAATTGTTTTTTTGTTTTGATGTCACCTGTTTTTGGAACTACCGTTAAAAAGCTTTCTGATATTTGCCATGGACAAGGATTGCCTTTCAGATCGGTCCAGGCATCCATATTTTTACCGTCAAATAAAACGAGAGCATCAGACGGAGGCATATTGTTAACTACAGGCGTGATTTTTCTTGGCTCTGGTTCCCAAACTTCTGTAGCTTTTGGGTCAGTAATCTGTGAAAAAAGCGTAGCTTGAGCAAAAGTACCCAAAGAGAACGTTAAGAACATTTTAAAAGAGAGGAAATGTAATTTCATCATGCAAAGTTTTAGGTGCTTAAAATTATAATCTAATGTAAATCTTTTTCATCATTTTTCATTAAATAATCGTTTTTATGAATGAATTTCTTCTTTATGGACTCATCGGTGGTGCCATTCCCGATTTATTAAGAATAATAAATAATCGGTATCAACTGAGTTTACCAGGTTATCTCAAATCTATAAATTTTTATGTAGGATTTATATTTTTACTAATTCTTGGCATGGTAACGGTACAGTTATTACAAGCTAATAGTATTACCGAAGCGCTTTCCTACGGTTATTCTGCACCTCAGGTAATATCAGGGCTTCTTGGGAATATGTTAAAAACACCGAAATCAGGTAAGGAGAAAAGAGGTATGCCGGAAAGTCCCCAAATGCTAAATAAATTTTCCACCCTTGATTTTTGGAAATGGTAAAACATTTTCTGAGAAATCGGCGTGATAAATCAATGGGGAAGAAATTATATGTTTATAAAGAAAGTATTCCTCAAATTTTGGTAAAATTGTACTTTAATTATTGAATGTCAGTTTTATGAAAATTATCATTGCGGGGGCTGGAGATGTCGGTTTTCATTTGGCTCAGTTATTGTCTATTGAAAATCAAGATATTATCCTGATAGATTCGAATCAAGATGTTTTGGATTATGCCGCGGGACATCTGGATCTGTTAACATTAAAAGGTGATGCCACTTCTTTTGATGTCCTGAATAGGGCTAATGTACAAAATGCCGATTTATTTCTGGCGGTTACAACCCTGGAAAATTCAAATTTGATTTCCTGTATTTTAGCCAAAAAGTTAGGTGCTAAACAAACCATTGCCAGAGTAAATAATCCTGAATATTTGGTTAATGCCAACAAGGAGGTTTTTGAAAAACTAGGAATCGATCTGCTTATTTCTCCAAGACAATTAGCCGTTGAGGAAATATACAGATTGGTAAAGCAATGTTCTTTCACCGACGTTTTCGATTTTGAGGAGGGTAAAATAAGTGTAACCGGTGTGACATTAGATGAAAAATCTCCTCTAATTGGCTTAAGTTTGGTTAATTTTCCTCATTTTGCCAAAGATTTAGATATTAGGGTTTTGGTTATTTTAAGAAGTTTTGAAACTATCATTCCAAATGGGGATATCGTTTTTCAAAAAAATGACCATGTTTATTTTATATCGAAAAAGGAGAAAATCAAAATTTTACAGCAATTAATTGGTAAAAAGGATAAAACCATAAAAAATATTGCTATTCTGGGTGGAAATGCGCAAGGATTTCTTGCGGCAAGTATTTTGGAAAAAGAATATAGGGTTACTATTTTTGAAAAAGATAAAAATAGGTGTAAGGAGTTAAATGAATTGTTGAATAATACCTTGGTTATAAAGGCGGAATATTCTGATTTTGAATCTCTTAAGGAAGATGGATTAGGTAAAAGCGATGTTTTTTTAGCATTGACAGATAATTCGGAAACCAATATTATTGCTTGTCTAACCGCTAAAAATTTTGGAGTTTACAAAACTATAGCTCAGGTAGAAAGTAAAATTTACACGCACATGTCCCAGGATATTGGTGTAGATACCCTAATAAATAAAAAACTCATCGCCGCGAATAACATCTTTAGATTCGTAAGAAAAGGTTCTGTCAAAGCTATAACAAGTTTACACGGAGTCGATGCTGAAATCATAGAATTTTCCTTGGAAAAAGACATAAGACTATTGAATAAGCCTCTTAAATCAATTAATTTTCCCAAAAATGCTTTTATTGCGGGGGTAATCCGTGACGAAGATAGCTTTCTGCCAAATGGAGATTTTGTATTGATTAAAGGGGATAAGGTCATTGTCTTTACGTTATCTGAAGCTATTCCGGAACTTGAACTTTTATTCTTGTAATATGATAAATTGGCGGGCAGTATTCAGAGTGTTAGGTACGCTACAGATGATACTCAGCGTGTTTTTTTTTAGCAGCTTAGTTGTATCATTTATCTACGGTAATCATCCCTTTCCATTGGCAGGAGGGGGCGCTTTAACATTAATCACAGGTATTATTTTTTTCTTATGGGGAGGTAAAATTACAAATGGTAGCATTCACAAAAGGGAAGGGTACTTAATAGTCACCCTAAGTTGGTTTATAATGACTTCTTTTGGTATGCTTCCTTTCATTTTTAGTAATGAAATTCCTAATGTAGCCGATGCTTTTTTTGAATCTGTTTCAGGATTTACAACGACAGGAGCCTCTATTTTAACTGAAATTGAAGCTCTTCCAGAGGATATATTGTTTTGGAGAAGTTTCATTCAATGGATAGGAGGCATGGGCGTAATCGTTTTGACGGTTGCCATTATACCCTTACTTGGCATTGGTGGTATTGAACTTTTTGTTGCCGAAGCTCCAGGACCAACCTCCGATAAACTTCATCCTCGAATTAGAGAAACAGCTAAAAGATTATGGTTTTTATATGTTGGTCTTACCCTAATCCTAGTTGCCTTGTTATATGTTGGTGGTATGACTTTGTTCGATGCTATCAACCATTCTTTTACTACTTTGGCAACAGGAGGATTTTCAACTAAAAATGCAAGTATCGCCGCATATCCATCCGCTTACATTCAATATGTATTAACTATTTTTATGTTCCTGGCAGGGGCCAATTATACCTTTCTTTACCTTGCGTTTAAAGGAAAATGGAGGAATGTCTGGAAGATGGATGAGCTTAGAGCTTATTTATATCTTGTTATCTGTGCCATCCTTATTATTACGTTTCAAGTAAAAAATATTACAGATAACGATTGGGAGAGAAGTTTTAGAGAAGCGGCTTTTCAAGTGGTTTCTGTAATAACTACTACTGGATTTGTTTCAGCAGATTATCTGCAATGGGGTAATTTTGCCATTATTATTTTCTTCTTATTGCTTTTTGTTGGTGGATGTGCCGGTTCCACCAGTGGTGGGGTGAAGGTGATTCGAAGTATTGTGTTTTTTAAAAATACTTTCCTGGAGTTTAAAAGAATTCTTCATCCCAATGCGGTTATTTCACTGAAAATTAATAATGAAATAGTAAGAGGTAGGACTATTACACATATTATGATATTCCTATTATTATACATCGCTACTTTTTGTGTTGGCTCTGTTATTATGACCTATCTGGGTTATGATATTTTGACGAGTATTGGTGCCGTAGCAACCTGTTTGGGTAATGTAGGTCCGGGAATTGAAAAGGTTGGCCCTGTATTTAATTTCGGTTGGCTATCAGGGGAAGCTAAATTTTTATTAAGTATCCTTATGTTATTGGGAAGGTTAGAGCTATTTACTATGTTAGTTATTTTGACGCCTCATTTTTGGAGATCAAACTAACGACTTTATTAATTACCCTTATTTTCAACCCCATTATTCTGTGGGGTATAAAAAATACTTCCTTTTATTTCGCTAGGCAAATATTCCTGCTCCACATGGTTTCCAGGGTAATCGTGACTGTATTTGTATCCTGCGCCATAGTTTAATTGTTTCATTAAAGCGGTTGGCGCATTTCTTAAATGAAGAGGAACCGCTAAATTTCCTGTTTCTTTAACTTTGTCTAAAGCCGATTGAATGGCTAAATAAGCAGCATTACTTTTAGCAGATTTTGCTAAATAGATGACCGCTTCTGATAAAATAATTCTTGCCTCTGGCATTCCTACCGTGATGGATGCTTGAAAAGCAGTTTGGGCCATTAATAAAGCATTTGGGTTGGCTAATCCAATGTCTTCAGCGGCAGAAATTATCATCCGTCGGCCAATAAATTTAAGGTCTTCTCCTGCAGCGAGCATTCTTGCCAGCCAATAAACAGCGGCCTGAGGGTCACCTCCTCTTATACTTTTAATAAAAGCGGAAGCTATATCATAATGAATTTCACCATCTTTATCGTAGTTCAATACTATATTAGAAGCAATATTTTCTATTAACGCGTTGGTAATCTGTATTTTATTTTCTTCGTTTGGTAAACAAGCGAGCTCCAATAAGTTTAATAGTTTTCGTGCATCACCCCCTGAAAAATGCAGTAATGCCTCTTTTTCCTGCAAATCAATATTCAAAGTGCTTAAAAATTCATCTTTCTCCAAAGCATGATCTAAAATAGCGGATAACTCTTCTTTTAATAAGGGTTGTAAGGTGTACACCTGGCATCTCGATAATAAGGCGGGAATAACCTCGAAGGAAGGATTTTCAGTAGTGGCACCTATTAGAGTAATGATACCTTTTTCAACGGCATTAAGCAGGGAATCTTGTTGAGACTTAGAAAACCTGTGAATTTCATCAATAAATAAAATTGGATTGTGTCTGTTGAAAAATTTTTGTTGCTCCGCCTTTTGTATGGCTTCCCGTACCTCCTTTACCCCGGAATGGACGGCATTTAACGATTGAAAAGGAATTTTCAGTTGATTCGCCAATAAATTGGCCAACGTTGTTTTTCCAACCCCTGGTGGACCCCATAAAATGATAGACGGAATTCTTCCCGCATCCAGCCATCGACGAATAGGCATTCCATCTCCCAATAAGGTTAACTGTCCAATAAAAGAGTCGATATGCTGTGGACGCATCCGTTCCGCTAATGGTCTCATGGGGATAAATTCAGTCGTTTGTCATTTCATCTATGTTAAAATCTACCTCTATCAATCCTGGTATAGGTTTTTCTAGTATCTGTCTATTCTTTTCAGGGACTAAAACAGCTGCTTTTAGCCTCGAAAGTTTAAAAAGTGGAGTAGAATCACTGCTGGTGGTAAATTGTAAACTCATTCCCTTACTTCTAATAATTTCACCGAAAAAATCGATGTCTATTATCCCTGTATTTCCACCATTTTCATATTTAATTTCGACTTCGCTATTTTTCTTTTTGCTTAAAAGAATAGATGTTTTTTCAGATTGCAAGGTTTCTGTTATCATCAAATAAGAAACGTCCCATTTATTTACAAGGCTCAGATTGTGGAGTTTTTCTGCTATTTCTGCTTTATTTTCTAATGTGAAGTAGGTTATGTCCTGAATTTTAAATACGATGCTATTATCTTTTTTAAAAATAATGAGCAGGCCTGCTTCGTCCGTACTTATTTTTTGAAACAAAGGATTAATCTCTCCTTTTGCCTTTAGGGTATAACTTCCTTTTTCCTCACTTTTGTAAGTTAATTGATTGGATGTCTTTAATTTATCTACGGTATGAGTAATATTTAAATCGTCAATGTGTCCATACGCAGAAAATATACCCTGATGTATTTTTCCATAAGTTCCTACCTTCATCGGCCTGTGAGGTTCCCAGGTAGCGCGGTAACCCAAATTTTTTTGCACCTGCTGAAGGTAGTTTTGCATGATTGTTGACATGAATATTGAATATTTGTAAAGAATAAACAAAAAAGATTATCTAAAGTAGGATGCCCCATTTAAATCTAAGATAGCCCCAGAGGTAAAAATGGCCTGATCGGAAGCCAGGTATAAAACTGCGGCAGCCACCTCTTCAGGTTTAGCAATTCTATTGAATGGACTTTGGGCGGCAATCTCATTCTCCCTGGGACCTTTAACTATGTTTTCAACTCTTTCAGTATCGGTAAAACCAGGAGCAACGGCATTTACCGCAATACCAAATGGACCTAGTGCCAAGGCTAAAGATTGGGTTAGGCTATTGAGGCCGGCTTTGCTGGCACCATACGCTGGCATAGATGGCTCACCTCGATAAGCTCCTCTTGATGAAACATTTACAATATGTCCACCACCTCTTTTTTTCATTTCAGGAGCAACACAAAAAGCTAAATTGGCTGGCGCCAACAAGTTTGTAGCCAGGGTTTTGTTCCAGGCTAATTGCCAGTTATCGTAACTATCCAGGTCAATAGAATGAGGTTCTATGACCGCAGCATTATTTATTAAAACATCAATGCCACCCATGGAATGAATGACCTCGTCTATGAATTTCTTTACAGCAATGGGATCTGATAAATCTGCATTAAACAGTTGATGTCCAGCGCCTGACAAAGAAGCTAAAGTTTCTTCCGCTGCTTTTTTATTCTTATGATAATGGAGTGCTAAGGTAGCTCCGTTTTCATCAAAAATTTTTGCACAAGCGCGACCAATACCTTGCGAGGCACCGGTAACGATAACTATTTTACCTTTAAAAGTTGACATTTAATCCTTTTTTAAGTAAGGTAAACATTTTATAAGGTATCTAATATTTTTTTCTTTTGCAGATTGAATTCTTCCTCATTTATTATCCCCTTTTCTTTTAGATCTCCAAGTTTAAGCAAACTACCATATAAATCGAGTTTTTCTTCTTCCGGCTCATTTTCAGTCTTTTCATTTGGCACATCATCAAAAGGTCTTTTGTAATTATTTTTGACAAATGAGTTAAATTTTTCATCCTGTCTAATAAAAGCTAAGGCTTTGTGATCATGAATTTTCTCTATGTTGTCCAGACCATTTGCTACGGCCTTTTCCAAATGTAAATAGGTCATTTCGGCATCATTTAGCATGCTGTAACAACAGGCTAAGTTGAAATGTACCTGAGGAGATTCGCCAAATTTTTCAATAGATTCAAGGAAGGATTGAGCAGCACCTGCAAAATCTAATTCTCTATACTTGTTTATTCCCAACGATTTATAATAATCAAATAGAGATTCTTTTGGGTCCTGCTTTATTTGTTCGAATTCTAGATACTTCGCATTATACTTTTCGTCAAATTCTTGTTTTGGCATAACAAATAAAAGAACGGCATCCATAAAGCCTAAAATAGCTGGCAAGGCTATAGACATTTCTGCAATATCTCCATGTCCATTTGATGATAAAAAAAAGCAAATGAAAAAAAGAATGGTATGAAGAATACCTTGAAATTTTCTTCCTAAATAATATCTGTGCAGGCCAAAAACGCCAAACATAAGAGCGAGAAGTGCGGCTGTAATTTTATTTTTCATACTTCAAAGATGAATAATTTGTTACATTTTTTGGTTCAAATGGCTTAAAATTTGGACAAATCCCTCTGTTTTTCTGACAAAAAGCTTTTTCTTAAGACATTTAGAGCGTAAGGACCTTGACAAAAGATCAAATCTAAAATACTGGCATTGGGTAAAAAACCTAAGGTGTTTTCAAAAACCTGAGGATATTCTATGTTATTCCAGGTTTCGTCCGATAGATTAAAACGAGGTTTGGGGGAGAAGAATTGAGATAAATCCAAATTAGGTACTGATACTCCACCGTCAGATAAAAAGCGAATATCAGGTAGTTCGATGGGTAACATAGATAAAATCATTTTCGTTAAATTGAGGTTCCAATCCCATAGATTAATAACAGGACGATCATAAATGGTGCGTAGCTTTTCTGCATAATGATGAAAAAATGGGGCACTACCATAACAGGTACCTATGGATTGCCAATGTTTTTTTTGCCAATTTTCCTTCTGGTCAATCTCAACTTCTGTATATTTTTGACCGGCATGTTTTCCTCCGACCAAAGGGATGCTCAATCTTAATAATCCCTGACTGCTGACAATATGACAACGGTTTCTAAATGAACCTTTTGGGTAATTTTCAATATCATTAAATATAATATATTTCTGATGAACCAATTTTGACCAGTATTGAATGTTTCCCAGATAAAAAACGGGAAGAATGAGTGCGTGGTTATCATCCATAATTATATTTTCATGTAAAAATACGGAATCTACTATTATTCATTTAGCATCTTATCTTTGTCACTCAAAAAATAAAATTATGCTCTTAAAGTTTTTGTCCTATCCCATCGTTAAACTGATACCTTTTTTACTTTTCTTTTTAGGGATGGTTTTTTTTCTTCCCAATACCACTCATTTCTTTTCCGGGGCAGAATCCAACTTATTAGATAGCGGATTTTATCAATTTGATCCAAATATCATCATTCGTTATAGAATTATTAATCTTCTTATACTTTTTGGCGTATTGGGCGCCCTGTTTTTTGTTTGCAGAGCATTATTTGGCGTTCAGATTGCTTTGATTAGCAGCATCATTTTATTGACTTCAAGTTGGGTGTTTTTAGTGGGTTATTGGTTGAGTTTTGACCATTTACTTGGATTATATCACACTGCCTTGATTTTAACCCTACTTTTTTATACTAAAAAACAAAGTAATATTTTATTGGGCTTGGTCTTCATATTAACTTTAGGTTCCTTACTCATTGATGCTTTAGGTACCACCCTTTTTATTAGTGTTCTTTATTTTGGGGCCATAAGACAGCAAAAATTGTCAAAAATTGAAAATTATTTTTGGCTGGGTTTATTCCTTTTATCAGTCGGAGTAATCATTTTCCGATTTACTACACCAAGCACCTGGAAAACGTACTTGGGTATTCAATCCAGTGATTATGTATTATTTTACGGATTGGTTTTAATGGCATTATGGCCTTTTGTTGGATTTATATTTGCAGCAATGAAAGATGCCATAAAAAAGTGGAAAAAAGGAGATGTCTGGTCAATCTGGATGCTTACCGCATTATTCGCCGGCATTATTTCACAATCGCCTGCCTTTATTTTACCCGCCGCATTACTTATTGGAAAGCATGTGGCTGATTTTGATCTTGAAAATTATCCGTATAAACATATCATAAAGTATTGGTCCACCTTTTTATGGGTTATCTGGTTCTTTTTGTCCATTTTCTTAATGACAGGCGGGCATTTATTTCAAAGCGACGGAGGATTCAGAATGGGATTTCAACTTGGTTTTGGCATCTGGTTATTCGGACTTATTTCTATTGTTGGTATGTACGGTAAGCATTTTTTTATTATGAGACTGGGGTTAATAGGGGGGAATATTTGGGTAACGTTTTCTTTATTTCTCATTTTAATTCCCTATTTCGGCAATGAGTTTTTGCTAAATAATGTATGGAAATTTGCCAATAGACAAAAAACAAATGTTGAAATAATAGATAAAACAAGTAAGATGGAAGGCCTTACTTATACCTTACAATCTATTCAACAGCTTAATTATAATAGTAATACTATTATAATTCCGAAAAAGGGTAGTCAATTACCTACGGATTCCATAGATGGATTTTCCAGATATTTCAAAAAGCAAACCTTATATTTTATTTCCATCGATTCATTAAGCAGCGATGAAATAAATCAATAGAACTAAAAATAGGGTAATAATCAGAATAGTAAGAAAAATACTGACATTATTTTTCTTTGGTTCCGTATGGTGAATAGCCTTTTGGCTATTAGGATGAACTGATTTTTTCGTTTTCATAATGAAATTATTTTGCTACCCTTAATTTAGCCTTTTTTTTTATCCAATCATAATTTTATTCATTTCTTTTTAGTCTTGCCATAAAAAATCCGTCATATCCAAAATCATTGGGTAGTAGGGTCTTTTGATTTTCCAAAGTGAATAACTGGCCTTCTTTTGATTCGAGGAATGTTTTTATTTGATTTTCATTTTCGCTGGGAAGAATGCTACAGGTGGCATAAATGAGTTTTCCACCGGGCTTTACCATAGAGGAATAATCACGGAGTAGATTCTGCTGGGTGATTTTAACCTCTTCTAAAAAAGTGGGAGAAAGCTTCCATTTTGCATCAGGATTTCTTCTTAGAACCCCTAAACCGGTACAAGGAACGTCCAATAGCAGCCGGTCTGCTTTTTCTTTTAAGCGTTTAATTGTTTTACTTGATTCAATAATTTTAGCTTCAATAATATGAACGCCATTTCTTCTGGCTCTTCTTTGGAGTTCAATTAATTTTTTTTCATAAATATCCAAAGATAAAATATGACCTTTATTTTTCATCAGGGCGGCTACGTGAAGAGATTTTCCACCTGCACCTGCGCAAGCGTCAATAACCTTCATGCCGGGTTCGACTTCCATAAATGATGCAATTTGTTGGCTACCGAAATCTTGAACTTCAATGTGACCATTTTTAAAAGCATTGGTCAGGAAAATATTTTTTCTATTTGGAACACTTAACCCCTCATTATCCAAAATAACCGTATTTACCCCATCTTTTTCTAAATCTATTTTAACTAACCTAACATTTGATTTTAAGGTATTCACCCGGAGAATGAGGGAAGCGGGCTCATTGAGTGCGTGTAAAATAGCAGGCCAGGCAGATCCCAGTTCCTTTTCACCTGTTTCATTTATCCAATCGGGAATACTTTCAATGATAGCCAGATTATTTTCAACTTCTTTGTAAGACTTCCAGATTTTATCTTTTGAAATGAATTCAAATTCCCTCCAGGGAGGTAAAGACAATCCCTTCAAAGTCCAGTGAATGGCCATAAGAACGAACCAATCCTTCTCCTGATAGGGTTCATTTTCGGCAATATGGGTTAATAATCTGTACCACCTGACCAATTCATAGACTTGTTCTGCAATAAAGGCTCTATCTTTTGAGCCTCTATTTTTATCGGCTTTTAAAATTTTCTCCACCGCTTTATCCGCTTTCATTCCCTGGTGAAAAATTTCCTGACATGCCTCGGCGACGGCTTGCGCCTGAGCTGGATAAGGACGAAAATTAGTTTTTTCTTGCTTGTTAATCAGCATTTTATGATTTAAATTAAGAATACGTCTGGTAATAATCTACAATAATAGGATCAGTCTTTAAATCAGATGGTTTTAAAGGATGCCTTAAAACTATGCCATCTAACGTTCTGCATCGACTCAATGCAACGTAAGTCTGGCCATGTTCAAAGGCACCTCCAGCTAAATCGATAATAATTTTATCGAACGTTTTACCTTGTGCTTTGTGGATGGTTACTCCCCATGCCAGTCTAACGGGTATTTGAGTAAAGGTACCTACAGTTTCAGTACTAATTTTATTGGGGTTTTTAGGATCTAGCTTATATTGTAAAATCTCCCAACTTAGAGGACTTAAGGTAACCATTGATTTATTTCCATCTTTGTCAAGTACGAGTTCAATTTCATTGTCCTTTAAAGAATGAATGGTTCCAATGCTACCATTTACGTATTTACCCTCAGGGTCATTTCGGAGAATCATAACCTGAGCGCCAACTTTTAATTGTAAAATAGGATCTGTAGGGAATTGTGACGGCTGAAAATTTCCGGTGACTTTGGCCAGATAGGGTTTTGCGACACTTTGTAACAGGTTCAGCTGGGTTTGATTAATTTTATCAGCAGTGTAATTTCTTGCGCACAAAGTGATATAATTATCATCTGATGAAAAGGAAGGTTCACATCGTTCATTTAACAAGGACAGATCATCTTCTTCGGCTCTATTAAGACGTACGGCTTCCAGTAATCTGATGAAAAGTTTATTTTCCTGCCTGTATATTTTATGTAATTCAAACATTTCAAACAGGTCGGGAGAGGTAGAGAAAAGGTTAGCAGAAAAAAAATAAGGAGAGGAATAATTTCTGAATTTTAGCCATTCCTGGGTCTCTTGAGTAACTACCGGGGGAAGTTGAAATAAATCGCCAAAGACCACCATTTGAACTCCTCCGAAAGGTTTGCTATTATTTCTTACAACGCGTAAAACATAATCAATGGCATCAACGATGTCGGCTCTTACCATAGATATTTCGTCAATGATAATAACCTCCAATTCTTTCATTAACTTCTTATTCTTGCCCATTTTAATTTGACTGGGGTCGAAAAGACGAGGGGGAAAGTTGAAAAATGAATGAATGGTTTGTCCCTTAACATTTAAAGCCGCTACGCCAGTTGGAGCTAAAACTACATGTTTCTTTTCGGTCGTTTTTCTAAATAACTGAAGTAAGGTAGATTTACCTGTCCCAGCTCTACCAGTTACAAAAAGATTTTTTCTATCTTTTTCCAGTAAATTTAATACGTTATTGAAATCCTGACTTAGCTCAAGTGGGGACATAATGGTCTTTTCTGGCCGTTAAGGTAGCCTTATTATTCGTAAAAGTCAGATTTGTCAATCATTGACAACTGATAAATGAAATTTCCGAGGGTTTTTGTTACCTCATCAAGATATACCGCCCCTTTTTCTGCGGTAGATTTTTTTGGGTCACCAATGCCTGTATCGGCGGTTACCTGGCTCCATTTTCTTTCAGACCACGCCCAACCTTGTTTAAAGGCTTCAATCTTAGGTTTTTTAGAAGCACCGTCGCCCGCTAATTCCAGCGGTAATACCAGGTGAGGAAATAAATGGAGAATGATACTTGTCTCCATCTCGTCGGCATGATCTCCTCCGTTTTCAAAATATTTTGATTTATCCAGCGCTTGAAACCAATTGCAGGTAACAAGCAACATATTGGGAAATGGTAGTCCAAGCTCTCTTAACAGCGTCTTAAAATCGTTGCCGCCATGACTATTTAAAATGAGTAGTTTATGAATTCCCTGACGATCTAAAACTGTGATTATATCTCTTAGAATAGCCAGTTGAGTGGATGGATTAAGATTTATATCCAGTAAAATGTCAGGTTGTCCGGTATTTACTCCAAAAGGAATGGTTGGCAATACGATAGGATGGGCGCCTTGGTTCCAGGCTATTTCCGCTGATTTTTCAGCTATATAAGTTGCCTCATAATTGTCAGTGCCATAAGGTAGATGATAATTATGTGCCTCTGTCGCTCCCCATGGTAAAATGGCCAGTTGAAATGGTTGTGCTTTTATCTCTTTCCAATTTGTTTCTGCAAGGATATATGGTCTTCTGTTCATGTTTGTTTATTTAATTGCAATATACTATTTTAAGGTTATTTTCGTTAAAATCAAAAATCAAAAACTATGAAAATTATTTTGCTTTTGTCTGTTATTATTTTTGGAACATTTGGTTGTTTGCCACAACCTGAACCCGAAAAGCTTCAGCAAATTGTAACTGAAATAGAAACTAAAAATACCAATATGACAGATTTGGACTGGGCAAAATATGAAGCTGATATCGCCACTCTGTCAGCAGAATATGAAAAAAATAAAGAAACGCTTTCTCCAGAGCAAAGACAAGAATGGAATAAATTGATGGGAAAGTATAAAGCTCAGCAAATCAAAAGGGGGGTGGATAAACTAAAACTGGAGATGAAGGACCTGGGGGAGCAAGCGGAAAGTTTTATTGAAGAACTTACAAAATAGTACATTAGCCTAAAAAGAAGCAATGGGACAAATTATGATGCATTTTCGGTTAAAAAATGCCAAAAATGCATCATAATTTGACTCAAAATCTTAGTATTTCATTAAAACTGATTGATTATTATTTATTAATAGCCTTTAAATATCTGTCCTGAATATTTTTACTGATCTCCTCTGAATCACCATATTTCTGTCTAATAGCTACCAGTTCTTTCTTTAATTTTTCAACTACATCGGCATATTTCGGGTTATTGTACTCGTTTTTTAGCTCCTGTGGGTCGTTTTGTCGATCAATAAGTTCCCATTCATTTACGTCATGATAGAAATGGATTAACTTATAAGCTTTTGTAACAATAGCGTAATGTCTTTTTACCATGTGAACGGATGGGAATTCATAATAATGATAGTACACTGATTCCCTTTTCCAACCATTTATCTTGCCCTCTAAAAGAGGAACCATGCTTTCTCCCTGCATATCACTCGGTGCTTTTATTCCCGCTGCATCTAAGAAAGTCTGTGCAAAATCTAAATTTTGAACCATATCATCGCTAACTCTTCCAGGTTTTATATGTCCTTTCCACTGCATTAATAGGGGCGTTTTAAAAGATTCATCATATACAAATCTTTTATCATACCAACCATGTTCGCCCAGGTAAAATCCCTGGTCAGAGGTATAAACAATTAAGGTATTTTCTGTCAGATTATTGGCTTCGAGATAATCTAACACACGGCCTACATTTTCATCTACGGAAGCGATAGTACCTAAATAATCCTGCATATATCGTTGAAATCTCCATTGCATTAACTCCTTTTCCGTCATGCCCGCTGTATACTTCTTTTCAAATTGTTCATTAACTAATTGATAAACTCCATCCCAATTAGCTTTTTGTAAAGCGTTCATGCGGCGATATTCCTTAGTAAAACCCTCTTTATCGCCATCGGTGGTTGACTTGATACCCAGTTTATCCATCATTTCAGGATAAATTTTTGAATCACCCGCCCAATTCATGTGAGTAAGTAAATTCATTTCTGCCGCTTTGGCTGCGGACGTTCTGCCTTCATAATTATCAAAGAGGGTAGAAGGTTCCGGGTAAACTTTACCTGCAAAGGATTTAAGGTGCCTTTCGGCGGGCAACCATTCGCGATGAGGTGCTTTATGCAAGTACATTAAAAGAAATGGTTTTTCAGGATTTCTTTCCTTTTCTAACCAGTCGAGCGTCATATCTGTAATTATATCAGTTACGTAGCCATTCACTTGAATATTACCCTCATTTTTGGTAATAAAATTGGGATTGTAATAATTTCCCTGGCCAGGTAAAATTTTGAACTGATCAAATCCTTTTGGATTATTACCAAAATGTAATTTACCGAACATAGCTGTTTGATAACCAGACTCTTGAAAAAGCTGTGGGAAGGTAAGAATGGTGGTATCGAAGGGGAAATAATTGTCGGTCTTGCTATTAAGGTGGGAATGTTTTCCTGTTAAAATAGTGGCTCGTGACGGTGCGCAAATTGAATTGGTTACACAGGCCTGAGTGAATTTAATTCCGTTTTTGGCTATTCTGTCAATATTTGGGGTCTTTATTAATTTGTCACTGTAAGCACTGATAGCCTGGTAAGCATGGTCATCAGACATGATAAATACAATATTAGGCCTTCTCTTTTCAGGATTTTTCTTTCCAAATAGGACAGATGGCAGGGTGAGCAGCAAAAGGCAAAAGACATTAAAATTTCTCATGTTCATATTCAAAGGTTGTTGATTTAACTTATTTTATCTAAATTACACTTTAAAATAACACTATGGCAGAAAATTTTGGAAAAAAAAGAATCCAATTCTTTATGGATCTTTTATCAAATAATTTAGACGCGGCATTACAGGCCTATAAAGACAATCCTACACAACCGTTCGGTTTTTATGTTCATCTGCATGATTGTCGCACACCTTTATTTAAGATTCAAGCTTTAGCAAGACTATTAGATAGAAAAAAGAAAAAAAATATAAGGGCTATTTCTGCTATTCTTTCTATCTCAAAAACGGTGGAGGATATGATTGGGCAATTTGATTTTGCAGCATCTATCCTTAAGGGTAATGAAAAATGGCAATTTCCTGATGAGGTCAGAAACCAGATTTTAATCCAGTATGGTTTTGCTTTGGGTACTTTAGAGGAGTGCCTGCTTCAATTAGGTTGGATTACCAGAGGTAAAAATGTGATTCAGTTTGATGATTTTGGATTTGAATACTTGAAAAGTGCTTTAAAAGAAATCTCTTTTCCATCGTCTAAGAAAGAAAAAAAGCAGGTTCTCCAGCTGTTTAAAAATATCTGCATGGATATTGACGAAGATATTAGAGAAAAGAAAATAGATCTTAGCCATATTGAGGACGGAATTCATGAGTTCCGCAGAGATATCAGATGGTTGAGTATTTATGCTTCCGCTTTAAGAGGTAAGGTTATTCTAAGCAATAATCCTGAAACGGATCCTTTCCAGCATTTTATTACTCAAAGTAATATTGATTCAAGATACAATACTTTGATAGTCAATGAGGATGAAAAGAATATTTTAACCTTTCAACAAGGTGGTTTTTACGCGCTTGGAGCATTAATATCAGATTTGGGGGTTATTAAGGACAAAGGTCTTACCACAGAATACCTCATGCAGCTCGGTACTTCAAAGGGTATGAGCGAAGAAGATATTATATCAAAATTGGGTGACGACTATCAGGATGTAGCTACGACTATTCAGCAGGCAACAGAGAAAATCAATCAATTTGTCCTCGAAGAAGATGGCTTTATTAAATTAGCCAACCACTTCGAGGCTCAATTACAGTAAATATTAATTATACCAGGTACAAATAGAAGGATTTATTGGATACCTTCCAAATTGACTGCCGTAAACGGCAACACCCTGATCAGCAGATATTTTAATACTAATATATCCTTTTTGAAGTGCCTTTTTCAACATACTTTTTGAAAGAGGCACTTCAATTTTTTCTCCATACGTTCCCGCTTCCCTTAGTTTTTTGTCTTTCAATTGGTTGTGCCATGACAAAACGCCTCTATGGTCTGCAGGGTCATCTTCCAATTTTTTTGATAAGGTTTTTACACCGTCTATATAAATCTCAATATTACTGGGATTCTTGTAATTGTCAGTCATTGGATAGGCGTTTGGATTAAGGTGTGGAGAAACTCTGGCACCCAGCATATAATTTTGATCGCCCATGACAACCTTGTCTTTATCCTTGTCTAATAGTGGTTTAGATGATAATTCGACTAAAAAGGAAGCCTTATTTACATTCGTGAGTTTCAATCCTTTGATAGGAATTTGATATTCAAAAAATCCTTTTCCAGCGCCATTCACTTTTAAGCTGTCTAACACGTGCCATTTTTTAACGGACCATTCAGCATTAGTATAATCAGATGGTTGAACACTATGAATAACTAGTTTTTCAGGATTTACATCGGAAGGAATAATAATTGAAAAGAAATTATTGTGATGTATTTTACCGTCAACATCCTTTAATGTCCAATGTACGCGCATCAATCCTCCATAAGACATAGCCTGTATTATTTCCGGGGATAGTGAACTATTGATAAAAGGGAAATGCTCAATTTTCCTGTTTCTTTTTTCTAAAACGATTTCATTTCCTGCATTATCCATACCATAAATAATCGTTTCTAAAATCAAATAATTATCCTTTATTGATTTACCTGCCATGTCGGAAATAAACAGTGGGATTTTTATTATTTCGCCGGGCTTTACTGTAGCACTAATATCATTTCCAGACGATAAATAAATGGGGGAATGAAAATCTTTATCAGTCATTCCTTTCGCCAAATCGGATAATCCACTGTATTTAGGGCTTCTATCAAAGCGCCAATATCCATTCCACTCGTTTATGACATCATGATGTTCAGTATATAGCCAGCCAGCTACTTTAGGATATTTTCTAAAGGTATTAATCATTCGGTGGTAGTCCCAACTCCAATCTACATCGCCGGTACTACCGTCATACCCCCAAACATTGCCACATTCTGAATTAATATTGGGTTGTGAAAGCTGGGAAAATCCTTTTTCAAAATGATGGCTACTACCAGGATAGGTTTCTTTATCAATGGAAGCAAGTCTGGCTTCCCATTCCCAACCTGCCATATATTCATGCCATGAATTAATATCGGTTTCTGTATGTCCAGCACCACAACAAATGGAATTATCCTCTACCAGACGAGTTGGATCCAATGATTTTGCTAAATAATACATGGACGCTACCCAATGTTGGGTAGTTGGCAAATAAACATTTCTTGTTTTATTGGTTTCACTTTGAAGAACTTTTGTTTGTAACCCCCAGGATTCATTGAATACAATCCAACTAAAAATAGCTGGGTGATTAAAATCTCGTTGAATCATTTTCCGTAAGGTATATTCAGACTCTTTCTGCATAGCAGCATCGGGTTCTCCCCAGGAATTTGGTAAATCTGCCATCACAAGCAGGCCTAGTTTATCAGCCCAGTACAGTTTCCTGGGAACATCAATCTTTATATGTGTACGAATTCCGTTGAGACCTAAATCTTTGGTCATCTGAATTTCATTTTTCATGAATTCGTCCGATGGGAAAGTATAAAATCCGTCAGGATGATAAGATTGGTCTAAGGTTAATTGAAGGTAAACAGGTTTATTGTTTAAAGAAATATAAGGGTAATTTGTTCCTGGTAAGTTAGTTACGCTTATTTTTCTCATGCCAAAATAGGTGTTCACCTTGTCCCCGGCGTGAGAAAGATTCACCATATAAAGATAAGGATCCTCTACATCCCATAATCGTGGATTAGGTATATTTATGTCAACAGTGCCTTTTGCAAATCCTGGTTTTACAGAAAGTATTCCATTGATAGCTCCATTTGGTGTTTGAATGTCAACATTGACCTTTCTTTCTACCGTGGAAACCTCGGAAAGATCCACTTCCACTTTGACTTTATTTACATCAATATCGGGTATAAATTTGAATGCGTCGATATAATCTTTTCCACGGGCATCGAGGTAAATAGTTTGCCAGATACCGCGTGCATTTCCATAACCTTGTTTTCCATATAGGGTAAATAACCGTCTTTTATCATCGACTCTAATCGTAATGCTATGTTCTTTTCCTGGTTGAATATATTTTGTAAGTTCGAAACTAAAAGGGGTATATCCTCCTTGATGCGTTCCAACAAGTTGATTATCAATCCAAATACTTGATTCCCAATCCGAGGCACCAACGGTTATAAAAATCCTTTTGTCTTTCCAATCGGGCTTTACTGTAATGTTTTTTTGATACCAACCAATATCTGCTTTGTCTGGAACACCGGACAAGGGCGAACCCCATGGAAAAGGTACTTTAATGGTCAGAGGAAAATATTTTGTATTAGAAAACCACTGGTCTTTGATGCCTGTATCGAGGGAATCAAATCCAAATTTCCAGGAACCGTTCAGATTTACCCAATCCGTTCTCTCAAAATCGGGGCGGGGGTGCTCAGGTAAGGGTATATCCTGCGCTTTTAATACGCAAAAGCTTAGGTTTGTCAAATAAAACAAACAAAGAATAAAGTTTTTCATAGGGTTAATCGTTTTAGTAAATATAATAAAGTATTTTGCTAAGGCAGCATCATTTTTAGAGGTAAATTTGAATCGATGAATATTAATAAACCAGTACTACTTATTGATGAGGGAAAATGCAGAGCGAATATCCAGCGCATGGCCTCATTATGTGCCGACAAAAAAATGTCATTTAGACCGCATTTTAAAACACACCAATCATTAGCGGTTGGAAAATGGTTTAAAGAGGTAGGTGTTTCAAAAATTGCCGTGTCTTCCCTTTCTATGGCAGAATATTTTTCAAAAGAATGGAATGATATTTTAGTTGCCTTTCCCACGAATGTTTTGGAGGATGAGCTCATTAATCATCTTGCCCAACGCATTCATTTGAATCTTTTGGTTGAGTCTCTGGAAACTATTACCCTCCTTGCCGATGTGGTAAAATTTCCTCTCACTATTTATGTGGAAATTGATACGGGGTATCATAGAACAGGCGTGTATTTTGATGATTATCAGTTGATTGATAGTATTTTAGAGGTAATTAAAAACGCAAATTGTCTATCATTTGGAGGATTTATTACCCATAGCGGACATTCTTATGATTGTTTAGGAAAGGAGGAAGTTTTGAGTTTACATCATCTCAATAAAAATCGCTTTTTGCAAGTTAAAAATAGGTATATATCTGATTATCCAAATCTTATAATTTCGTATGGAGATACTCCCACTACTTCCATAGCTGATGATTTTGATGGAGTAGATGAATTAAGACCGGGAAATTTTGTGTGTTATGATGTTACCCAGGTTCAAATAGGTTCTTGTGATTTTGATCAAATTGCAGTGGTTCTCGCTTGTCCTATAATATCAATACACAAAGAAAGAGGTGAAATTATCATTTATGGGGGCTCTGTACATTTGTCAAAAGATTCGTTGAAATGGCAAGATAAAGGAGTTATTTATGGATTACTTGCCGAAAAAACAGAAGTGGGATGGGGCGAACCCATAGAAAATGCATACGTTTATTCATTGTCACAGGAACATGGCAAAATTAAAATGGCTGAAAACGAATTATTAAAATATAATGTGGGTCAAATTGTTTATATTTATCCAATCCACTCGTGTTTAGTGATTAGTTCTATGAGAGGTTTTACAACGTTAACGGGTGAAATATTAGATGTTTATCGTGGTTTATGAAAAATTAAATTAAAATGCTTACTCTTCTTACTAACTTTTATGATCGTATTTTTCGTCTAAATCCTGAAAGGAGAGTTGAAAAGATAACATTGTATTTTGCCATCCTGGGCTTTATATTTCATTTGTTGTATATATTTTCCATTAATAATGTGGAGCAACTTAGCTATTTATCCTCTGGAAAAACGGAGAGTTACATAGCTGCAATTTATACGCCGTTCAGTATTTTACTATTTTACGAAGTTTTTCTATTAGTCATCATTATACCAAACTCTACCTCTGCTTTTGTTGGAAAGCAGTTTGAAATTATATCATTAATAACCTTGAGAAGTTTTTTTCATGACATTGCCGAAGTAGATCCTTTTGCTCAAATTGAATATAACAATCCATTATTTTTAAAAATTGGTTTAGATCTTGGTGCAGCTTTGACCATGTTTGGATTAACCATTAGTTATTACTTTTTTTACCACAGTAGCTCATCTACCGAGACCTCTTTTGAGAAAGAAAGATTCATTCAAGTTAAAAAAATGGTTGCCTTTACCATGATGATTTTATTACTGGGAATGAGTTTCTTTAGCATAGGTCACTGGTTCACAGATATTTTCAAACTTTTGAGCGCGGGGGTAAAAACACCACATCCCGATACCTTTTTCTACGCCGACTTTTTCAATGTCATGATATTTGCCGACGTATTTTTACTCATATTCTCTTTATTATACAAGGCATCCTTCGAGCTATTATTTAGAAATGCTTGCTTTATTATTACCACCATATTGCTCAGGTATTCTTTACATACAGAAAAACCGGTCGCTTATTTGATCATCTTAACTGCCTTTATATTTTCCATTACCGCCCAAATATTATTTCAGTTTGCCGTAAAAAATAAAGCAGCATCAAAAGGTTGATTACAGATGTTTTATGCGGCCTGTATATTTTTCATATAAAGTTTCATTGGAGAATCCATCAATATTTTGACTGTGGTAAATAGGTAGTTTTATCCCTTTTGCATCGGCTATTTTCATAGCTTCGGTAGCCACCAGATTAATCAGAAAAACACCAGATAGGGTAGAGGCTGCTCCCGTAAGGTTTCCACCTATTTTTAATAATCCATCTCCTGAAGGAACCCGGTTATCTAGTACTAAATCTGCTATTTCGTATAATTTTTTCCCTGACGGATGCCTTGAAGGATATTGTTTTGATTGTTCTAGTGAGGTAATGGCAATGGTTTTAATACCCATTTCTTTAGCTATCATAGCCATTTCTATGGGCATGGCATTTCGTCCAGAATTAGAAATGATGATCATTATATCATTTTGTGAGATGTTATGCTGATCATAAATAATTTTTGATAAACCTGAAATTCTTTCTATTTCGGCACTCCTTCTGGAACCTTCGGAGGTGAGCACCATACTGTCTAACATGGCATTTACGTTGGCTAAACCTCCTGCTCTGACAAAGAGTTCCAGACCAATCATGTGGGAATGACCGGTGCCAAAAGTGTGAATAATATGATCGTTAATTATACAGGCTGCTAAATATTCAGCAGCCTGCATAATGGCATTTTCTTGATTTAAAACAATATCGTTTAACTGTTGAATCGCTTTTTCCTGGTATTCGAACATTTTTGTTATAATTTAATGAAAATTTTATTTTTAAATAGAAAATACAAAGGTACATAGATAATTCCTACATAAATAAGGGCATATAAAAAGGAGGATAATTGAAGTGCTATGCCAACGGAAGAGGCTAAAGCCATAAATTGACCATTCAAGCCATTGGTAATGAGGGCATCATTATAGAAAATAACAGTTAATACACCGGAAAGAACGTAAGCTGTGATGGCATTCGTTCCAAAAACCCTCGTTGGAAAAATCCATTTTGTATTTCCTTTTAAATCTATAAGATAGATTAACGACGCCAGAAAAAGGGTAGCAAATCCTCCCATTAAACAGGTGTAAGAACTGCTCCAGATATTTTTATTGATTGGGAAAAACCATTGCCATAAATCTCCCAGAGCGATGAGAACAAAGCCCATATAGAACAAAGAAAGGAGTTTTTGCTTAATTTCCCGTTGATGAAGAATGATATGTCCGGCAATAAGACCAAAAACACCAGTGACTATCGCGGGAAGGGTACTTAATATGCCTTCCGGATCCCATGTTTTTTGCCACATTCTTCCTGGTAGTAGCATTTTGTCAATATAATGTGCCCAGTTTTTTTCCGGCACACCTAAATCTGGAAATCCTATCCCTGGAACGGGAACATAAGCCATTAGGATCCAATAACCAACCAGCGCCACAGCGGCAAATCGCAGATGAAATTTATGGTCTGTATAAAGAAATAATAGGGCACTTCCCAGAAAGACGAGAGCAATACGTTGTAAAACACCGGCCCATCTAATATCAGTAAAGTCAAAGGAAGGAAATAACCATAAGAAAATACCCAGCGCGAATATTTTAAGCGCACGAATAAAAATTTTCGATACCATCCCTTTTTTTGCCTCTCCATTATCTAATTTGGGTTGATATGCCAGCGCTATGGAAACCCCAACAATAAAAAGAAAAAAGGGATATACATAATCAGTAGGGGTCAAACCATTCCATTCAGCATGAAGGAGCGGAGGAAAAACATGTTCCCACGAACCAGGATCATTTACAATGATCATTGCAATAAGGGTAATACCCCGCATAACATCTACCGCAAGATATCTTTGTTTGTCAGTATTCATCATAGTTTTTTGATTTTAACAGGTATTCGCTTTCAAAACCACTTCGTCCAACAGAATTGAAAACTTTAGCCCTTATTTTTCTTGATTTTGTTTTTATTGGTCCGGTATATTTTTCTGAAGTTGCTTTAGGTTCTGAACCATCCAGGGTATAGCGAATATCCATGCCCGGATAAACACTGTTCAAAAACAGGGAATCTCCCTTTTGTAAAATCCCCGGAGCGGGTATTCTGTAGTGGACGGGTTGTTTACCTTTGTCCATTCTTTTGAATTCCTTTTCAGTTACTCTATGAATAAACTGATTAAAATCGGCCGACAATTTTTCATCTCTTTCCGACTCACTTTTCAAATTACTCCATGCAGGCATACCGACCCAGGCTCTGTGAGCTAATCCCAAAAGCTTTGGCATATAATAAGTTTCAAGCATTTTTACCCCTTTAATCGTTTCGCTCCAAAGTTGCCCCTGCACGCCTAAAATATTAGATTTACCTTCTTCACTTAATCGAACCATTCCGTTGAAATCGTTTTCAACATCAAACGTATTTCCCATATCATCATGACGGGTGGAGTAGAAAAGATTTTCGGGTAACATAGCAAAAGCGTCTCTTTCATTAACAAAGCCGGCCCAATATAAACCAGGTTCTCTTGGGTCATTTGAATAGGCTAAATCGAAATAAGTATTGGTAACAGGGCAAAGAACTATTTTGTAGCCTGCATTGGCTACTTTATAACCTAAATCCTGTTGCCCCCATAAATTATTCCAAATGTAGGGAATGACCTTTTTTTGAGCAAAAGAGGTATTTATGGTGTGTTTATTTTCCTGATTATAAAACATAACAATTTCTTCCCATCCCCCCACTTCAATATTTCTTTTTTCAAAAAGGGGTAATAATCTTGAAAATAAATCTGCCTGAAGATTTCTGGTATTCATGATGCCAGGATTTTCCGACATATACTTTTTGCACATCGGCGATCCTTTCCAGGCGTCCGCTGGAACCTCATCACCCCCTGAGTGAAAGGTATGAAGCGGAATACCTGCCTCTTTATACATACGCACAAATTCATCTAAAACAACCTCATAAAATGCGATAACGGATGGACGACAGGCGCACACAATATTGTCGGTATAATATTGAGCAGATCGGTATTTCGATACGTCAGCAGGATCAATGAGTCGATATTTTTCGGCTTCCTTTTGATTTCCCTGTTTCATGAATTTTTCATACCTGTTTTCCATGGCCATAATGGCTGCTCTTGCATGACCTGGAAAATTTACTTCGGGTATAATTTCTATGTGTCTTTCGGCGGCATAAAGGAGAATTTCTTTGAAATCATCTTGCGAATAATACCCATTTCCAAAGGAATTTTTATCGTCTGGTGATGGTCCTGAACCATAAGCAGGCTGCAAATAATCTGTTTTATTGAAAGGATGACCTCTCCTGGCACCCACTTTGGTTAGTTCTGGAAATGCCTTGATTTCAATTCTCCAACCTTCATCTTCCGTTAAATATAAAAGTAATTTGTTTAATTTATAGTTTGCCATTTGATCCAACAATCTGAACAGGGTTTCTTTAGATTGGAAATTTCTGGCAACATCGATATGTATTCCCCGGTAAGGATAAGCAGGTTTATCTTCCAGTTCATAGCCACCGATTTTCTTATTTCCCTCATCTGTCAAGGCTAATAAACTAGTAATACCGTAAAAAAGCCCTGCATTTTTCGACGCGGAAATAAGGATTTTATCTTTGCTTATATTAAGTTTATATGCCTCATTTCCAGCTATTGATGCATCATCTTGTAATTGTATGTTTGCTTCTGAGGCATTACTCACTTTAGTTAGTTTACCTGGCCATACTTTCTTTAGATAGTCATATTCCTTTTGAAATTTTGCTGAATAGAATATAGATAAATTGGGTTTAATTGAAAAACTATCTTTTGTAGATTGGATTTTTACAGGCAATGGTATGAGAGGTAGTTTATCTTTCGGGGACACACTGCTTAATTTTTCCCCTTCTGTATATAAATAGGTGGTTGAAGGGACTGGTTCTGCATCATTAGCACCTCTTTTTATTTGATTTCCAGTTAAAAAGGGTTCAATAGTAACCGATGTTATTACCTTGGTTTTTGATTGTTCGTCCACGATATATAAACCCATGGGAGCGTCGGTTTCCTTTATAGCAAAGCCATCAAACTCAATGGTAATATCCATTTTTTTACCTTTTTCAAGCTTAAAGCCTGGCAGAGGTTTCATTTCGTAAAAATCACCATTAATCCACCGGATATCCACAGGTTTCAACGAATCCTTATAGAGAATACTTCTTGGCGCTTGATTCCAGTATAATGCCCACTGGGTACCCGTTATATCCTTCTCACCTTTATTTTCCAAGGTAAAAAGAACGATATGCCTATCCATTCCCTCCTTTTTATAGTTTTTTTCTAACTTCCAGGTAATTCCAAGATCAACATTGGAATTATTTGTTTGACAGGAGGTAAAAAACCAAATTAGAAGAGAGAAGGTCAGGTAAATAGGCCCCATTTTTTGAAACATTAGGATAGCTTTCATCATTTTCCGTGATTTATTAATCTAATTTATGAAAATTTGGTCTTATATTTCATTTTGTAAAGGTTAAAAACATTTTCACCTAAAAAGAAAGAGATGAAATCCCATTATTTTTTGATGTTATTATTCACATTTAGTAGTTTTTTTATGCAAGCACAAAGTGATCCAAATTTCCCTGTTCAAGTGAAAATTGAATCAGGAATGATAGAGGGTAATTATGATAATAGAACGGGATTGCAGACCTATCTGGGCGTCCCTTTTGCCCAGGCTCCCATTGGCGATTTAAGATGGAAGGCACCTCAAGCCCTAAATAGTTGGACAGGTGTTAAGATAACCAAGCAGTTCGGTCCAAGACCTGTTCAAGCGGAGGTTTTTGGTGATATGTATTCCCGTTCAGCGGGTATGAGTGAAGATTGTCTTTATCTGAATGTCTGGACTCCCGCCAATAGAGATACGAAAGGATTACCTGTATTAGTCTATTTTTATGGGGGTGGTTTTATAGCTGGAGATGCATCGGAACCAAGATATGACGGCGC
>JBMLQR010000171.1:0-1725 GCA_049241465.1 Saprospiraceae bacterium | reverse complement strand
TGGAAAATCTGCCTGAAGGAAATAATGTAGCGCTTCAGCAAATTATCCAAAGGAACTACGCGGAGAAATATCGAAACAGAGAGGGGATAATGGTGCATGAGGTAGGTCTTGTTTTCAACAAAACCGAACGCAATCTGGTACAAGCTGATTTTGTATCACGTTCGTAGGGGCGAATTGCATTCGCGTCTTCTCCCCGACAGGATTCAATGTAAATTCACCTGCTTTTAGCTTGTTTTTGAATCAGGATTTACAGGATTTCGAGGATTATTGTAGGGTCGAATGGCATTGGCCCTCCCATGACACAGATACATTTCCCTATTTGCGGAACACTGGAAACCAGCATCAGGTCATCCAACTCGTCAGGTTTATGAATACCCTTTAGAGATGCGATGCTTCGCGTCTTCTCTCCGATTGGTTTCAATGTAATATTCACCCGCTTTCTCCTGGTTTTGAAACAGGATTTACGGGATTTCGAGGATTAGGGAGCTAAACCAGACGGTAAGTTTAGGATTTAATACAAGTGGAAAATAATTCCATTAAATTCAGATTTCCACAGATAATGAAAATATCACAGGTCAGACCTAAATATAGTTTTTTTATGGATAATTGGAATGGTGATTTTTCTTGGTTAAAGTACGTAAGAGTATAGTTATAAGTCGTTTAAAGAATTTTTTTAATAAATTTTATTTTTAAAATGCGATTTTTGATTAATCGTGATAGTAATTGATCAATTTTTTAAACCATTACTATAAATTATATGAAAAAGTCTATCTATCTATCTATTTATCTATCTATTTATCTATCTATCAATTAGCCTGAATGGTCAGGTAATACAAAGTAATGAAATAGAGAAAGGCACAAGCATTCAACGCAATGCTTCTTATAATCTGGATGAGATTAAGGTACGCTGGAAGAAGGCCGCTTTGGAGAATTGTACAGGTGTTCCGTGTGTGGTTACTCCCCCCGCTCCGTCTTTTACTTGCGGCACCTCTACCGTTTCAGACTATGATGGAAACATTTACGAAACGGTTGCTATTGTCGGCACTGGCGTCACCCAATGCTGGACGAAGACCAATTTAAAGGTTACCAAGTACAATGATGGCACAGTGATAGGTGACTCAACAAACTCAACAAGTAATCCCTGTGCGCCATTTTCAGGAGCTCGCACGGGGTTTAAAGAAGGGGGATCACTATTGAGTGGCTATGTGGAAACTTTTGGCTATTTGTACAATTGGTATGCTGTTAATAACACTATGAAATTGTGCCCTGCTGGATGGCGTGTTCCTACGGATTCGGATTGGAATAAATTAGTAATATCATTACATTCAGGAACTCCAGTAGCTGATACATCTTCTACTTCTTCAAATCAGAGTACTACAGCAGGGACTGTAATGAAATCAGCAGTAACAACAAACCCTTCTCCGGGTGATTTAGTATGGAATTCTGGTAGCCCCGGAACTAATACAAGCGGTTTTTCTGTTCTCCCAGGTGGTTTTCGCCGTATCGGTGGTAGTTTCATCAATATTAGAAACGCTGCTTGGTTCTGGAGTGCGACTGGGCTCGTCAACGGCAGCGCCTGGTACCGCAGCCTGAGCAACCTCAGTGGCGTTGTGGTCAGGCTCAGCACCAGTAAGTCAGTTGGTGCTTCCGTCCGCTGCCTCAGGGATTGACTATTTGACTATTTGTGGGCGGGCAAATGCGGGCGGCAGAAAGGGGGGTTTGGGG
>JBMLQR010000170.1:21609-28382 GCA_049241465.1 Saprospiraceae bacterium | reverse complement strand
CTTTTTGGCACGCCCGATTTAATTTCTGAATTTACTGTTTCACCTGACGGAAATTATGTTTTAATAACTACTTTAAGGAAACCTTTCAGTTACCTGATTCCTTATTATGGTTTCGGACAAACAGTTGGCTTATATGATAATGGCGGGAAATTTATAAAAACCGTCGCAGAACTATCTCTCGCTGAAGACGTTCCCGTAGGCTTTGATGCTGTTCCAATGGGCCCGAGAGATATCTCCTGGAGACCTGATAAACCAGCCTCACTTTATTGGGTGGAAGCTCAAGATGAGGGAAATCCTAAGAAACCTGCAGCCATCAGAGACCGATTACACCTTTGGGACGCCCCATTTTCAGGTAACCCGGTACAAGGTCCAGGCTTTACATACCGATTCCGAGGAGTATTGTGGGGAAATGATGCCTTAGTTGTATTCACAGAAAGATGGTGGAAGGATCGTAGGGAAATCACGACCCGTTGGTCTCCAAATAGTGCTTCACAAAAATTAGATACCCTGTTTGACAGACAATATGAGGACCGCTCCACCGATCCTGGTAATTTTCAACTCACCAAAAATGCCTACGGTAGAAACGTACTTCTCACAGGGGCTAATCAAACGTTGTATTTGTCAGGTTTGGGAAATACCGCGGAAGGATATAAACCATTCTTAGATAGTTATTCTCTACAAACTAGAAAGAAAAGTAGATTATGGGAATCTTCTGCCCCTTGGTTTGAGAATGTAATAGACTTGTTGGACCCGGTAAATGGTGTGGTGCTTTTATCTCGAGAAAATGCAGAAACGCCGGCTAATTATTATTTAAAAAGTTGGAAAACAGGTAAATTGACCCAATTAACCCAGTTTCCCAATCCATTTATTGCCCTTCAAGGTATTCAAAAAGAGCTTGTCCGTTACAAACGCACAGATGGCCTGGAATTAACAGGAACTTTATATTTGCCAAAAGGTTACCAAAGAGAAAAAGATGGTCCATTGCCAACTTTCATGTGGGCTTATCCGCGCGAATTTAAAAGTGCTGACGCAGCCAGTCAGGTGACTGGTTCGCCTTATCAATTTTCAAGACCCAATTGGGGCTCTCCTATCTATTGGGTAACACAAGGTTATGCTGTTTTAGATAATTTCAGTATGCCTATACTCGCTGAAAATGACAAAGAACCCAATGATGCATTTGTCAACCAGTTAACGATGAATGCGGAAGCTGCAATTAATAAATTAGTCGAAATAGGTGTCACAGATAGAAAAAGAATTGCCGTTGGCGGTCACTCCTACGGTGCCTTTATGACAGCAAATCTTTTGGCACATACCGATTTATTTGCCGCTGGAATTGCAAGAAGCGGGGCATACAACAGAACGCTAACCCCTTTCGGTTTTCAAGCGGAAGAGAGAACTTATTGGGAAGCTCCTGAAGTCTATTTCAAAATGTCCCCCTTTAATTATGCGGATAAAATCAAAGAGCCAATTCTATTGATTCATGGTGAAGCAGACAACAATTCAGGTACTTTCCCTATTCAAAGTGAAAGATTTTATGCGGCATTGAAAGGACATGGCGCAACGGCTAAACTTGTTTTCCTACCCCACGAAAGTCATGGATATCAAGCCAAAGAATCTATTCTGCACATGCTTTATGAAACAAGTTCCTGGCTCGATAAACAAGTTAAAAACAGACCAGAAAAAATTATAAGACCCTAAAAAGGAAAAAATGTCTTGATTAGTCAGTTGGCGCTGCCAAATAGTCAGCGCCAACTGACTAATTTTCCGAAAATAGTCGTTGGGCTGCTTTTTGTTAGTAGTTGTTCAAAATAATTTAGTAATCCATCAAAAATTGAATCATGACTTATGATAATTTCACGGCTAAAGCACAAGAGGCGATTCAAAAGGGACAACAAATTGCTTCAGGACTAAGCCATCAACAAGTTGAAACCATACACCTTTTAAAAGGTATCATGGAAACGGACGAAAGCCTCAGTCAATTCCTTCTGGAAAAATCGGGTGTCAATGTGCCTCAACTAAAACGAAAAATAGAAGATACCTTCAAGGATTTTCCAAAAATCACAGGGACGGACCAACAGTATTTGACCAACGATGCCAATAAAGCTTTAAGCAAAGCCAAAGGTATGTTGACTGCTTTTGGAGATTCTTTTATCTCTTTGGAGTTGATGTTGTTGGCTATTGTTCAAGGCGAGGATAAAGGAGCAAGAATTCTGAAAGATTTGGGTATGACGGAGGCAAATCTGAAAGGTGCCATTCAGGAATTACGAAAAGGAAGAAAAGTGTCCGATCAACATACCGAAGATTCTTACAATGCTTTAGGGAAATATGCTCAGAACTTAAATGAAAGAGCAGAAAATGGAAAGTTAGACCCCATTATCGGTAGAGACGAAGAAATAAGGAGGGTTTTACACATTCTCTCGAGACGAAAGAAAAATAATCCTATCCTAATCGGCGAGGCAGGAGTTGGAAAAACTGCCATCGTAGAAGGTATCGCCTGGAGAATAGTCAAAGGGGATGTTCCGGAAAATTTGAAAACGAAGAAAATTTTCTCCCTCGATATTTCTTCCCTTATCGCCGGCGCTAAATACAAAGGTGAATTTGAGGAAAGACTAAAAGGGGTCATTGACGATGTGACCGAGGCAAATGGTGAAATCATTCTCTTTATTGACGAAATTCATACGCTGATTGGTGCTGGTGGTGGTCAAGGTGCTATGGATGCTGCCAATATCCTAAAACCAGCGCTCGCAAGAGGTGAATTAAGAACTATTGGCGCTACAACGTTAGATGAATATCAAAAATATTTTGAGAAGGACAAAGCCTTAGTAAGACGTTTTCAAACCGTCGTAATTGACGAGCCTTCCGTCGAGGACAGTATTAGTATTCTAAGGGGTTTACAGGAAAGGTACGAGGTCTATCATAAAATCCAGATTATGGATGAAGCCATCGTAGCTGCAGTAGAACTTTCCCACCGATATATTAGTGACAGACAATTACCAGATAAAGCCATCGATTTGATTGATGAAGCGGCGGCAAAACTTCGGCTTGAGCTGGATTCTCTTCCTGAAGAAATTGATGAGTGCGACAGGAAAGTTCGCCAACTGGAAATTGAAAGAGAGGTTATCAAAAGAGAAAAAAATGATAAACTCTTAAATAATATCGAGGAACAAATTGCCCAGGCAAGAGAAAAAAGAGATTCTCTGGTCGCTGGATGGAAAAGTGAAAAGGAAATTATCGATACTATCCAGGCTATTAGAAAGAGGCTGGAGGAAATGGAAAATGAAGCGGAAAAGGCAGAAAGGAGCAGTGATTACGAAAGGGTAGCAAAAATTCGATACGGTGAAATGCAGGAACAACAGGTTATGTTGCGCGTCGCAGAAGAAAAATTAAGCAAATTACCCGAGGAAAGTAGATTTACGAATGAAAAAGTTACGGCAAGTGATATCGCCCAGGTAGTCTCAAAATGGACAGGCATTCCCGTCGATAAAATGACCCAAAGTGAAAAGGATAAACTCCTTCGCCTTGAAGATGAAATTGGGGCAAGATTAATTGGACAAGAGGAAGCTGTAGCCGCCGTAGCTGACGCTATCAGAAGAAGTCGCGCTGGCCTCCAGGATGCAGAAAGACCTATTGGCTCCTTTATTTTCCTTGGTCCAACGGGGGTGGGTAAAACGGAACTGGCAAAAACACTGGCAGAAGTACTTTTCAATGACGAAAAGGCAATGACCAGAATTGATATGAGCGAATATCAGGAAAAACATACCGTTTCCCGACTGGTGGGTGCCCCTCCAGGCTATGTTGGCTACGATGAAGGCGGTCAATTAACCGAAGCCGTAAGAAGAAGACCCTACTCGATTATTTTGCTCGACGAAATAGAAAAGGCGCATCCCGATACCTTCAATATCCTTCTCCAAGTCTTAGATGATGGCAGATTAACCGATAATAAAGGTAGAGTAGCCAATTTTAAGAACACTATTATTATCATGACTTCAAATATTGGGTCTGAAAATATTTTAGAGAACTTTGAGGATTTGGCCGAGATGGGCGATAAACACAGGACCGAAGTGCTGGAAACTACCAAGGCGGAAGTACTGAATATGCTAAAAGAAAATATGAGGCCCGAATTCCTGAATAGAATCGATGACCAGATTATGTTCTTGCCGCTCGATAAAATCGAAATCTATAAAGTACTCGATTTATTGCTAAAAGGCACTCAAAAAATGCTCGCTAAACAAGGGCTTTTATTGAAGATGAGCGAAAAAGCTAAAGGGTTTTTAACCAATCTGGGCTATGATCCTCAATACGGTGCAAGGCCTCTAAAGAGAGTACTTCAAAAAGAGGTGATTAATGAACTGTCCAGACAAATTTTGATCGGATCCTTTTCCTTCGGTGATACCATCTACATAGATGCTAACAATAATGGCCTTCTTTTTAGTAAAGATCCATTTGAACCGATACCAATGCTGGCAGACGAAATTGTGGAAGATGAAGATTAATTTTTTGCCTCTTTTAGCTCAATTAAATAATAAACACACGTGGTCAAAAAATCCCTGATAGGTGGTACGGCTTTAATAAATCCAAATTGCTTGATAGGTTTTAGTCCAAACTTAAACTTATAAATAGGATTCAATAAAAAATGTGTGCTTAATTTAATATCGTAACCGGTCTCTCTGACTATTCTTTCAAAACGAGTAGTGGAGATACCGGTTTCTTTTATTTCGACAAATGCAGGAACATATTCATTAAAATAATTCAATATCTTCTTGTAGGCTCCCATTGGTAGCAAATGAAAATAAGGTATTTTTGAAAGGAAACTTTTGCATAATTGCTGATGACCTCCAAATGGCATTTGCCATGGAGGGAATCCAAAAAATATATTTCCTCCAGGTTTAAGGAATTTTTGAAACTCCATTAGAATTTTTTCCTGATTGGGTATATGCTCGATAACATCTTTTAATACAATCAAATCAAACTTGTTACTGAACTCCGTTTCAAAAGAAGGATCGTAAATATTCTTATTTATTAATCTGACCGTTCCCGCGGCAACCTCCTTATCTAAAAATTCACTTGCCAATTGAAGCCTTCCCGCCTCAAGTTCAACCCCTACACCGGTGCAACCTTTATCGAGAAAAGCTTTTAACACACCCCCTTCTGCACAACCAACTTCAAGAACATGAATGTTTTCCCCAATGCGAAAGTATTCCTCAATAAAAGGAATTACAAACTCTTTTGCATTTTTATATTGCATTTCAAAATACCAGGGTTTGTTGGTGTGGAATTCGTACATAAAATAATGGTTTATTGCGCAAAATTAATTAAAAAACCCTTTAATCTATCATAAATTTCCTCAAAATGCCTTCCTTCATAGCAAAAGAGGAATAAGTAAGTGAGCTAAATTTTCCCTCTGTCAAAATAAATTTTATTAATACCATAGCGGCGACAATCATTTCGGCTCTTGTTTCGGGAATCTCTTTATATTCAAGTCTTTGAGCTAAACTTTTTTTAATTATTTCATCTAAAACAGGAAAGACATGATCAACAGAAACGGTTGTGGCATGTTTGTTTTTGATGGATCTATCTGATAAAAAATCTTCCAGCACATCAAAAGTACCCGATGCGCCTACTAAATGATTGACCTTATGAACCCTCAAAATAGCCATTAAATCTACCAGGGATTCATCTAAAAACTGTGTCAATTTTACTATTTCCTCTTCACTAATGGGATCCTTCTTATGGAAATAATTATATAAAATAGAGATACCTATAGGAAAACTTTTAAACCAAAAAATAGTCTCCCCTTCGGAAATAATAAATTCTACACTACCCCCACCAATATCCATTATCAGCACCTTTTCCTCAATAAAAGGAATGGCAAGATGGACACCATCTGCAATAAGCAAAGCTTCCTCATCGCCAGATATAACAGCCACCTCTATACCCGTTTTTTCAAACACCTGCTGAATGAAATAGGATGCATTTTCAGCCCTTCTCAAGGTCGCAGTGCCCATAGCCTTAATCTTAGAAACCTGGAAATACTTACATTTTTCTGCGAAATGAACCATTATTTCGATACCCTTTTGAAAGGGTTTTTCTCCAATTTTTTCTATCCCCTCAGAAGCCAGCTTGACAAAAAAAGCTTCTTTATACACTTCTTCAAACTCCTGAGGGGAAGTCACCTTTGCGATTAACAAATGGAAGGTATTACTACCTAAATCTATAATTCCGATATTATTCATTCACTAAACGAGGCCAATTTTCGTTCCAGAGGGAATAAAAGCCCCCTTTCGCAGAACAATGATCCCATCTTTAATGGAGTATTTATCTGTCTCTTCATCTTTTAGAAGAGGACTTCCTTTAATCACCACATTATTTCCAATGCGCGCGTTTTTATCGATAATAGCATTTTCAATGATGCATTCTTTACCGATACCCATGGCAGCTCCCTCCTTTGAATCAACTATTTCAGAAATAGATTCATAGTAATCTGCCCCCATGATAATCGCATTATTTATTTCAGAACCCTCCCCTATTCTTGAGCGAATACCAATGACTGAACGGTCTATTTTTTTGGCATGAAGGATACATCCTTCGGCAATCAAAGCTCTATTTAAGAAAGTACCATAGACTTTGGTAGGTGCCAACTGTCTCGGCCTTGTATAGACGATACGTTTATTATCAAAAAGATTAAATTCCGGAATAGTATCCGTTAGGGCGATATTTGCCTCAAAAAAGGATCTGATAGTACCTATATCGGTCCAATAACCATCGAAGGCATA
>JBMLQR010000170.1:0-21509 GCA_049241465.1 Saprospiraceae bacterium | reverse complement strand
CCTCAAAAAAGGATCTGATAGTACCTATATCGGTCCAATAACCATCGAAGGCATAGGAAGCTACCTTTAAACCACCAAGAATGGCATCGGGAATAATTTCTTTACCAAAATCCACCGCCTTTTCATTGTCCGAAAACAGCTTCATCATCACCTGTTTACTAAACATATAAATGCCCATAGAAGCTAAATAGGATTTTCCCTTCGCTTTATTTTCAACAGAAACTGAAGAGGTCCAATCAGCCAGTACGTCCTTTTTTGGTTTTTCAATAAAGGAATCAATAAAACCTTTATCGTTCACCTTCATAATACCAAAACCAGGCGCATCTGCTTCATTCACAGGGATAGTAGCAATGGTTAGGTCTGCCTTTTGACTTATGTGATACTTTGCTAATTCCTCAAAATCCATTTGGTACAGCTGATCTCCAGAAAGGATTAGGATATAGTCATAATCATGATTTTTCAAATGATGCATAGATTGTCTGACGGCATCGGCGGTTCCTTGAAACCACTGATCACTATTGGGCGTTTGCTCCGCGGCTAAAATATCAACGAAGCCATGAGAGAAGACATCAAAATGATAGGTATTTTTAATATGTTGATTTAATGAAGCAGAATTATATTGTGTGACCACAAACATTCTCTTCACTCCGGAATTCAAACAATTAGAAATAGGAATATCAATTAATCGGTATTTCCCTGCAATAGGCACGGCAGGTTTTGATCTATGGCTTGTCAGAGGGGCTAATCTGCTTCCAGCACCACCTCCTAATATGAGGCAAATCATCTTTATCATTTATTACATTTTTTAAGTGAGTTCGTTATATAATGTTACATATTCTGAAGCAGATTTTTGCCATGAAAAATCTATCCCAAAAATAAATTTCCTGACTTCTTCGAATTTTTTTCGATCATTAAAAAGGTTAAATGCTTCGTCAACAGCCTTTTTTGCGGCATCAACAGAAAAAGTTTCAAAGAGAATACCAGTTCCATTTTCCTCTTTCCAAGGCACAATAGAATCTTTTAATCCTCCCACCGCTCTAACTATAGGTATGGTGCCATATCGTAGCGCGTACAACTGATTTAAACCGCAAGGTTCAACCCTTGAAGGCATTAAAATAAAATCAGATGCTGCGTAAAGTTGATGAGCCAGTGCTTCATCGTACCCGATATGTACATGCAGTTTGCCTGGGAATTTATAACTCATACTACGCAATAATTCATGGAGATAGGGTTCTCCTGAACCTAAAATAATAAATCCTATGCCCGTTCCACTTTCTAACACGGTATTTATCAGATCGGGTAAGATATCGGCTCCTTTCTCGCGTACTAACCTACCAATAAAGGTAATCCAGGGTATATTTTGATTAAGTCCCAGTTGACTTACCAGTTGTTTTTTCTGATGTACCTTAAAATCCTCTATATCTTTAAATTCATACGCTTCCTTATCTGGCAAATGAGCGTTCAGGTAAGTATCAGTTTTAGGATCCCAAACATCATGGTCTATCCCATTTAAAATACCTCTACATTTTCTTTTCTCATTTCTGAACAGCCATTCCAAACCAGACGAAAATTGTTGTAATTCTAATAAATAACCCGGGGAAACGGTCGTGATAGCCCAGGCATTTTTCACAGCAGATGCTAAGGGATTAATTTGATCAGACCAATCTAATAACCCATTTACCTCTGCAGAAAATTCAGGTAATAAGTTTTTTCTCAACCAGGGAAAGGAGCCAGCGTATTCAGCATTATGAATGGTAAAAACCGTTGCAATTTTCTTTAAAACCTCAAATATTTTGGTATGTTTTATTAAAAAAGGGACTAAACCTGCGTGGTAATCATGGCAATGAAGAATTTCGGGTTTTACCTCCATATTCTTCACCCAATCCAAAATAGCTATTTGAAAGGAGGTAAATCGTTCTGTATTATCCGTGTACCAACCTTTTTCCGCATCTCCGTAAATACCCGGGCGATCAAATAACCCAGGTAAATTTACCATGTAAAGGGAAAAATCCAGCCCTGTTTGTAAAGGTTCCTCTATAGTATAAGGGTGATATTGATCATTCAGAAAATAGGCACCTACATGAATTAGCTTAAAGCGGTGTTTTTTGGTCCACGGTAACCCATATTTAGGAATTACTACGGCAGATTCCCAACCGGCAGAGGTCAAATATTTTGGTAAGGCACCCGCCACATCTCCTAATCCTCCTGATTTTGCGGCAGGATAACATTCTGCACTAATATGTAATACACGCATAAAATACATTAAAAAGAACTCACTGTTCTGGTTTCTGTGAAATATACGGAAATATTAGGAAAGTAGAAATAAGATAGGAAAGAAATATTTAAAACAATAAATCCGGTCAGGTATATGTTATGCCTGACCGAATATCTATTGAAGGAAAAAAGACTACATTAAGCAGCGGGTACTTCTACCACTTTTTTAGCTCTTTTACCAGGTCTTGAATTACCAAAAGAACCCTGGAAAATTTTTCCTTTTTTAGTGCGTTTATCGCCTTTTCCCATTTTAGTTGGTTTTTTTACATTATGAACACAAAAGTACACTTTTTTATGGTAATGTCACCTTCATATCTTCCAATGCTGATACTATTTTTCTATCGTTTGATAATCGTGGCACTTTATTTTGCCCTCCAAGCTTTCCCTGAGCCTTCATGTAAGCCCTAAAACTATCTCTTTTCAATACCCGGATAACCAGAGGTTTTAAAACAGACCCTTGAATAAGATCATCGTAATAAATATTTTGCTTAACCATTTCCCGATCTAAAAACTGGGCAAACCGATCAAGGTCTGCGGGTATTTCATCAAACTCAACCCACCACTCATGATACGGCAACCCTCCTTCTACAGGGGTAACCTGGGGAGCTACGGTAAATTCAACGACTCTGGCGCCCAGAGCCTGGCAGGTTAACTGCATAGCTTCATCTACCTCTTTTCCTATGACATGCTCACCGAAAGCTGAAATAAAGTGCTTGACCCTACCCGTTACAATAATTCTGTAAGGATTTATAGATACAAACTCAACGGTGTCGCCAATATTATACCCCCAAAGGCCTGCATTGGTGTTTAAAATAAGTAAATAGTTGACGCCACATTGCACATCATGTAACCTTAATCGGGTTGGGCTTTCATTTCCCAATTCGTTTACAGGAATAAACTCAAAAAACAATCCCGATGCCACATTTAAAAACATTCCCCGCTCACCCGGGATATCCTGGAAAGCCAGAAAACCTTCAGACGCCGGGTATATTTCAACACTATCTACCTGACCACCAACAAGTTCTTCTAGTTTTGCTCTATATGGTTCGTAGTTTACCCCTCCATAAACGAACATACTAAAATCGGGAAATATTTCTTTGATGGTACTTTTTCCAGAAACTTCCAACAATCGTTCATAATACATTTGCACCCAAGGTGGAATGCCACTAATTAGCGTCATTTTCTGATGAAGGGTTTCCTCCACAATTTTATCTAGCTTTTCTTCCCATGCATCGATACAATTTGTCTCATAAGAAGGCATTTGACTTCTTTTAACCCAGGCAGGAACGAGATGATTGGAAATACCAGACAACCTCCCAGTGGGAACACCATTGATATCATCGAGAGAAGGGCTACCTGATAAAAAAATCAATTTCCCATCTAGCCATTTACCCCTTCCTGTTTGGCCAAAGTAATGAAATAGAGCATTTCTTGCCGAACCAAAATGATTGGGTAAGCTATCAGAGGTAATGGGAATATACTTTACCCCAGAGGTAGTACCCGATGTTTTTGCAAAATATCGGGGTCTTCCAGGCCATAAAACATTAGATTCTCCTGCAACAAGGCGGTCAAAATAGGTCTTTAGACCTTCATAATCCCTGACTGGAACCCTTTGCTTATAATCTTCATAAGATTTTATACTAGCAAAATCGTGATCATTCCCAAACTGAGTGTCACAGCCCTGTCGTATAATTTGAGTGAAAATATTTTCCTGTTCCTTTAGTGCATTCGCTGACCACTGTCCAATTTGTTTAGACACCTGATTTGCCCAAGGGCGAAGAAAAAAAGATTTGAAACCCATATTTATTCCATTGAAGGTAGATAAGGGTACGAAAATACTAAATTTATCAGATTTTCAACTTCTTAAATCTTCTACATAAAACGTAGGATAGTCAGACTTTTTATACTGAAAAAAAACATCTGGAATAGATTGATTAACTTTTGGCGTACCAAAACGAAATAAAAAACGGGAACCGTCCTTCGCAAAGGCTTTAAAAGATATAATTTCCCCTGTTTTTTTATCGAGAATCAATTCCAATTTGGAATAATCGGCCATTTTATCTATCGGTTTGAACCCAATTTGTTGAAGTGATTTTCCCTTTTCAACAAACTCCTTCAGCACAACGTAACTTAAATCTTTTCTTTTATAAATGCTAAATAATGCTTCCGGTGATAAAACATCCTCATTTTGCTGAGGATCGGGTATATCATTTATTTGGACTTCCTTTTCTTTTGGCAAAATAACCCACAAAGATTTACCATCACAAAGAACGGTTTGTTGATTCATAACTAATTTATACTTCATTCCTTTACGAGTAAATTGTCCTTTTTGAACTTGCTTTGGTTGTTCAGGAATCTCCATGTCGAGCGTAAAAGGAATATCAAGAGAAGTGTATGATTCATATCGCTTCTTCATTAGGTCGAGCGTTGCCTTTGCTTTTGGGTCCTTTTCTGAACGGGAAGAAACCTGCCCATACAGGGAATAAATATTAAAGCACAGAGGCAAAAGAAAAAGAACTGATAAAAATAAGGTTTTGAAGGTCATTCCGAATGGTTATTTTATGAATAACGAAAAATGAATGGTTTTAATTACGCTAACGACTAATTACTCTGTATTTTTTAACACGGCGGGAAGTTTAATAAACCCATATTCTATGTCTTTATTTTTTTTGGTAATGGTATTTAAAAGCATTTCTGCGGCAATTTTTCCCATGTCAAAAGCTGGTTGAACAATTGCGCTCAGCTTAGGTCTTAACAAATGGGCAAAAGGGGCATTGGTGAATCCTACTATTTTCACTTCTGAGGCGCGAGGTTCCGGAAGCTTTTGCACCGCCTCATAGCAATAAAAAGAGAGGCGGTCACTGGAAGCGAAATAAGCATCAGGTTGATATTTTTCTTCTAAATCTCTTAGGTTATCCCATGCTTCCCGCGCCAAAAAATTGGAATACCTGATTAAGTTAGGATCTACGGAAATACCTGCATGCAATAAAGCAGCACTATACCCTGCCAATCTTTCGATGGAAATAGATATTCCGCTGGGACCCGCCATGTGAGCAATACGTCTTTTTCCCTGTTTTATCAACCAGGTGGTAGCATCAAAAGCAGCCTGGTAATTGTCACAGACCACCTTGTGACAATAGTTATCGGAGGGCACTCTGTCGAAATAAACCACGGGTAATTTTGCTCCTATGCTTTTCATAACCTCATTCACTTCTGTTTGATTAGTAGAAGGAGACAAAAGTAAACCATCCGCTTTCCGGCGGGCTACATCTCTGATAATATTGATTTCCCTCTCTGTGGAGTCGTGTGTTTGGTAGATAACCACGTGATAACCCTGGTTATTTGCCACAAATTCAACCCCATTAACAATTTCAGCAAAAAAGGAATTAGATATTTCAGGAACAATTATAGCAATGTACCTCGTATTCATTTCCTTCAAACTCTGGGCTATAAGATTGGGTCTGTAATTTACCCTGGCAGCATAAGATTGAACTATCCTTTTTGTTTCTTCTCCTATTTCGTGGCTATCATTCAATGCTCTCGAAACCGTTGAAACAGATAAATTAAGTGCCTTTGAGATATCGCTCAGTTTGACTGGTCTTTCTTGATCCATCCCCGATTTTTTATCAAAGGTAAGTGAATTAAAGTATTACCTCACAAGATTCATACATTCCCTTTTTCTTTCGTTTAAACACCATTTTACGCAATCGTTTGCGTAAATTAATCTCATAAAACAAAATAAGATATTGTATTAAATTACGAGATTAGACTAAACATTAATAATCTGACCCGCAAAACACCTTTACATTAAAAACTCTTTGATTTATTTTAATCAATTTAAACCTTGGAAAAACCATCTTCTGAAAGATGGTTTTTCCAGTTTTTAGATACAAAAACTTTTATCATGCTAAAAAACCTTTTTACAACCTTAACCTTTTGGTGTATGTTAACGATACCTTTAATGGCTCAATCAATAGAAACCCAGGTGGATATTCTTCGTCAAAACATGTTGAATCCTAATATTTCTGCCCTTAATCTCATCCTGTCTCCCGACCTTGTATATGGTCATTCTAATGGTCATCTTGAGGACAAAGCAACATTCATCGATAATTTAACCAATGGGAATTACGATTTTACGGAAATAATTTGGACAGATCAGTCCATTAAATTAAGTAAACACATTGCTGTAGTGCGACATACGCTCAAAGCCAAAACAAACGATAAGGGAATTCCCGCAGAAATAAATTTAAAAATTCTATTGGTTTGGAAGAAAGAGGGGAAAACCTGGCAGCTTTGGGAAAGACAATCTGCTAAAATTGTTCCTCATTAACTCCTGATGTATGTCTCTTCTATCACTTAAAAATGTAAGACAAGTGTCGGTCCATCCTTCCTTGTCTATCCCCCTCGATGCTCAGTTTCAGCTGCCTGATAAAGTATTACAATTTGGGACAGGGGTTTTATTAAGGGGACTTCCCGATTACTTTATCGAAAAAGCTAACCAAAAGGGTGTTTTTAATGGTCGTATTGTCGTGGTAAAATCTACTGAGACCGGCGATGTCTCTTCCTTTCAGGAGCAGGATAACCTATACACCCTAAGTATTCGGGGAATCAAAAATGGTCAAAACATTGATGAAGATATCATTTGCAGCGCCATTAGTAAAATATTACATGCAAATTCTGAGTGGTCTGATGTACTAAATTATGCTGCTAACCCAAGCATTCAGATTATTATTTCAAATACTACAGAAGCGGGATTACAATACGTAGAAGAGAAACTTACCCATGAACCTTCCATCTCCTTTCCCGGCAAATTAACTCAATGTCTTTATCACCGGTATGTTAAACTGGGTCATTCATCAGAAAGTAAAATAGTTATTTTACCCACTGAATTATTAACCGATAATGGTATCATTTTAAAGAAAATAATAGAAAAACTGATTCATTTTAATGACTATCCCAAATCCTTCGGTGAATGGGTAAATGAAAAGGTAATTTTCAGTAATACGCTTGTCGATAGAATTGTTCCGGGGAAATTATCAAATGAGGCTCAACAAATTCTTTTTGAAAAATATGGCTACACAGATTCTAATGCCATTATGTGCGAACCTTATGCCCTCTGGGCGATTGAAGGCGGACAAGAAGTACATGATTTATTAACTTTTTCAAGCGCTAATGATGAAATAAAAATCGTTCCTGATATCTCTCAATTCAAAGAGTTGAAGTTGCGCATTCTTAATGGTTCACATACGCTTTTATGTGCCAAGGCTATAGCTGAGGGGTTTGAAACGGTTTATCTGGCAATGAGTGATCGAATATTTAGAAAATATGCTGAGGAACTCATTTTTGAAGAGATTATACCTTCACTATCAAAAGATATAAAAAAGGAAGACAAATTATCCTTTGCAAGAGACGTCATCGATAGATTCTCTAACCCCAATATAGAGCATAAATGGACATCCATTGCTGTCCAGTATCCTATGAAACTTACGATTCGGGTATTGCCTTTGCTAAAATCCTATAGGCAGACAACAGGAATTTCTCCTACAAAAATGGTGGAGTGTATTAAAGAAGTTTTACGATTTCTTTTAAACAATGAAGACACCCCAATGGATGATATATCAAAAGCTACTATAAACAAGATTAATTTGTCGTCCTCTTTAACAGAGGAGAAAGTAAAATTATTACTGCAGCAAGAATCTATATGGGGTGAAGATTTTACACAATGGATAACCTTTTAAATAAGGTTTCTAATTTTTTTGGATGGATGCTGAAGTAGTTAACTTAAAAAAGGAGCACCTGTTTTGATATTTCCAGGCAATGGATTTCGGTATTGGTTAGGAATCTTACCAGCTTTAGCTTCTTTAATTAATCCGTCAATATCCTCTTTTGTTAGGTTATCTTTTCCTTCGGGAAATGCTTTTGCCTTTTCCAGGGCAATAATAGCCTCTTTAAAATTTTCATCACCTAAATGAGCCTGACCCAAATTGAACCAAACCTTCCTCTGCCAGCCAAAGTTATTATCTTCCTCATGAAAAACCCTTTTTGAGACAGGAATTAGCTCTAAAATCGCCATTTTATACTCACCCAGAATCAGGTGACATTCGCCCTTTATGCGCTTGGTTTTCCAAAAAATGGGTTGGTGAGGTATAGAATTTTTCAGTGTAATATCAAAATCTTTAATAGCCGACACATAATCTTTTTCAATAATACGTACAAAAGCCCTGCCAAAGTGAGCTTCTTCGCTATGCGGATTAACTACAATACTTTTATTAAAATCATAAAGGGCATCTTTAAAGTTTTTTAATCTAAAGTTTACATAGCCCCTTCTTTCATAAGCCTTTGCGTGTCTTTCGCATTTTTGAATAGCCTGATCTAACGCCTCTTTTGCAGCTTTATCTTCCCCCTTTCCAACTAACCTTTTACCCAATAAATAAGACTGAATGGCAGATTTATCACCATTTGGTTCAATTTCCCTATGCTCAATAATTTTACCATTTTCCAGTTTCCATGCGCTGAGGCTACCTGCAATAGCATATTCGCAAACGGTTTCAAGAGCAGACACTGTATTTCTCCAGGTTCTATCGGTAATTTCAGGCTCGACATGCCTTGGAATATTCACGCAATTTTGTTCTACATCGAATATATTTTCACTTCGGAGAAATACATCGTATTTGAAATGAATTTCAACACGTTGATTATACTGCGCCAGTGCCATTTCGAAACTGCGTTGGTTATTAAAGATGAACTGACCGGCCAGAATAATACGATAATTTGACATTTCTAAGGAAAATATTAGAACAGACTTGTTTAACTAAATTGTTCCGAAAGGTACACTTTTATTTGCAGCTAACAAATATTTAACAATAGATTTACGATAAACAGGCTATGCTTACCATATCAAATGAAAGGCAACTTCGTTCTAAATATATTTAAAAAAATTCATAATGCGTTGAATATTAACCAAATTTGTCTAAAAGCCTTTCCACCTTTTTAGCTGGTTTATCCTCTGGTTTGGATTTATTTATTATTTTTAGAAATTGCGGATCAACATGCATTCTCATAGAAAAGCCCATTTGTTCGAGCTCAATCACCACATTTTTATCGTTATGATGATCTACTAATTTCCCTTTCAGGCCATAAAGGCTACCGAAGCAAATCTCGATATCGTCTCCGATTTCAGGTTTCAGTGCAACAGCTTCGATCTCAATTTTTTGACCAGTAATAGCTTTTAAAATACTAATTTCTCTTTCCGGAATAGCGAGTAATTCGTGGCTGAACTTTACAAATTTCACAACATCCTGTGTAGATGCTACAGCAAAGTATTCCGATTGGACAATTTTAACAAAAACGTAACAACTGATGAGAGGTAATTCAATTGTTTTAATTTTTCGGGTATATACTCTTTTGTGGGTACTTAAGGGTAAATAGGCTTCCACGCCCATTTCCGTCAACTGTTTTTGCACCATTTTCTCCCTTTTATAGCGAGTGTAAATAGCGAACCATTTTTTCTCTATACTATCAAGGTGCAAATTATGGTACGTTGGTTTTTCTAAGACAACCAAATCATTATTAGATGATACATCAACTTCTTCCATTAGCTATTTTTATAATTCAATTAAAGTAACTATACCATTTTCCATAACATACTTCTCCCCTGATTCCGGGCAGACAGCGTGTCCTTCTGCTGAAAAAACAAGTTTATGCCCCATTCGGCTCATAAAATACTTTACTTTGGCCGGGTTTCCTATAACTAGTGCAAAGTCAGGAACCTCCTTAGTTACTACGGCTCCTGCACCAATAAATGCATATTGGCCAATTTTATTACCACACACGAGCGTCGTATTTGCACCTATACTTGCCCCTTTTCCTATGATGGTCTGTTTATAATCAGCTTTTCTGTTTACGGCACTCCGGGGATTAATCACATTAGTAAAAACAGCAGAAGGGCCTAAAAAAACATCATCTTCGCAAATAACGCCCGTATAAAGGGATACATTATTCTGGATTTTAACATTATTACCAAGAATTACCCCATTGGCTATAAATACATTTTGGCCTAAATTACAAGCTTGACCTAAGGTAGCGCCCGACATAACATGGGTAAAGTGCCAGATTTTTGTACCTGCACCAATGACAGCACCTTCGTCAACGATAGCAGAGGGGTGTATAAAAATATCTTCCATTTATTTAAAAAATTGACTAACTGTATTCGTAATAAAATCTATTTGTTCCTCACTCATTTCTGTGTGAATTGGTAAAGATAATACAGACTTACATAATTTGTCTGTAACAGGAAGAAATTGAACATTAGCCTCCTTTTTAAAAGCCTCCTGTTCGTAAAGTGGCAGTGGATAATAAATAATGGATGGAATACCCTTTTCCTTCAGAAAAGATTGCAATTCATCTCTTTTTCCGTTATTTATTTTTAGCGTATATTGATGAAAAACATGACTTGAAAAAGCTACTCTGAAGGGAATTTGGATTTGCTCAATGGATTTGAACGCTGCGTCATACGCATCGGCCACCGCTATTCTTTCTGCCGCAAATTGATCTAAATATTTCAATTTCACGTTTAGAATTGCCGCCTGAATAGAATCTAACCTTGAGTTAACCCCCACCATGTCATGGTAATATCGTTTAGTCTGACCATGGTTGGCAATTTTATGTAGCATCATTCCCAAGTTTTCATCTTGTGTATAAAGAGCGCCGCCATCGCCGTAAGCTCCCAGGTTTTTTGAGGGATAAAAACTAGTGGAACCGATATGCCCCACGGTACCTGATTTGACTTTAACACCGCTTTGCATCAAATAATCTGCGCCGATAGCCTGGGCATTATCCTCTATCATATATAAGCCCCTTTCGTCGCATAATTTCCTAATTCCTTCCAGATCAGCACATTGACCATAAAGGTTCACGGGAACTACGGCGCGGGTTTTATCAGTTATGGCTCTTTCTATGATTTCAGGCGTAATATTAAACGAATCGACATCGACATCGACCATCACTGGTTTCAAGTTCAATAGAGCGATCACCTCCGCAGTGGCAACGTAGGTAAATGCGGGTACAATAACCTCATCGCCAGGTTTAAGCCCCAGAGCCATCATAGCGATTTGAAGAGCATCGGTACCATTTGCACAGGGAATTACCCTCTTTGCCCCCAGATATTTCTCTAGATTATTCTTAAATAAGGTTACCTGAGGTCCGTTGATATAAGAAGTTTCGGTTAAAACCTCCATAATTCCCTCATCCACTTGCGATTTAATTCTTAGGTATTGACCTTTAAGATCAACCATTTGTATAGCTTCCATATCCCATTTTAAATCATAAAATATCTAATGCTTTTGATGCAATTGTTTTACCAATAGCCAAAGAGGCGGTAGCTGCCGGCGAAGGCGCATTACACACATTGACTATTTGGTTATCGGCAAATATAAGAAAATCGTCACTCATATTTCCAAGATTATCGGTTGCCATCGCTCTGACACCGGCGCCACCACGAACCAAATCCTCTTCGTTAATCTCAGGAATCAAGTGGCGAAGCGCTTTTACAAAAGCGGCTGAGGAGAAGGATCTGTGTAATTCTCCCAAACCGTGTTGCCAGTGTTTAGTTGCTAAACGACGGAACCCGGGAAAAAATATAGTTTCTGCCAATTCTTTTGCGTCAACGTCCCAACGGGAATACCCCTCCCTTTTAAAAGCCAGCACTGCATTGGGTCCTGCTTCAATACCTCCCCCGATCATTCTGGTAAAATGAACGCCAAGGAAAGGAAAATCAGGATTTGGAACGGGATAAATCAGGTGATTCACCAAATACTGTTTTTCAGGTTTCAGGTCATAATATTCTCCTCTAAAAGGGATAATTTGAAGGGGAGGTAGCGGCATTCCTGTCATTTGAGCAACCTTATCAGAATATAGACCAGCGCAATTAACTAAAATACGCCCCGAAATTTCTCTGGCATCGGAAGATCTGAGTATTATTTCACTTTTAGATCTTATAATTTGGTTTACCTTAAAATTCGTTAGAATTTCTCCGCCAAGAGCCCTTATTTTTTCTGCATATTTCAATGAAACCGTAGTGTAATCGACAATGCCCGCCTGAGGAACCAAAATAGCCTCTTTAACATGAATATGAGGTTCTCTTTCCAGGGCTTCCTCCTTTGAAATACGGCGAATGCCTGTCAGGCCGTTTTGTAGCCCATTTTGCCATATTTTTTCCATACTGGGAATATCCTGTTCTGAGGTAGCAACGATTAATTTACCACAAATATCGAAAGGAATATCCTCAGAGGTACAAAATTCAAGCAATTCCTTGTATCCGGTAATACAATTATTCGCTCTGAGGCTTCCTGGGCGGTAATAGATACCCGAATGAATAACGCCACTATTGTGTCCCGTCTGATGTTTTGCTAAGCCCGCTTCTTTTTCTACCAGCGTCAGAGATAATTCAGGTTTTTCCAACAAAAGTCTATATGCTGTGGCAAGTCCAACAATTCCGCCTCCTATAATTAAAACATCTTTTTTCATAGTATAAAAATTAGGTATATTTAAGTAGATTGACTAACAAATTTCTGTCATTTTTAAACAGTAAAATTAGCCACTGGTATAGGTTTAGGACATATAACGATTTTTTGCTATGGTATCCTTTTTGCTTAACAGCTATAAAAACAAATACCCGAGTGAAACTTGAACCTACTCCCCAACTACATCGCGACCTTAGATTTTGGCTTATTGTAAGCTGCATGTTTTTCACATTAATTCTTTTAGTGGATCAATTTCCACCTTAAGAAATTATTTTAAGACTTAGGTCTAAACTCCCAGCGGAATGCGTCAGGGCACCTAAGGAAATAAAATCGACCCCAGTTTCCGCATATTCCCTCAAATTATCCTCATTAATGCCTCCTGAAGCCTCAATTTCCATTTTTTTTCCAATGAGTGCTACAGCTTCTTTAATTTCAGTGGGAGAAAAATTATCCAACATAATCCGCTGACAACCTCCAACGGCTAAAACTTCTTCAATTTCTTGCTTATTCCTTACTTCAACGGTAATTTCAAGCTGAAGTTCATGAAAATCGAGATAGTTATGTACTTGTTTTAAGGCCTGGGTTATACTACCTGAAGCATCGATATGATTATCTTTTATCATTATACGATCAAAAAGCCCGAAGCGATAATTTTCACAACCACCCAGCACCACTGCCCATTTTTCTAATGGACGAAGAAGAGGAGTCGTTTTCCGGGTATCAATTAAACGGAGAGGCAGATCGGCCACTTTATTTGCAAGCCTATGACTTAGGGTAGCAATACCACTCATCCTCTGCATAGTATTCAAAGCCAATCTTTCCCCCTTTAAAATAACCCGTGTATTAGCCTCTAAAACGGCCGCTATTTGCCCTGGAAAAACATATTCACCCTCATTTTTTAAAGATTTCCAGGAAGAAGAAGGATCAAGGTAATGAAAAATAGCCTCCGCGATAGTAAGGCCGGCAATAACACCTTCCTGTTTCACGATAAGTCTGGCCGATTTTCTGTCGTCAGAAGGAATACAAGCAAGGGCGGTGTGATCTCCGTCTCCAACATCTTCCGCAATACCTCTGCGAATAAAATCGTTTAACCAATTTTCAGTTATTGGGTTATTCATTTATTTCAAATAGTGGTGAACAATAATTTAAAATTAACTTTGTTTACATTTTTTAGAAAACAATACGACAACTAATGGTTCAAAAAAGCGGGTTATTATTTTCGTTAAGCCTATTCCTTGTGTATTTTTCAATGTCTTGTTCAGAAGAGAACATTGAAAAAACGCCAGATATCAGCAATATCTCCATTGATTTTAAGGTCAGGCGCTTTGAAAAAGAACTTTTCCAAGCGGATACACTAAATTTCAGCAAAGAGTTGGCGCAAATTAAAGAAAAGGATACAGAATTTGCTGAAATATATTTCAACCAGATTTTGGGATCCAACGATTTGCAAATTGCTCCCCAGGGAGAAGAAAAATACCTGATCGGTTTTACCCATTTTAAGGAAGTGCGAAAATTGTATGATACTATCCAAAATATCTATGCCATTTTCGATCCCATTGAATCTGATTTTCAAACTACATTTAAATATTTTAAATACTATTTTCCAGAAAAACCAACCCCTAAAGTGACTACTTTTATTTCAGAGTTCTCTTTAGGAAATTTTATTTATGGCGAAAATAATCTGGCGGTTGGACTTGATTTTTATTTAGGTTCAAATTTTCCTTATCAACAAAAAAATCCACAGAATCCAAATTTTTCTGCCTATTTGACAAGGACTTTTAATGCAGATCATTTGGTTTCTAAAACCCTTCAACCGTTGGTAGATGATTTAATTCCGCCTCCTGAGACAGATCATTTACTGGCTTTAATGATTCGGGAGGGAAAAAAACTGTACATTCAGGATAAATTACTTCCTTCAACGCACGATTCAATTATAATGGAAGTTTCCGGCCAACAATGGGACTGGCTGGTTGAAAATGAAAAAGAGATTTTTTCATTCTTCCTGCAAGAATCTCTATTTTATGATAGTAATTGGCAAAAAATCCGTAAATATGTGGAGTATAGTCCAAATTCACCTGGAATGCCCATTGAAGCACCCGGTAGAACGGGCGCCTGGTTAGGTTGGCAAATAGTTAAAGCATTGATGAAAAAAAATCCTTCGTTAACGCTTACCGAGATGATTCAGCGAGTCGATGCTAAACAATTTCTAACAGATTCAGGGTACAGACCACCACGAAAATAAAATCTTATTTCAATGAGAACCATTCCATTAATTGATTTATCCCAATTTGAAAAGGGAGATGTAGGGGAGAAAAATGTATTTATTGAAACCTTGGGGAATGCCTTCCATACGGTAGGTTTTGTTGGGGTGATTAATCATGGAATTCCCACCGATTTGATACAATCATTTTATAGAGAAGCCCATGCCTTTTTTGCTTTACCAGAAAGTGAAAAATTAAAATATAAAATACCCGGAGCCAACGGACAAAGGGGATATACGGCTTTTGGAACAGAGCATGCCAAACAGTCAAAAGTAGCTGATTTAAAAGAGTTTTTTCAAATAGGAAATACGGGTAATGTGTCAGTGTTAGAAACCCCGAACTTTTTATCATTGGGTGAAAATCTCTACCGGGCCTTCGAGCGCGCTGGATCAAGTTTGCTGCAAGCCATTGCCCTTCACTTAAATTTACCTGTTGATTATTTTGATCAGCGAATAGAAAATGGCACCAGCATTTTACGAGCTATTCATTATCCGCCAATTACGCAGGAACCAGCGAGTGCCATTCGTGCAGAACAGCACGAAGACATCAATTTGATAACCCTCCTCGTAGGTGCTTCAGCAGGTGGACTTGAACTACTTTCTAAAGAGGGTGAATGGTTACCCATTGTTCCTGAAGCGGATGAAATTGTTATCAATGTGGGTGATATGTTACAAAGATTAACTAATAATTACCTTCGTTCTACTACGCATAGGGTTGTAAATCCTCCAAAAGAGGAATGGCATTTGCCCAGATTATCTATACCCTTTTTCTTGCATCCCAGACCTGAAATGGATTTAAGTTGCCTGGAAAATTGTGTTTCTGATGAAAATCCACTTCACTTTGAACCTATAACTGCTGGAGAATATTTAGATGAACGCCTGAGAGAAATTGGGCTAAAAAAATAATATCATGAAATCAACCATTACCTTTCTTTTACTTTCGTTACCTTATTTGCTTCTAAGTCAGGGCAGAATTGACTGGGCACCTGATGGAACCGGTCTTAGGGAAATTCAAAAAAATACGATTGTAAAAATCACCCTTCCTAACCGACAGGTGGATACCCTTATTAATGCGGCTCTTTTAATTCCAAAAGGTCAGTCCAAACCATTGCAAGTGCGAAGTTTTGAATATTCAGCTGATAATCAAAAAGTATTAATATACACCAATACCCAGAGAGTTTGGAGACAAGATACTAAAGGTGATTATTGGATTTTGGATATGGCTACCAAAAATTTAAAACAATTGGGCTCCAAATTCCCGGCGTCAACCATGATGTTTGCAAAAATATCTCCCGACAGCAAAAAAGTAGCTTACGTACAAGCACATAATATTTATGTCGAAGATATTGCTTCAGGTGCCATTACTCCATTAACCACCGATGGTGACAGCAGGCTTATAAATGGTACTTTTGATTGGGTTTATGAGGAGGAATTTGGATGTAGAGACGGATTTCGCTGGAGTCCCGATGCTAAATCCATTGCGTATTGGCAGATAGATGCCCGTCAAATCAGAAATTTTTTGATGATAAACAACACGGATTCAACCTATTCGTTCAACGTCCCCGTAGAATATCCAAAAGTTGGTGAGGCACCTTCCCCTTATAAAATTGGCGTGGTTCCCGTCACTGGTGGAAAAACACTTTGGATGAAAATACCCGGCGATCCCCGTCAAACCTATTTGCCCAGAATGGAATGGGCGGGAAATAGTAGTGAACTCATTGTGCAACAATTAAACAGAAAGCAAAATACAAGTAACCTGTTTTATATTCAGTCAGCTACAGGTATAGCTAAATCTTTTTATCAGGAAACAGATGAAGCCTGGATCGATATAGATGGGCCGGAAGGTTGGGATTGGCTGGAAGGCGGAAAAAGCTTTTTATGGCAATCCGAAAAAGATGGCTGGAGACATGTTTATTTAGTAAGCAGAGATGGGAAAAAGGAAATTTGCTTAACCTCTGGGAATTATGACGTCATTTCTATTTCAAGAATTGACGAAGACAACAACCAACTATATTTCATGGCTTCTCCTGATAATGCTACCCAGTCTTACCTTTATAGAACTACTTTAGATGGGAAGGGAACGGCTACCAGAATTTCTCCTGCAAATCAAACAGGTTCACATAGCTATGATATAAGTCCAAAAGGAAAATTTGCCAGGCATACTTTTTCAAATGCAAAAACCCGTCCAACCACAGAATGGTTAAATTTACCTACCAATACACCATTAGATCCTGCAAAATCCATTGATTCGCAGTTGGAAAAAGCGGTGACAGATTTAGACATAACCTTTTTGCAAATCACTACGGCTGATGGAGTTAACCTAGACGCCTGGTTTACAAAACCTAAAGGATTCAATCCAAATCTTAAATATCCTGTAGTTTTTACTGTATATGGCGAACCTGCTGGAAGTACGGTTAGAGACGCTTATGGAACAGGAAGAAATAGTTTGTATAAAGGTGATATGTCCGCCGATGGATATATTTATGCTTCTCTTGATAATCGCGGTACCCCTTCACCAAAGGGAAGAGCCTGGAGGAAGGCTATTTACAGAAATATTGGCAGGATCAATATTTTAGATATGGCTCAGGGAGCGCAAGCGCTATTTGCTAAATATTCCTTTATGGACACCTCAAGAGTGGCAGTTCATGGATGGAGCGGCGGCGGGTCCTCCACTTTAAATTTACTTTTTCAGTACCCCGCTATTTTTAAAACAGGCATATCCGTGGCTGCCGTTGGGGATCAGCTGAGCTATGATAATATTTATCAGGAACGCTACATGGGCATTCCACAGGAAAACAGAGAAGATTTTGTATTGGGCTCACCTATAACTCATGCTAAGAATTTGGTTGGAAATCTTCTATATATACATGGAACGGGTGACGACAATGTGCATTATCAAAATGCAGAAAAACTAGTCAATGAATTTATAAAACATAACCGCCAATTCCAGTTTATGCCTTACCCTAATCGCTCACACAGTATCAGAGAGGGAGAAGGAACGACAGAACATTTACGCACTTTATTTACAGAATACCTTAGAAAAAATTGTCCTCCGGGAGGAAAATAATTAATATATCGAACGGTCATAAAATCTCGCTTCTCTGGCAATTATCAGGAAAGTAAGATTTTATGACCTTTTTTAATATTTAATTTAAGTATCTAATGTGAATTTTGAAAACAGCACTTTTCTCCTTGTTAATTAGGTATTCATTTGGACAATACCTATTTTACCATTTATTAAAGTCAAGACAAAGAGAAAAATCTTTAACAGCATAAATTATGTCTCAATCAACCACGGGAAGCAAGGATACCCAACTTGCACGGACAATTACCCTTTCGATGGCTATCGTTTTGGTTATCAGTTCAATCATAGGTTCAGGAGTTTTCAAAAAAGTAGCTCCTATGACGGCCGAGTTATTGTCGCCCACCTGGGTTCTTGCCGCTTGGGTAGCCGCAGGTTTGGTCACCTTAGCTGGCGCCTTATCTGTTGCTGAAGTATCGGGACAAATTACGGGATCGGGCGGTGCTTATGTATTTTTAAGAGAAATTTATGGCAAAACGATTGCTTTTTTCTTTGGCTGGAGCAACTATGCTGTTATTAGAACTGCCTCAGTCGCCTCAATTGCTTATGTTTTCGCAGAATCAGTAAATGCTTTATACCCATTGGCTGGCTTTTCCCCAGAGATTTCCGCGCTATCTATCGGCGGCATCATCTTCCCATTTGCCAATATTGGGGTTAAATTATTGGCTATTTCCCTGGTTATTGGACTTACCTTTTTAAATTTTAGGGGAGTCAAAGAAGCGGGTATTTTAAGTCAGTGGACTACAGCTACGGTGGTTATCAGTTTGTTGATTATCGTACTCCTTGGACTTAGCTGGCAAGGAGGCAGTTGGTCTAATATTAGTCAAACAGCGGTGGGGTACGAACGCTTAAGTGCAGATGGATTTACCCAGTTTGCTGCATTTTTCGCAGCAATGCTAGCTGCATTTTGGGCATACGAAGGCTGGATAACCGTAAGTTTTATTGGTGGAGAAATACAAAATCCAAAGAAAAATTTACCCCTGGCGCTATTTTTTGGCATGCTCGCTGTTATTGCTATTTATCTGTTGGTCAATCTGGCCTATTTATATGCTATGCCGGCAGACGAACTCATTCAAATTCATGAAGGTAAAAACAAAATTGCGGCGGTTGCTGTGATTGAAAAAATAGTAGGGCCTGCGGGAACTATATTTATAGCCATTCTCATTTGTATTTCTACTTTTGGCTGCACAAATACGACCATTTTACTGGGTGCCAGATTATACTATGCTATGGCAAGAAGAGGAGAATTTTTTGCCTCAGCCGGAAAAGTTCACCCAAAGTACAGAACGCCTGGGAATGCCCTTTGGTATCAAGCATTCTGGTCTTCCGTTCTCATCTTGTCAGGTAGTTTCGACCAATTAACAGACATGTTAATTTTTGCCTCTTTCCTTTTTTATGGACTTTGTACCTACGGCGTATTTATATTAAGAAAGCGAAACGGAGGCGCACCTTCATCGTACAAAGTACCTGGTTATCCGGTTGTACCTATGTTATTCGTTACCTTTTGCCTGGTTCTCACTATTTTCACGCTGTATAACAAGCCTGGTGAAGCCATAATAGGTTTACTATTAATGCTTACAGGTATTCCATTTTATTTAAAATGGAAAGACCGTCCAGCCATGCCAGAGGCAGATGAGGAAAGTCTATCTGAAAATGAGTCCTAAATCACTTTAATTCTGCATTATTAAGAAGGCTTACTTATCTTTGTGTTGTTTGACGTTTCAAATGACTTAAAAGAAAATATGCTCCAATTAGTTTCTTATAATCTTAATGGTATTCGTTCCGCTCTCGATAAAGGATTGATTGCATGGTTAAGTGAATCGGATATAGACCTGTTTTGTGTTCAAGAAACAAAAGCACAGTTTGATCAGATTGATTTCACGCCCTTTGAAGAACTGGGCTATTTCGTAAGCTGGGCGCAAGCTGAAAAAAAAGGATACAGTGGCGTGGCTACTTTTTCTAAAATTAAACCTGATTTGGTAGTTGTCGGATGCGGTATTGAAAAATACGATCGCGAAGGAAGAATAATCAGGACAGATTTTGGGGACTGGACTTTACTAAACTGTTACTTCCCCTCTGGAACCACCGGAGATGTCAGGCAGGATTTCAAGATGGAATTTTTATCGGACTTTTCCACCTGGCTGCAATCCCTTTTAATGGAAAGACCGCGTTGTATCGTGGTTGGAGATTTAAATATTGCACATAATCCTATTGACATTCATGATCCTGTAGGAAATAAAAAAAGTTCAGGATTTCTACCCGAGGAACGGGCCTGGATGGATCAATGGGTAGCGTCGGGCTTTGTAGATGCTTTCCGTTCAATTCATCCAAATAAAGTTCAATATAGCTGGTGGAGCTTCCGAGCGAACTCCAGAGGAAATAATAAAGGATGGAGAATTGACTATCAAATGGTCAGCCCTGAAATGAAAGAAACCATCATCGCAGCTGATCAACTAAATGATATTGTTCATTCAGATCACTGTCCTGTTCAGGTAATGTATCAACTCTAATCATCTTAAACAAATACATAATGCGTAATAATATCTCACTTTTAATTGCACTGCTACTACCCTTTTCAATGATTGCTCAAGGATGGTCAGGTGGCATTCGCGCTGGTTTAAACTACTCAAGAATTGACGGTCCTTCAGAGATTGATGCAAGTGGAAATAATCTGGAGCGAAATACCTTCTCAAGTGGCTTCCACATAGGTGGCATGATTAGCAGAAAATTGAATAGCGCAGTAGGTTTGCGTGGAGAAATATTGTACTCACAGCGGGGCACTGATTACCAATATCAAGGGGATTCCTATTTAAGACTCTTTACAGAAGCAGGAGCTGTGGTTAATACAAGAGGAACGAGATATACCACCCTCAGAGTAACCAACACCTATTTAGATTTACCTCTATCTGTTTTTTTACGATTGGGTAGAATTGAATTATCTGGCGGCGGGTATGGAAGTTTTATGTTAAGCTCCAGAGGTGTGGGAGAATTGAATTACAACGGAAAAAGTACGGTGGGTCAAACCATTGAACCACTTCTTGTTCCATTAAAATATGATTATTTCAAAGATCAGTACCAACAAACTGGTGTTCCCAATGCAAAGGTTATTACGGTTGACAATAGAAGAGTGGTGGTTCCCTCTTCTTTAGGCGCTTATTATGATACCAGAGACACGGGCGTTCCTCTTTTCAACAGAATAGATGCGGGTCTGCATGCCGGACTGGGCATATTTATGAGCCAGGGTCTTTATTTAGGGGCAAGGATTCAAAAAGGATTCATGGATTTAACCCGGGCCGAACAAGAACTATCCTTGCACAATCTGGATAGTACAGGAAAAATTATCCCCAGAAGTGACGAAGATTTGAACTTATCC
>JBMLQR010000169.1:9871-26304 GCA_049241465.1 Saprospiraceae bacterium | reverse complement strand
ACTTGACAGTAATCCACAAAGTTAATGCCGTAAAAAAAGTAGACAAGGCGTAAACCTCACCTTCAACAGCGGAAAACCATATAGAAGTGCTAAATGCCGTAGCCAAACCAGCGACTAAACCAGCTCCGGCCAAAGCTATAATTTCAGAGGTATCTGGCTCTTCTTCTCTACCTTTTAGGGCTAATTTTCCTAAAAGCATGGTAATCCAGGCCACAAACATGGCAGCAAAGGCAGAGGACAAACTAGACATAAGATTCACCGCAAAGGCTACATTTTCCGGATTGTCAGAAAGGATTTCAGCTACCCATGCAAACATTCTACCTACTAACAAAAATACGGGTGCCCCCGGTGGGTGAACAATTTGTAGCTTGTAGGCTCCTAATATGAATTCACCGCAATCCCAAAGACTTCCTGTTCTTTCAGCGGAAAAATAATAAACAACGGTACTGATTAGCAAAACTAACCAACCGGTCGCATTTAATACTTTTTTGTATAGTGACATCGGATGCTTTTTATTCTTTTTATGGTTTACAAAAATAACAATTAAAAATTTAACTGCGAATTTAGATAAAAATTATGATTAATTTGCCCAAGGTCAAGTTCTCTTTACCCTCTTTAAGGTCTATTTTATTACGGTGGCATCATTAATCTTTAAATATTTGCACTTTTTCACCTATATTTGTATTCTTAATTTTTACTTATGTTTAAATTATTAATCACAGCAGGGTTAATCTATGTGGCGTATAAGTTCTTCTTCGCCAAATCCATTCGTATTGAATCTTTTCAAAATAAACAACAGGAAAAGGTAACAAATAACGGAAAGGATAAGAAAAAAGAAGGAGAATTTGTTGATTATGAAGAAGTAGAATGATAGCAGATATTCCAGAATGGCGAGTGGGTGATAAAGTGATTTATCGAAATAACCAGTTTATCGCTTTCAATAAGCCGGTGGCCGTAGCCACACAACCAGACAAAACGGAGGATGTTTCGCTCATTACCTTAGCAGAAAGGTATGCCCGTTCTCCTTTATTCCTTACTCATAGAATAGACAGACCTGCAAGTGGTGTTGTCTTGTTCGCTAAAACGAAAAGGGCGTTACAGTCTATTAATCAGCAGTTCAAGGATAGAACCATTCGAAAAAAGTATTTGGCCATTGTGGGGAATCCGCCACCGGAATCAACAGGTATTCTGCATAATCAGTTGATTAAAAATAGCAAAACCAACAAAACAAGTACCGTTAACGAGGATAATGAGAAAGGCGTAGCCGCTGAACTACGTTACACCGTTCTGGCAAAAAGTGAAAAATATGTACTTCTCGAAATCGATTTGATTACTGGAAGACACCATCAGATCAGGGCTCAGTTAGGTGCCATAGGTTCACCTATCAGGGGTGACGTAAAGTATGGTTTTAAAAGGGGAAATAAGGATAGATCTATTCAACTTCACGCATGGAAATTATCTTTCATTCATCCCGTGTCTAACGAAGAAGTAAGCATAGAAGCACCGCTTCCTTCCGATCCATTATGGGACTATTTCAAACCTTTTTGTGAAAAGCCAATACTACCTCCTACCCAGTCAAAGGAGTGATTGTATCTAACGCCTATCATTTCCCCACGGCTCAATCGGGTGATGTTTGTCGCTAACGTGGGCCTTGCTTTCGTTTTATCCCATAAGTACATTAACCTTAACTCAGCCTTTACCTGACCGTTCAAGGATGCAATGACAGGCTCGTAACTTACTTTTTCTTGCAACAAATATTGACTTTTGTCTTGTATTAAGGCTAGTTTTTCTGCCGTTGGATGCAAGTCAACACCAGATCCTGCAAAAGAGTAAAGTGGTTTTAGCACATATGTATCCAAATCTTCTGTCTGGAAGTCAAAGTCATTAAGAAAATAGGATTTTGGCATGTATTTCCCTTTTAAAAAGGGTAACAAATACTTGCTTATCCTGAAAAACCAATTAGGATGTGCTACCCAGCTTACATCCACATCATCGGAAAATTGAAAGGAAAGATTAAGATTTTGGTAAGTTGCCAACTCATCCAAAATAACCCGATTATATATTCTGCTGATTTTTTGAAGTTTACCATCCTTCAGGTAAAACAGGTTCCTGTCTTTTTTGATTATTTGAGTCAGGCAAACCGTCTCAATACCAAAATCTCTCTTTGCCAGAACAAAATCAATCCTTGTTTTTTGTTTATCCGGAAATAATTCCAACAGGATAACTTCCTCCGCCGGAAATTCTGCTAACAGGGTGTTTTTTAATAAAGACAAAAATCCCGGTCGATTTAAACCATTAAAAAAAGGTGTTAGGGTATCAGGAATGTTAAAATGTGTAGCATATTTTTCTGCCAAATAGGACTGATAATTAAATAAAGTAGCAAATCCTTGTAGTTCAATTAAATAAGGCGTCAATTCACCCAATTCATTCCTGCTGATGGCAAAATCGATAGATAGTAATTGGGGACAATCATCTTCGTTTGGTGTAAACATCCCTTCGGGAATCGCTTTTTCTGTTTGTTTTTTAAAATCGGAGCGAACAATAAAATCTATTATTTCTTCACCAGCCGTAGTACATTTTTCAACAAAGCTATCTGTTAAAAAAATAGGTGTCTCAGCTATGCGAAAATCAAGGACACCCGGAAAATCCTGATGAATAGATTCCAGGAAGGATTGATATTTATCATTTGAAAATTGTTCGTTGAATGTATTTCTGAAGTCCTGATGCATGTGAAAAAATGTATTGAAGGTAGGAGAATGGGTTTAAACAAGGGCATATATTAGTGGTCGGGACGGAGAAGCGTCCATTGGAAATGGATAATATTGCAGATTTACAAGATAATAGCCGTCCGGGATATGGTTTGGTACATAAATAAGTTCCGTTATAGTTGCATTTTTTCTGATGTTAAAAGGAAATTGCCAAAAAGATTTATGCGCTAATAATTTTCCTTCGTCCTGTTCCTTATCGACCGAGGGAATATCAACGAGTAAATGGTCAATTTGGTTAGCAACTATCCATTCCATGGCGTCTTTTGCAAAATAGGGCGGATTAGTACCTGAATATTGTCTTTGTTTTTTACTTTCCTCGTTGGGGAGGGTTCTGATAATTAAGCCTTTGGTTCCGATGTTGATTTTGATTGTTTCCAATAAAGAGAGAGTAATGACCTGGTCTCCGTTAGCTTGTATTTCAGGTATAACAGTGGTTAGAAGAGAAATAAAATGAAAATCGTGCGTACAATCTGGCAAATGGATTCTCTCTTCACTGATATGTCCAACACATTCTGTATGCGTTCCATTGCCATGAGGATTGCAATGAATGTTCATAAAATTTACTGGACTCCCAAAGCGGGTATCCCCTATGAAATCACCATTTTTATAAGGTAAAACAGAAAGCTCAGGGGCATAGAAACAATTGAGATTACCCGTTATATCTGGGGTAATCCCAATGTCTATGGGTTTCAATAAGTCAGCTTTTGCGTTCCAATCGCCGAGCGCTACAGTAACGCACAAGGAATTATCCATTTTAGCTTAGAAGTGTTTTGTCAAAATGGTCAAAAGCATTATTCATTCGGTTGGAAACTTCCTTCATTCCCCAAAGTTCGATCAAATCGAAAACAGCTGGACCTTTCATGGTACCTGCGAGGCCAATTCTAAAAACAGGTAAAATGTCTCCGGTTTTTAATTGGTTGTCTTGCATAAAGGTATCAAAAGAAAGTTGTATTTGTTCCTGATTGAATGGGGAACAAGCGGACCATTTTTCTATCAGGTTCTGTATGGTTTGCTTTAAGGCAGGCGACCATTTTTTCGCAATGTTTTTTGTATCGTAGGTATGAACAGGTTCAAAGAAATAGTACCCATTTTCAAAGAAATCATTTAAAGTAACAACCCTTTCCTGCATTAATTTACAAAAAGAAATAAGATAGTCTTGAGAAACAGGCTTATATTTTTCGGGTAAAAGAGGGAGTAAAAGATTCGCCAGATTTTCAGGAGTGGAATGAATAATATATTGCTGGTTAAACCATTTTGCTTTTTCGTAGTCAAATCGAGCTCCGGCCTTACCAATATGCGCTATGTCAAATGCTTCTACTAATTGGTCAATGGTAAAAATTTCTTGCTCAGTACCTGGATTCCAACCCAGAAAAGCCAGGAAATTAAGCATGGCTTCGGGAAGAAATCCTGCTTCACGGAAACCGGTAAAAGAAGATTCCTCTGTTTCACCTACCCAGGAAATGGGAAAAACGGGAATACCTAGTTTCACTCCGTCTCTTTTGCTCAGTTTTCCGTTACCGGTAGGTTTTAGAATAAGAGGAAGGTGGGCAAATTCGGGCATATTATCCTCAAGGCCAAATGCTCTGTACAATAAAACATGGTGCGCTGTGCTGGGCAACCATTCTTCTCCACGAATAACATGAGAGATACCCATTAAGTGGTCATCCACTACGTTTGCCAGGTGATAAGTTGGAAGGCCGTCCGCTTTTCTCAATACCTTGTCGTCTAATTCCTGACTATGAAAAATAACTTCCCCTCTGATTTTATCCTGAACATGAATGCTTTCATCCTCTGGTACCTTTAATCGAACGGTGTAAGGCATATTCTTTTCTAAATATTCCTTTACGGTTTCAGGTGGTAAAGCAAGGCTGTTATTCAATTGAAGCCGGGTAAAAGAATCGTATTTGAAGGGTCTGCTGGTGTTTTCTGCCTCTGTCCTGTATTTTTCAAGTTCTTCTGAGGTATCAAAAGCATAATATGCATGACCGGAGAGAATGAGCTTGGATATGTATTCGTCATAAATAGCGGTTCTTTCCGATTGCCTGTATGGGCCGAATTCACCACCAAAGCCAGGACCTTCAGCCGGTGTTATTCCACACCATTTTAAAGAGTCAATAATATATTTTTCAGCGCCTTCCACGTACCTCGACTGATCAGTATCTTCTATTCTAAGGATAAATGTACCGCCCAGTTTTTTTGCCAGTAAATAATTATACAAAGCCGTTCTGATGCCTCCAATGTGGAGCGCTCCTGTCGGACTTGGGGCAAAACGAAAACGTAAAGATGAATTTTTCATAGTATGTTTTGGAAAAATGAAAATAAAAGGAAAATAAATAAAAATTTGAGCAGCAAAAGTAAAGGTTTTACGTTTAATGATATAGATGATTTTCGACAATCATCTTTTTTTATCCCTGAACAAAACAAAATATTATGTATCTCGTAAAAACGCCCAAGTTTATACAAGGGCTATTTCCCAACTATGTTTGGCGGGTTCCCAATCAAAAAAAGGTTTTATACCTGACTTTCGATGACGGGCCCAACGAAAACATCACTCCTTGGGTCCTGGATCAACTGGATCAATTTAACGCGAAAGCTACCTTTTTTTGTGTTGGAAAACAAATAGATTCAAATCCAGAAATTTATCAAAAGGTAAAATCTTCCGGGCATTGTGTGGCTAATCATTCTTTTACTCATTTAAATGGTTGGAGTTCTGAAAATATTACCTACTTCCACGATGTCAGACAAGGGGCTACCAGGGTGAAATCTGAATTATTCAGGCCACCTTTTGGACACTTGAAGGTTAAACAAGCTCAATTTTTACAAAGGCATTATCAAATTGTAATGTGGGATGTAATGAGTGGCGATTTCGATGAAAGTATTGATGCAGATCAGGTTATGTCAAATGTTGTTAATCATGCGACGAGTGGGTCCATTATCGTTTTTCATGACACGCTAAAAGCTTTCCCCAGACTGGAAAAAGCCCTTCCCGCTATTTTATCTTATTTCAATCATTTGGGTTATCGATTTGAAATCCTGGCGGAGGAAAAATTTAAAGTTACCCAGAGTAAAGCAATATACGCGTAATAGATTTATATTGCAGTACGCATTAAAAGCCGTTCGGAATTTTCCAGCGGCTTTTTTTAAATCTGATAAAATATGAGTATTCAAAAAAAAATAAGGGCTTTATGGAGACCTGAAATGTATCATGGATGGGGTAAATCAACTTCCTATTTTGAAGGTTGGTATCTAAAAATGATTGATTCAACGCGTTCTCATGCTTATGCCATTATTCCGGGGATTAGTTTAGGAGATAATGGTGAAAATCACGCTTTTATCCAGGTTTTAGACGGTATGGCTAAGAAAAGCTACTACTATAAGTTTGATGTTACAGAATTTCAACCGGGCGAACACGATTTTTCCCTGACATTGGGTGATAATCATTTTGGTAATGAGGGAGTAAAACTCAATTTGCCCATCTTGAAAGGAAATGTCCGGTTCCATAACCGTGTGGGGTGGCCAGGGTCTTTTTTTTCTCCTGGTGTCATGGGCCCATATAGTTTCGTTCCAATGATGGAATGCTACCACGGTGTACTAAGTATGAATCACGATTTATCGGGTGCGTTAACCCGAACAGACAGAGAGGAGGAGGTTTCTTTTGACCAGGGATTGGGATATATGGAAAAAGATTGGGGTAAATCTTTCCCTTCCTGGTGGATATGGATGCAGAGTAATCATTTTTCTGAAAATAAAAAAGCTTCTTTAATGGTGTCCATTGCCAGAATTCCATTCTTGGGAAGTCACTTTAATGGCTTCCTTGGAGGGTGGTATTTTGAGGGAAAATTGTATCGCTTTACGACCTATAGTGGCGCAAAATTAAAGACAAAAATAATCGGCGAATCTATTCACATTACATTAAGCGATAAAGTATATCGCTTAGAAATTCAGGCGAAACACGAGCCTGGAGCAGGTGAATTGAAGAGTCCCATTAAGGGAGAAATGACGGGAAAAGTGAATGAAAGCTTGCAAGGAATTTTACAAGTGTCTTTCTTTCAAGGAGATAAATGTTTGTTCCAGGACAAGGCCGAAATGGCAGGACTTGAAGTGGCCGGAGATGTTCCCAATGAACTTTTTATTTGAAGGATTCCAAATCAGGTCTTTTTTTCATTGGCATTGTTGAAAAAAATAGGTTAATTTGTACTTGATTTTCTGAATTTCAAGTGGTTCCGTTAAGACCATTCCAAAAAACCTGTTTGCTCATGAGCCGATCAATTTTATTGTTCGGGTCTTCCCCCGTAAAAGGAATTCCTGCCTTGATTATTCTCTTTTTTTTACTTTTCAGTTTTGAGAGTAAAGCTGCCCCGGGGGATACCTTAGTGGTCAATTGTTCAGTAGGAGAATCAGCTTACCTGACCTGGCTGGATAACCTTAGTATTAAATACAAAGTGCCGGTTGTCCAGGCAGGTGGTTCTGTGTCGGTGCTTCCTTTGCCTGATGGCTATCCGTACATGCAGACTTGTGAGGACACTATCAGACATACTTTCACCTATTTTAATGCGCAAGGCAGGCAAACAGGGCAGAATGTTTTTCTGTTTATTCGTAGAAATCTGCTCCCGCCTAAGATCGTTTCTCCTTTTCCAGATACCCTTCGATTATCTTGCTCCGAGGTAGTTCCCGATAGAAATTCTGTCTCTTTTGAATCGTGTCAATTAGCATCAGTAACCTATAATGAGGTAATTACAAAAGATCCTCTATGCTCTTTTTCAAGTAAAATAATAAGTACCTGGACTGCCTCAGATAAATGTAACAGGCAAACTACCTACCGATTAGTAATACTTATTGCCCCCCTTGAAAATTCGTTGTTTTTAAAACAAGCTCCTGATATTACTATATCTTGTGGTTCTTCTACGAACCCGTCCGCTACGGGAAGACCTGTTTTATTGGATCTTTGTGAATCAGTTTCTCTATCCTATAAGGACAGCATTGTTGGTTCATTATCCAGTAATTGCGCAACATCTTATGTAATTCACAGAAAATGGACGGCCAATGGAAATTGTTCATCATCTTCTGTTTACACCCAAAAAATAACGGTATCCAATACGGCTTCGTTAAAGGTTTTATGCCCCTCTGACAGAGAAATAAAGGTCTATAATAGTTCTTGTGTCGCATCGGTATCTCTTCCGTATCCTCTTAGCGTAGGACTTTGTCCATCAGGAAGGGTGTTTTATAAAATAAATGAGGGAAATACGGTGCGTTGGGAAGATGAAGCCGCAAAAAATATAACATTACCTGCGGGCTTTCATAAAATCACCTATTTGATAACAGATTGTGAGGGAAATGCTACTTCCTGCGTTTGGTTTATTTCAGTTAAAGATTTTTATGCTCCTGAAATTAGTTGTAGTGGAGACAAAACAGCAGTAGTTCCAACGGGTGAGTGCATAGCCCCGGTGCCCTTACCCAGACCTTCCATTTCAATAGATAATTGTAATCAAAATTTTTTATACCAACAAAAAAATGCGCTGGATAGCAGCCTTGCCCTGTCCATTTTTAGTGATGTTCTCCTCCCTTTCTCCGTCGCTTTCAACGATGTGCCTACTTCTACGCAAGACAGTGTGACCATATCCTTTGATTTCAGACTTAATATGTCCGGCCCTTCGGTAAGATTAAATATTCGTGGAGAAAGAAATGAATTCATTGGTTCCATTCCCTTTCATGCCGCAGGTTGCAATATTAGAAGAAGGATTTCCTTTAAAATAGCTCCCCAAATAGCTAAAAATTGGCTTGCCGATGGAAAAGTTAGCTTTTCAATCGAAACCGTAGGGCAGATTAGACCTTGCGATAATGTGGATATTTTTACCAAATTTGATAATAAATCATTTTTTCTGGCTGAATTAAGTGTAAATAGGATAAACCCCTATTTTTATATCAGAGGCGTCACTACTTATCCAAATACTTTGTTCGATTTAGATAAACCAGTGCCGGTGGTGCAATTAAATCCGGGAACCTCTCAGGTTTTTTATGTTATCAGTGATGCCAATGGGAACGCGGACACCTGTACCTTTAATATCGTAACCATTGATGATCAATTTCCAGTCATTCAATGTCAGCCAGTTACAAAAAAATATAGCCCTGGAGATCTTTTATTTCCTGTCATTACGCCCGATGAAGTTATTTTAAGTCTTAGTGATAATTGTCCGATTTCGCGAAAGGAGCTAAATTTTAGTCGCTTGACTTGCGATCAAACCAATGGGGACGTTCCATTAATTCTAACGGTATATGATCAGGCGGGTAATAAAAATACTTGCAATACGGTGGTTAAAGTGCAAAAGGAAACGCCAAAGCCTGATTATAGGGTAAATATATGTGGCGGCGATACTCTTTTCCTTTTTGCAAATCCACCCTCTCAGGTGGTTGGAAACACATTTCAATATAGATGGGTAGGACCCAATGGATTCACTTCAACGTTGCAAAATCCTAAAATTCCGTTTAGCCGGGGCATTCACAGTGGAAACTATACGGTCGAAGTAACAGGTACAATGGGCTGTAAGTCAAGTGGAACTGTCAATGTATTTATTGCTGATTTGCCCACACGCGCAATTATTCAAGGCGCACAAGTTTATTGCACAGGTTCAGCGATAAATATGCGTTCTGGTGCCAATCCGGTAGGTGCCAATATCAAATATCATTGGTATAAAGGCACTTATCCTACGGGAAATTTACAAGCGATAACAGAGATACCTCTTTATAGTGTCGTCCAGCAACAGGAATCGACCCTTTCATTTTATCTGATGGTTGAAAATAGCGGCTGCTTCTCTGAGCCATCTGTCGCAAGAAATATAAAAGTATATGCACAACCTGTAGCAAAGCCATTACAAGATTCTGTGCAATTATGTGTGGGAGGTACCTTGAATTTAGGAACTAATGTGCAAGGGGAGGCAATAACTTATTTATGGACAGGTCCGGAAGGTTATAGTTCCACGCTTCGGGTGCCTGCTCCCTTAACAAATGTTGGCTTGAAAAATGCAGGAAATTATAAATTAACCGTCTCCAGAACCGGATGTTCCTCTTCTGAAGCTTTGGTAAAAGTAGCAGTATCGGAGGTGCCAGCAAAACCTTCCGTTATTAGTAACAGTCCTGTTTGCGCCGGAGATACCTTGTTTTTGCAAAGTACCTTTTTCCCTGGCGAATACACGTGGATTCGACCCGATCGTTCAGAGGTAAAAATTTTATCCTCCACCTTGTCTGTTCCCAATGCCAGTACTGCCCTTTCTGGCGATTGGCGGTTAAAAGTATCTTATTTGTCTTGTCCCGATGTTTTTTCAGATTTTATTCCGATGGTAGTCAATGCTTTTGTAAAACCTACTATCGTTCTTCCTGCTCAGGAGGTTTGTACTGGCACTCCCGTGAGGTTATCTGTTTCTTCACCACAGCAAAACGGAACGTATCAGTGGACGGGTCCATTGAATTTTAAACGGTCGGGGCCAAATATTATCATTGATAGCGTTGAATTAACACAAAGCGGCAAATATACCGTTCGATTTACCTCCAATGCTGGTTGTCAGGGCGATGCAGTGACAGAACTTTTTGTCAAGCAATCTGTCTTGATTACCTCCTTCGATTTGCTAGGAGATCCATGTGCAGCGGGTAATACAACGTTATCGTTAAAACCTAATTTACTACCCTTAGATAATGGTACCTATTCTTATTTCTGGACGGGGCCAAATGGTTTTGTCGGAAGAAATAACCAGGTAAATCTGACAGGATTGGGTAGTGTAGCCAACGGAACCTATCAGTTATACATTCTATCGGCGAATAATTGTCAATCCAAAACAGCAAGCTATCAGGTTAATCTCGGAAACAGACCAGCAAAACCCGCGCCCCCTTTTAATCAGGAACAGGGACTTACTGCTTGTCTTAACAATTCCTTTGTTTTAAGAACATCCCCATTTTCAGGCTCTGGAAATACGAGTTATCATTGGCGTTTACCTGATGGGCGTATGGTCGAAACCCAATTACCCGTTTTGGAAATAAATAAAGTTTCTTTCTCTGACGAAGGAGATTATAGTGTATTTATTCGAAATAATGGATGTAATTCCGATACCTCACTGGTTTCAAAAGTATCGGTAAAGCCACTTCCTATTCTCTCGGTTACTTCTAATGCCCCGGTTTGTGCGGGTTCGACCCTTCGTTTAAATGCAAGTCAGTTTGATGGGGCTACCTATAAATGGACCGGGCCAAATAATTTCACCTCTACCAGTGCCGGGGTTGTAATCTCTCAGATTCAACAAAGTAATGGGGAAGGAAATTTCTCCGTCGTCATGACCGTAAATGGATGTTCTACCGATCCTATTATTATTCCGGTGACTGTGCTTCCTGCAGAGGTTTTGCCCGCGCTTGAACCTGTAAAGGATGTTTGTACGGATAAACAAACCAGTATTTCTTTAAAAATACCGGCTGCAAATTATTTGGTAGGCGCCACTTATGTATGGTATGCTGATGGTGTACCTATTGATTCAGGTAAACAATCGTTGACTACTATTCAAAATTTAACTCCTTTTATAGGTAAATCGGTCGTCTTCTCTGTAAAACAGAAGGGTTCTTTATGTTCTTCTGAATCAACAACTTCCCTTCCCGTAACCATTTCTTCTATACCAAATGAAAGGGCTGTAGTAGAAAATAATTTTGCCATTTGTGCAGCTCCAACCATTAATATAAAAGCACAAGCTACCTCCTTTAGCCAGGGAAGCTGGAGGTTATGGAGAGCAAGTGATAATTCAGTGGTTGACATAAAAAATGCAAATGCTCCTATTGCCAGTGTAGAAAACCTTAGACCAGGCAGGAGCTATTCCTTTATTTATTCTCTTTCCAGTGGCGCCTGTACTCAATTTTCAGAAGATACACTGATCATCAATATTAAACCTCAGAGTGAAGCGTATGCAGGATTAGATATTAAACTATGTGAGGCAAACTCATTTTCCTTAAACGCCAAAGAGGTTAATCAGGAGAAAGGATTATGGACACAGTCCGTACTTCAAGCGTCGAGAGGGGTAAGAATTCTCTCCCCGGAGAAAAATAATTCAGGGGTTTCTGGCTTGCAACCTGGTAATAAATACACTTTTATCTGGACCGTTTCCGGTGAATGCGGCATTTCTTCCGATGAAGTCGATATCGTTTTTTCTCAAAAAAATCCTTTCGCAGGTATTGATAAATCTATATGTTTGGTTGATGGTAAAATTCAGCTGGAGGCCGAACCAGTAAACGAAGGAAGCGTTGCTCAATGGAAATCACTAAGCACTGGCGCGCGTTTTTCAGATAACAAATCGCCTGTTACTTCTGTTTTCGGATTAACAGGTGGAAGTCATTCTTTTATATGGGAAGTGGATGAAGGTATATGTGGCCAACTGTCAAGAGATACGGTGGTGGTGAAAATATTGAATCCACCAACCTTGAAAAGAGACACTTTTAAAATGGATTTCAATACCTTACTAAAAGCTCCTCTGTCCATAACGGCCACCAAAGACCAACTGCTTACATATAATTTGTTGAACAAACCTTTCCGAGGTGAAGCTATCATTAATTCATCGGGTATATTGGAATATAAACCTAATGCTATTTTTAAAGGGAATGAATTATTGGTTTATCAGGTTTGTAATAAGGATTGTGGTTGCAGCACAGGAGAAATTTTTATTGAAATAGGTAACGATAAATCATGTATTGCTCCGTCTATCATTACACCAAACGGGGACGGTGTAAATGATGTTTTTGCTATCCCATGTTTGTTTGGAGATAAATTCCCCAATAATAAAGTGACCATTTATAATAGAAGGGGTGATACCGTTTTCCGTTCCCAGGGGCCTTACCAGAATAATTGGGGCGGAAAATATTCAGAAGTGGCCTTGCCAGGTGGAACTTACTTTTTTGTGGTTGACTTTGGTAACGGTGAAAAACCACAATCTTCCTTCTTAATCATTCAATACTAAAAACGCAGGGGATGAACAGGATTATATACTATTTTTTTATTTTATTGGGGACGCTCTTTTTGCCGGTACAAAATCTTTCAGCACAACAGGAAGATGCTTTTGCACAGTTCATGTACTACAAACAGGCAATAAATCCGGCGCAAACAGGAAGCAGTCAGGGAATAAATATTACTGGCCTGGTAAGGAATCAGTGGATTGGACTGAGTGGCGCTCCAAAGTGGCAATCTCTTTTATTTTCTATGCCGCTCCTCAATAATCGTGTGGGCGTGGGCGGAAATATATACAGACATACGGTCGGTATTACCCAAATAACAGGTTTAGACGGTTCTTATGCTTATCGGCTGCCAGTACCCAGGGGTTTTTTAAACTTTGGTTTACAAACGTCGGTGCGTTTTATGCAACAAAATTTTGGTCTCGTTACTGGAACGCAACCTATTGAGCAAGATGAATCTATTCCGGTAGGTTTGCAATCTAAATATATTCCCAATTTTGGTGCGGGTGTCTATTATGAAACAAAGAGAGCCTACGTCGGCATCTCCGTTCCCCGCTTGTTAAGGTCAAATATTGATTTTTCCGATAAGGGGCAGTTGATAACCAGAGAAACACAACACTATTATTTCATGGCAGGTGCTACCATCCCATTGGGTGAATCCTGGGAATTAAATCCTCAGACTTTATGGCGATATTTACCCAATGCACCTTTTGGCGCGGATATAAATCTATCGGCTATTTTCAAGAAAAAGATTTCTGGCGGACTTAGCTATAGGATTGGGAGTGAAACAGCAATCGTTTCTACCGGACTTCAATTAGGAGATCATCTGCATCTTGGTATGGCTTTCGAAGCTTCTTTTTCTGATATTCAAAAATATAATAGCGGTACCGCAGAAGTAATCATTCGTTACTTTTTAGCGTCTAAAAAAGGAGAAAATGCGGAAGCCGTCACCCCCCGTTTTTATTAATTCGGAAATAATAATAAGATCATTATGAGCCAGCGCTTCCCATACTCACTCTTTTTATTCATTTTTCTTGCTATGGGAATCACTGGCTTCAGTCAGTCAGGGGAAGTGAAAAATAAAATAAATATTTTTCCCCTTCAAAGCCTGAACTCGGAAGAAAGGGAATTTTCACCTGTTCTCTTTCAAGGGAAATTTGTTTTCGTGACTTCCCAATTAAAAATGGGTTTGCCCGACCCAGTTTCTAATGAAGCTTACTACGATTTATTAGTGGCCGATATGAAAAAGGGCCTACCGTCTGGTAAATCGAAAAATTTTTCCATAGATATAAATACGCCTTTACATGAAGGTCCCTGCAGTTTTTCAACCGACGGTAAGAAAATATTCTTTACCCGAAGTAACCAGTTAAATGGCGCCCCTATTTTAGATGAAGAGGGAAAAATTCAACTACAAATCTATGAGGCGTCTTTCAATGGTACGAATTGGGGAAATGTGAAACCCCTTTCTTTCAATAAAGGGAATGATTCTTACATGCATCCTTCGATTAGTCCCGATGGTGAAAAACTATATTTTGCATCCAATAAATCAGGTGGATATGGGGGATTTGATATTTATTTCGCTGAAAAAGATGGGGATAATTGGTCTGAACCCATTAATATGGGACCGGAAATCAATTCCAATGGGAATGAAGGATTTCCTTATATGCCTCCAAATGGGGTTCTTTTTTTCGCGTCAAATGGCCATAAAGGACTAGGTGCTATTGATCTTTTTATGATTGATATCAGTAGTAATCGCTGGGGAGATTTGCTTAATCTCGGCGCTCCAATAAATTCTTCTTCCGACGATTTTGGGATTACCCTAAAGGATTATTCTTCAGGTTTCTTCTCTACCAACAGAGAAGGTGGAAGGGGAAAAGATGATATTTATGCATTTGAAAGTGAGTTTCCATTGACTGGAATCCTTTTACAGAAAAAACCCGCAGTACCTCAATTACAGTTTTTTGACCAACGTCTTGGTTCTCCCGTGGAAGAGGTTCAGGTGAATTTCTTAAATGTGGAAAATATGGATAAATGGGATCAGGTTTACACCTCAAATAGTAACGGAATCATTCAATTCCAACCTTTTTTTGATGAAGATAGATGGTTGAAAATTCAAAAAACGGGCTATAGAACACAGGAGATTTTATTGGAAAAACAAAGGCTGGGGCAAGAACCCAGATCTATCTTTATTCTGCTCGATTCTATTCCTTCTGTTTCTCCAGTAATTACATTACAGGAGTTACCCACTCCTCCACCTTTGGTTGACATACCAAAATCATTTACATTGGATAATCTTTATTATCCTTATAATGATTATAATGTGCCGGCCAATCAAAAGGAAAAATTAAAGGAATTGGCTGTTGCCTTAAAATCGAACCCTTCTATGAGGGTCAAAATTTCTGCCTACACTGATTCAAGAGGTTCTTCCGAATATAATAAGGGCCTTTCTCTAAGGAGAGCAACGGCTATTCAGCAGTTTTTAATCCTTCAGGGGGTAGCCGAATTTCAACTGAAAGTCTTTGGTTTCGGCGAATCCCAGCCAAGAAATCGTTGCGTAGATGGAGTAACTTGCCCGGAATCAGACCATGCGTTCAATCGCAGGGTTGAGTTCACCGTGCTGGAAAATTAAATGGACTCATTTATGAAAAAGATTTACTTTGCCTTTCACTTTCTAAGAAAATTTACCCTGCGAAAGGCACTTAATCTTTTTATCGTCTGGGTATCCTATCAACTCACTATGCTTTTCAAGAAACCTATTCATTGGGGAAATGTGGTTTCATTGTCTATTGAACCTACCACCGCCTGTAATCTGCGTTGTCCGGAATGCCCCAGTGGACTCAGGCAATTTTCCAGGGAAACGGGGACACTTAAGATCGATTTTTTTAGAAAAACAATAGACGAGGTTTATAAGGATTTGTCCTTCCTTATCTTTTATTTTCAAGGGGAACCTTACCTCAATCCTAATTTTCTGGAAATGGTTACTTATGCTAATAAAAAGAACATATTTACAATTACCTCAACCAATGCTCATTTTTTGTCCCCCGAGGTGGCAAGAAAAACGGTCTTGTCTGGTTTGGACAGATTGATTATTTCTATAGATGGAACTACACAGGAGGTTTATGAACAATACCGAAAAGCAGGTAAACTGGCCAATGTACTAGAAGGTACTAAAAATATGGTTGCAGCCAGAAAATCACTGGGGGTAAGCCATCCGGAGATTTTTTTTCAGTTTCTGGTCGTAAAACCTAACGAACACCAAATGGAAGAGGTAAAGGTACTGGCGAAATCACTGGAGGTGGACGGAGTGCTTTTCAAATCGGCTCAGGTGAATGATTTTGAAAATGGAAATCCCCTAATTCCTTCCCTCTCTCGTTTTTCCCGTTATAAGGAAGTGGAACCTGGTAAATTTGAAATTAAAAATAAACTGAAAAACCAATGTTGGAAATTATGGCATGGTTCCGTCATTACCTGGAATGGCCTGGTAGTTCCCTGCTGTTTCGATAAAGATGCAAAATATGTCATGGGCAACCTGAATGAGCATTCCTTTAAGGAAATCTGGTCCAAAAATGCTTTTCTTTCCTTTAGAAGGCAATTAGTTAATAACAGAAAAAGAATCGATATCTGTCAAAATTGTACCGAAGGGTGTAGTAAAGATAATGCGCTTTTTTCCTCCGGCGTATTCACATTCGTCAATCC
>JBMLQR010000169.1:0-9771 GCA_049241465.1 Saprospiraceae bacterium | reverse complement strand
GGTGGAATGCGGAGGGTTCCCAAATACCAATCAAAGGTTCAGGAAAATCATGATTTGAAGATTTAAAAACGGTGGCAACGCCTTGTTCATCTCTTTCTTTTAATAGTTGCGCTATATTTTTTACAGAAAATAGGGGCAAATCACAAGGAATAACTAACCAGGCTGCATTTGGATGGGTTAAAAAAGCAGAAATCAATCCACTCATTGGACCTTTGGAAGGGACAAGATCAATTAACGGATTACATCCATCCAGGTTTTCTGATAATTGATCTTCCTGACAGGAGATATATGTTTTTTCGCAAAAGGGGGCTATCAATTTCGCCAGATAGATACGGTGTTCCAAGCCAAAGTAGGAAATGAGACCTTTATCTTCTCCCATTCTGGTACTTTTCCCACCGGCAAGAACCAAACCATATAGCGGATATCCCATCTAACCTTCCTTTGAGAGATAAGACGATTTACCTCCTGTTTTTGAAATAAGGCTAATTTCTTTAATCATCATTTCCTGAGAAAGGGCTTTGCACATATCATAAATGGTGAGTGCGGCAATGCTTGCCCCGGTAAGCGCCTCCATTTCAACGCCTGTTTTTCCTGTTACTTTGACCGTGCAATCAACCCATATTTCATTTTCCCCCTGTACATAAATATTCACATCACATTTTTCAATAGGAAGAATATGACACAAGGGAATCAAATCTGCTGTTTTTTTTACCCCCATGATACCCGCCAGCATAGCTGTTTGAAATACAGCTCCTTTTTTGGTTTTAAAATTATTTTCTATTAAAAAAGGCATAATATTCGAGGGCATATAAATTTTTGCCCTGGCTACCGCCTCTCGTTGTGTGACAGATTTGTCACTCACATCAACCATATTTGGATTATCATGATCGTCAAGATGGGAAAAGGACATAAACGAAAGATTAGTTTTGTAATTTAAATGGCCAGAAAGTGAAAAATTGCCCGGCTTGAAATTCATTCTCATTTTCAGGTAATTCAATGAATCCATCGGCATCTAATAAATTGGCAAAATCGCCGGAACCATTTCCTGGCAGTGGATAGGCTTCTAAAATATGTGTTTCTGGGTTAGTTGTTACTTTTACAGGCACAAAAAACGTCAGAGGGGCGTTAAAAACTATAGTTTTCAATAATTTGACTTTCGGTTGAGTGGTATGCGCTAAACCTAAGCTTTCTTTTAACCAGGGAATGAGGTATCGTGTGACACAAAGGAGGGTAGATACGGGATTACCGGGAAGGGCAAAGACCCGGGTTTTCTCGTTGGATCCAAAAAAGAATGGTTTTCCGGGGCGTTGGGACACCTTATGAAAAAACGACTGTATGCCTGCCTCTTTTAATGCTTTAGGGATATAGTCGAATTTACCAGCAGACACTCCTCCACTTAGTACAATCAGCTCGTAATTATCGAGGAGTTCTTTTATTTTATGTTGAACATATTCTTCATTATCAGGTAAATGAATCATTTCAGCAGCAATCCCCCATTTTTTCAAAAAACTAAAAATGGCATAACTGTTCGAGATTCTTATTTGATGTGAAGCGGGAATTTCTGAAACAGGAACCAATTCATCTCCGGTGGAAACGATGACCGTTTTTGGATATTGCAGCACTTTTATGGTAGATTTTCCAACCGATGCGGTAACGCTCAATTCAACAGGACCTAGTAATACCCCTTTTTTCATTAAAACAGTACCAGCAGCTTTATCGGAACCACAGAGGTGAATATTCTGAAATGGTTCTACCTGATGGATATTAACGCTAGCCATTCCCTCCGAAATGGTAATATCTTCGACACGGATTACCACATCTGTATTTTCGGGTAAAATAGCGCCGGTCATAACTTCTACACAATGCCCCTCATTCAATAACCGATAAGGTTCATCCCCTGCAGCTTGTACTTTTTCAATGGGAAAATCTCTTGTCCCTGTGGAAAAGGTATTAAAACGAATGGCTATTCCGTCCATGGTAACTCTGTTGAACGGTGGGAATGGCCTGTCAGCCAAAATATTCTCATCGAGAACCCTTCCCAAAGCTTCGGTTAATGGAACGTCAGTACTTTTTAAGTTCAATTTATTGGCCAGTACGAGCTGATAAGCCTCTGTTACAGTTATCATGTAGTGGGTGAAACAGTTATTACAGATGATTTATAAATAGGGGTTTGACTGGTTTTAGCTGTATGCTGGATGGAAATAAGGGCATTGGCCTCGGGAAAATAGGTTGCAATACATCCTTTTGGAATGGGATACGGAACAACACTAAAACCAGATAATTGAAGCGTGTCAGGTGAAAAAGGGTTAGAAAGATTCACCTTCTGTTTCGGTTTCAATCCTAAAGTATCCATATCTTTTTTATTCATCATGACTATTTTCCGGTCTTTTTTAATACCTCGGTACCGGTCGATCAGACCATAAATGGAGGTATTGAATTGGTCATGACTTCGAATGGTCATCATTCGGAAAGATCTTTCTGGCAAAGAAAGGTCTGGCACCTCATTAATAGTAAACTGAGCCTTGCCGGAAGCAGTAGGAAAGGTTTTTTCCCTTAGAGAATTAGGTAAAATGAAGCCTCCTTTTTTTCGTAACCTGGTATTAAAATCTTGAAAACCAGGTATTACCTTTTCAATGACTTCCCTGACTTCATCATAATTAGCAGCCCATGATTTCCATAAAGTTTTTGTCTCCGTCAGGGTATGTCGGGCAATGCCTGCTACTATGTCGGGTTCGCTTTTAAGATGAGGAGAACAAGGGGGCAATACTCCTTTAGAGGATTGTACAATACCCATCGCATTTTCCGTACTCACTAACTGAATATTTCCATTGGACACATCCTTTTCTGAACGAGCCAAACAAGGGAGAATAAGTGCTGTTTCTCCGGTTTCGAGATGACTTCTGTTTAATTTGGTTGAAATTTGAACCGTTAAAGTACATTTTTGAAGTGCCCTGGCAGTAAATGAGGCATCGGGCGCAGCACTGGCTAAGTTTCCTCCCAAGCTGACAAATACCTTTGCTTTACCGCTTTCCATAGCCTTTATGGCTTCAACAACGGTATAACCCGGTTTCTCGGGAGGGGCAAAACCTGCTGTTTCCTTTAAATTTTTCAGGAATGATGCGGAGGGTGCTTCTGTTATACCCATGGTCCTGTCTCCTTGCACATTGCTATGTCCACGAACGGGGCAAGGTCCGGAGCCTTCCTTTCCGAAAGCTCCTTTCACAAGAAGTAGATTTATAACTTCCTGAATATTTTCAACGGCATTTTCATGTTGCGTTAACCCCATAGACCAACAGATAATGATCTTTTCTGACTTCCGGATCATCTCTGCTGCTTGCTTAATCAGTGCTCTTTCCACACCCGAAGCATCGGCAAGGGTATTAAAATCTTGTTGCAACAAATGATTGGCAAAGGCTTCATACCCTTCCGTATTTTCATATATAAAAGGAATATCAAAAGCAGCATCAGGCCTTTTCCTTTCTTCATAAAACAGGAGCTGAAGGATAGCTTTCAACAGAGGTACATCTCCATTGATGGTAACAGGTAAATATAAATCGCTGAGAATGGTTCCTTTACCAAAAACTTTTAATAGTTTTTTTGGATTTTTAAAAGCAGAGAGTCCTGCTTCGGGAATAGGGTTAATACTGATGATTTTCCCTCCATTCTTTTTGCATTTTTCTAAAGACGTTAGCATTCTTGGGTGATTACTCCCCGGATTTTGTCCTAAAATGATAACCAGATCTGTTTTTTCAAAATCATTCAGCGTAACGCTTCCCTTTGAAACGCCAATTGTTTTCATCATAGCTTTGGCTGACGACTCATGGCATAAATGGGAACAATCGGGTAGATTATTCGTGCCAAATTCCCGGGCAAACCATTGATACATAAAGGCAGCTTCGTTGCTGGTTCTGCCGGAAGTATAAAAAACAGCCTCATCGGGCGAAGAAAGGGTCTTAAGATTTTTTGCAATCAAGGCAAAGGCCTCTTCCCAGGCAATAGGGGTGTAATGCGTGGCACCAGGTAACTTTACCATGGGTTCGGCTATTCTACCTAATTTCCCAAGTTCCATTTCCGTTTTGCTCTTCAATTCATCAATGGAATGATTTTTAAAAAAATCGGCATAGATCGTTTTTGAATCAGCTTCCGTAGCTATGGCCTTTATGCCATTTTCACAATACTCTCCAAAGGGGGTTCTCTCATCGTCAGGGTCGGGCCAGGCACAACCTGGACAATCGAATCCATCAAATTGATTCATTTTCCGCATGACGCGGGTCGATTTCCCCGGGCCTAAGTCAAAAAGACCCATGTTTAGCGTAGATAAAATAGCAGGTAATCCTACAGAAGATTTTTTTATACTCCCCAAACCCGGACCTTTTTCTTTGTTAATTTTTGACATTTGAAGTAACTGAAATTTTTGCTCGCGAAAATAACATAATTTTAACCTCCAATGGTTGACATCGACTCCGTGGCAGGAAAAAAGGTTTCCCTGTTTTTTTCTGCCTCCCAACCATCTTTTGCTCTATGGGAAAAACTTTGTTTGAGTGCACCTTTAATTTGTTCGTCCGTTGCATCATTTCGCATTAAATCCCGAAGATTAAATACCCCATGATCATATAAACAAGTTTTTAATGTGCCTTGTGGCGTAATTCTTATTCTGTTACAAGTGCCACAAAAGGTTCGGCTATAGGCAGCAATGATACCGATATCTCCCTTATACCCCGGAATCTTATAATTACTTGACGTGGAATACCTTGGGTCTTCCAATTTTGATAAAGAAGGAAATTTCTCTTTTATATAATTTAAAATATTAATATGATTCCACTGAAGATGTTCGTAATGACTACCTGTTCCATTAAAGGGCATTTCTTCAATAAATCGGACGCTTACGGGCGTGTTTTTAGTTAGTTCACAAAGTGGAATCAGATCATCTATGTTTTTATTGGCCATAACCACCGCATTTATTTTCGTTGGGATGCCATGATGGATTAAAGCCTCCAGTGTATTATAAACCGTTGAAAATAAATCTCTTCTGGTGATTTCAAAAAAACGGGCAGCATCTAAAGTGTCTAAGGACAAATTGACCGATTTAATACCTAAGCGTTTAAGTTCCGGAATAATATCTGCCGTATGGGTTCCATTGGTAGTGATATGGATTTCCTTCAGATGGGGCAAAGTATGAATACTTTCTATGAATTTCATGATATCCTTTCTCACAAAAGGTTCACCTCCGGTAATTCTTAACTTGGAAATACCCAGTTCCGTTAGGATTTTTGTCAGTCTTTCTAATTCCTCAAACTGCAATAATTCTTTTTTGGGCATGTATTGAATGCCTTCCTCTGGCATGCAATAAAAGCATCGTAGATTACAGCGATCGGTTACTGCAATGCGCGCATAATTTATGATTCTTCCGTGATTATCAAAAATAGATTCGGTCATATTGGTATTTAATAGCGCCACGATGTTACATCGACGTTTTTTGGCGCTGATTTTAGAATTCTGGCAGTCCATTTTGGAATGAACATCTGATGGTAACGAAGGCGGGAAATATAATTTGGCTGAGTATGATCCCCATTCCAGCAATGTTCCGCTCTGTCGCCGTAGTCAACTTCTCCGTCATAATGAGGATTTTTTGTTTCCTCCAACATTTGTTCTGTAAAATAAACCGCATTATTCAGGTAAAAATTATCCATATCACCACAATAGATATAAATTTTACCTTTCCAATCCTTACCATGTTTCGCCCAGTCACGCTTTAAAATATAGGATAAGTCATAATTTTCCTTCCAGTATTGGGCCACTTCCGGAAAAATCTCACCACTATATTTATCCCAGATTCTCTTTGGGTATCCATCCTCTCCGACGGGAGAATACACCGCTTCCCATATATCCCACTGTTGTCCCGACCTTGTTTTGGTGCCCAATGCTAATTCTCTGTGGTTAGCTTCCTGAATAGTGGCTGAAATACGGCCAAGGGAATCTCTGTGTGCGGGACGGGGAGTACGTTTGAAATTGGATTCAATAAAATAGGCATTTTTATCTTCGTATAAGTTAAAAACGGTATTTGCCCTGAAATCAATAGGATCGGGACAAGCCGCATAACAACCATTATATTCTGTCGGATATTTTACCTGAACGGCAAGGGCTTCCCAACCCCCTGTGGAACCACCATAAGTGAAACGCGCCCATCCTTCTCCAATTCCACGATACATTTTTTCAATGTAAGGAATTAATTCATAGGTAATTGCATCGCCGTAAGGACCGAGGTTTTCAGAATTAACTGCATAAGAATCATCATAGAACGGATTCGCATGCTGTATTTCAATGGCAATGACACGCGGGAAATTTGGTCCTGTCCATTGTTTGTAAAATTTATAGGCCTCCTCCTGAACTATTCTGTTATAACAATCAACGCCAAATCGAGAGGAATATTCACATGGAATGGTCGTATCCGGCGGCGTAGTGCGGAAGCCGCCAAAATCAGAGGGAAAATGTCCGTGATAAATGGCCAAAGGATATTTTGCCTTCGGATGGGTCTCCCAGCCTTCAGGTAAAAGGACGTGAGCACCCAGATACATGTCCCTTCCCCAGAACTTAGAAAGCAGTTCACTTTTTATCTTGACATGCTTCACGTATTTGGTATCTTCCGGTTCTTTAATGGGTGGAATAATTTTATCTAACAACAACGGAATGATTCGGGCACTACCCGGGTTAAATGTAATTTTTTGTGGGGTGGAATACAAGTTGCCAGGTGCCAGATTCCATTGCTGGCCTTCCCCCCTGTCCATCGGTAATTTTACAACATGGCCGTCCGCTTTTTTAAATGTTTCGTATTTATGCAACAAAACCTGCACATAATAATCTCCGGCAGGCACGTCAGATAAACTTTCTAAGGGATAACCAAAAGCATTGGAGCCATCCACAACCATAGGTTTGCCTGCCTCCCATTCTTCTGCATCCAATCCAAAAACGAGTTGTGACTCGGGTCCGTCAACAATTTGAAAACGGGGTTCAGCCTTATCATTTTTCGAAAGCATAATCAATAATCTGCCGTCCAGTTTTTCATTATTACCTTTATAGGTAACAGAAAAATAAGGGGGTTTACCTTGGCTATATGAGGTATTGAAAATAAAGAAACATAAGGTAAAGAGGTAAAATACTTTTCTCATCTCATTTGATTTTTATGAAAATGTTGCTTTTCCGGGAATCGTTTAAAATTAATACTATTTAGGAATATTAACGTACTTTTTAAACTATTACCTTTTTTGAATGTATTTTTGCTTCCTACTTTTCTGAAAACTTAATTATGACACCTGGAATTCTACGTTGGCCTCTAGTGCTATTATCAATATTTTACTTTTTGAAGTTAAATGCACAGACACCTGGCATCACTTACGAGGAACAACCTAATATGAAGGTCTCCTTTACCAATGAAAAACCTGTTATAGATGGTAAAGTAGACGAAGATTGCTGGAAAAAAGGTAGAGGGGCTAAAGATTTTTGGCAACTCTTTCCCACCGATAGTATTAAAAATCCTGTGCAAACAGAAATTTATATGGCTTACGATAAATACAATTTGTACGTCGCAGCCATTTGCCATTCAAAAGGGAATAAATATATTATACCTTCGTTAAAACGCGATTTTAGGGCAGGGGGCAATGATAATGTGACTTTTGTTTTTGATTCCTATAATGACAGAACGAACGCCTTTGTTTTTGGTATTAATCCATTAGGTGTAATGAGGGAAGCGGTAATTGCCAACGGGGGGAGGGAAAGGTCAGATTTTAATGAAAATTGGGACAATAAATGGCATGGTGAAGCTTTCATAGGCGAAAATTATTGGTCTGCTGAAATAGTTATTCCTTTTGCTGCACTGAGATTTAAGGAAAATTCAACTTCTTGGAATTTCAATGCTTATCGTTTTGATACCCAGTCCAATACCCAATCAACCTGGAACCATATTCCTCAAAATCAATTACCTATGAGCCTGGCTTTCATGAGTAAAATTGAGTTTGAGAAACCCATAGAAAAAACTGGTTCTGCCTTTACCGTTATTCCTTACATTTCAGGGGGAAGTACAAAGGATTTTACAACCAGTTCGCCTACGAATAATACCTTTGGAATAGGGGGTGATGCGAAAATCGGACTGTCGCCTTCCTTAAATTTAGACCTGACCGTTAATCCCGATTTTAGTCAGGTGGAGGTGGATCGTCAGGTTATAAATCTGGATCGTTTTGAAATTTTCTTCCCGGAGAGAAGACAGTTTTTTTTGGAAAATGCAGACCTTTTTTCTGGGTTTGGTGATCAGCGAATTAATCCTTTTTTCTCTCGGAGAATAGGAATCGCTAAGGATGCCGATGGAAATAATTTTCAGGTGCCTATTCTTTATGGTGCCAGATTGAGTGGAAAATTAGATAATAACTGGAGAGTTGGTTTGTTGAATATGCATACTCAGGCTGATCCTGATAATAAACTGGCGGGAGCGAACTATACAGTGGCCGCCGTACAGCGCAAATTGTTCTCCCGTTCAAATATTGGTTTCATTTTTGTTGATAAAGAAAATTTTACTTCTGACCTAACTTTTGAACCTGTTGATCCTGAAAGGTTTAATAGAGTGGTTGGGGTCGATTATAATCTGGCTTCCTCTGATAATCGCTGGAATGGACGTACCTTTTATCACCAGATGTTTAATTCCGATAAGAATGGTAAAATGTCTGATCGCTTTGCTCACGGTAGTACATTGGTTTACCAGGACAGGAACTGGAATTTTACTTATCAACACCAATGGATAAAATCGGAGTATGCGCCTGCCGTGGGTTTCGTACCACGTAACAACTATTTTGCACTTAATGGTGAAATAAGTCGATTTTTTTATCCCAAAAATGGTCCGATTAATCAATATTCTTTTGGGTTAAAAAGTGGACAAACCTGGCAACCTGAAGACGGTAGAACCGATCAGGAATTTTCCTTTTCATTTGAAGGGCAACTTAAAAACTCAGGGTTCTTTAATGTCGCCATCAATAATAGTTACATCTATTTGTTCGATGCTTTTGATCCTTCCCGCACCGATGCAAAAGCCCTTCCGGCAGGTTCTCAATTCAGGAATACTTTTGTAAATGGCTTTATTTCGTCAGATCAAAGGAAACAGATAAACTGCAGGTTGGAACCGTTTTTTGGACAATATTTCAACGGGAATATTATAGGCATTGAAGGAGGATTGGTTTGGCGATATCAACCTTATGGTTCTATTGAAATGTCGTTCAATTATAGCGATATTAAACTTCCAGAGCCTTATGGTTCCGCTAAGTTACTGTTGGTAGGACCAAGAATTGATTTTACTTTTACAAAAAAGTTGTTCCTAACCACTTTTATTCAATACAATAATCAAGTTGAAAACTTAAACATAAATGCCCGTTTACAATGGCGGTTTGCACCAGTTTCTGATTTGTTCATAGTTTACACCGATAACTACGATACCTTTTATGGAACTAAGAAAAACAGGGCACTTGTGGCTAAATTCACCTATTGGCTGAATTTATAGAATAAGTTTCTTTAGCTCCGTTTCTTGTTCAAGCAGCGATTGAAAGAGTTTTAATTGGTTTTTTGCTCTTACGAGATTATGATCGGGATATTTTATCTTATAATATTTGTCCCCTACAAGATAATCTCCTAAAAAGCGGATGGCCTGTTCTAATATCAACCAATGGGCGCCTAAAAGCAGATTTTCCCTTTCCACAGAGGTTAATATACTTCCTACTCCGTCTAACCATCCAC
>JBMLQR010000168.1:0-5530 GCA_049241465.1 Saprospiraceae bacterium | reverse complement strand
TGAAAAAATTCCCATGAATGAAGAAATTCCTGATAACAACGAACGCTTTTTAGCATATTCCCTTTCAACTTTCCATCCACACAAACTCCTTCATAGTTCCATTTTGATCCAGTATTTACGTCCCATATTGAATCCTGTTTTTTATGAAATATCAAAATTTCTTTATTAACAATTCTACTGTATGCATGGAAGGATGCGGTATCATTTTCCAATAGAATAACAATGGGATTATTAGGGAGAGAATCCTGTATTATTCTTTGCTTCGTAAGTTGATTCCAGTCATAAGTTTTAGCATTGGCCCCATCCTGAATGCCTAAAACCCATGATTTATTTTTCCAGGAAGCGGTATCTCTTTTAGTTAAATCTCCCCTAGAAATCCCCTTATCATACGTATCCATTTGCTCAAATTCCTCTTTAAAAAGAGGATCAGGTTGTAAGATTTGTGTATTAGGATGAATTCTGGCCCACGCTGACAATATAAGTTGCTCAGATTTAAATTCCTTTAATTTATAACCCTTTAAAGGACCGGCTATACATTCACCGGTTGACTGTCGCCACCAACTTTTTGTAGTAGCATCTTCAAACATCGCATTGAAATGATCCATTCCAACCAACCTGAAGGTCTCTTGCTTTCCATTGACTATTAGACTATAAATTCTACCCGTTCTACAAACAGTACAATAAGTAACCATTATTGGATGACCATTTATCGTATCAACCACTTGATGATGATAACCAATTAATTGAATTGGGTAAGCACTCGCGACACTATCTATCACTACGCCAATAACTAATTTATTATTAGGAATTTTATTTTTTGATAAAGAAGTGGTTACCACTTTAGTTGGCTGATAAAACATTTTATCTGCTTCCATTTGAAAGGTAAAAACATAAAAAACGATCAAATACATTGCGGTCAATCCTCCAATGATTAATTTTTCTTTTTTAACACCATTCCTAAGGATTAAAACCAAGGGAACAGATACCATAAGATACCCAATAAGTCGAATAATCCATTTATTAGACCCTAAAAAATAGGCAATTTCAATGGAATCAAAATTTTGACTACCAGGCATAGGCATAATTAAATACACTCTGGCACATTCAAAAAGAATTAAAAGGAGCAGACCAAGTATTGCTAACGTTGTTTTCATAGCCTAAATTTAATGAAAACCTCAGACAGAAACAACAAAGGACCTACGAATTACCGTAAGTCCTTTATTTTCATTTCATTCATCTTAATACACCGTCAAATAAAGCATATTCCATTGAAATAAACTTTTTAATAACTCGCTTTGTATTCCTAAATGCTTGGTTTTTGCCCTTTAAAAAGACCAAACCAAGGTACATAGCCATCAGCAAAATGCTCTATATTGATATTAGATTTAGAAATACCTAAATCTTTTAGCTGTTGCGATATTTCATCTTTTAAAGAATCTGGACCACAAAGGTAGTAGCAGGCGTTTTTGTATATGTTTAAATCATTTTTTTCTATTCGCTTGTTGCCTGAAATAAAATCAATGTATTCAAATTGAGGATATTGACCAGCTAATTGATCTAGTTCTTTTTTGAAAATGATACTTTCTACCTTTCTATTTGAATAAAGTAAAATCACTTTGCTTTTAGGTTCAAATTGAAGCATTTGAATAATCATACTATATAATGGTGTAATTCCGCTGCCTCCTGCAACCAATACATAATTATTTTGAACAGTTATATTTGATTTAAAATTAAAATCCCCAATAGGTAGCAAAGATTCTACTTCATCACCAATTTTTGATGTATTATAAAAATGATGCGAAACTTCACCCTTTAGTTTCACCGTAATTCTTAGAAAATCATGAATATTTGGCGAAGAACTTAATGAAAAGCAACGATGATAAATTTTACCACCAACTTTAACTTTTAAAGTGAGGTATTGCCCTGCTTTATAATTGTAAAATTCTTTGTCTGTTGTTTTAAAATAGACAGAAACAGCATCAGGAGTTTCTTTTACCAATTTTTCAATAATCAATGTTCTGTATTTGGAATTATCAATGATGGATGTATTTTCCCTTTGGTGAATTTCATTAAATGTACTTTCTGTCGAATTTAATTCTGTGTCGCAAACGATATCCCAAAACCGAAAAAACAAACCGTAGTTACCATTGTATTGTGTGTGGTGAAGGCTATGATTCGTTGCATTTACTAGCATATTAAATGGAGGAAGAATGAAAAATTTAGGAAAAAGCTCATACCCCAGATGCGACTTCAAATTATTTAAAGTTCCAATTACTTGCATGATTCCTAAAACAGTCATAGAAATGGGCATTAAAATGGCTAATGGTAAAAGCCAAAACGTTAGCCATAAGGACTCTATAACGTGAAAGGAACTTGATGTATAAGGATTTACATCCAAACTTTTATGATGTAAGGCGTGAACATACTTGTATATACTTGGGTGATGCATTACCCGGTGACTCCAATAAAACCAGGTGTCAGATATGACCAACATGATAAAAATCATGAAAAATTCATACCATAAGCCATATTTCCCCGCTTCAACATAAAACTTTGTTAATCCACCATCTTTTAATGATATTAAAAGAATTGAAAATGTCGTACCTCCTATAAATGAAAGTAGTGTTGCTCCAATTTCGCCTTTTATTTGAGCCCAACCTGCTCTTTTAGAAAGTTGTATTTTTCTGTTGCTAAGTTTTTGGCCGAAGATTACCCAGAAAATCAAATAAGCTACACTCATTATCGTGAGTGCTGCAAAAACTGTAGTGAAATACTGTTTTATGAATTCTAACATTTCATATCAAATTTTAATATCAATAAATGTGATACGAAATTAGAATGAGTGATCCGAACACCACTTAACATTTGTTATTTAATTAACTGCTTTCTAATTCTACTAAGGCTTTGAGGCTTTACACCTAAGTAAGAAGCAATATATTGGATAGGAACATTCTGAATTATTTCAGGTTGTTGTTCAACCAGTTTTTTATATCTCAAATCAGCTGTAAGTGTAGCAAGGTCGTTGGCTCTTATTTGAGTTCTGGCAGCAGCCTGTTCAAAAATTACAAGACTTAAATTTTTAAAGTTTTCATTTTTGTCTATCAATTCAATCAATTTGCTTCTTTCAATTTTATAAAATTCACAGTTAGTAATACACGCTAAATTTTCATTAGATTTTATTTCGCGAATAAAATTTGTGAACGAAGTAATAAATCGGTTGTGTGATTCAATATGGGTTGTTATTTCATCCCCATTGTCATCATAATAAAATAAGCGCATGAATCCATTTATAATGAAATACAAATTTTTTGGTACTTTATTTTCTTCTTCAACAATGGTATTCTTTGGTAAAGATTTAAATTCAAAGTGCTGCTTACAAAGTTCAATGTCTTTGTCTGTAAGTTTTACATAACTGTCAAATAGGTTTAAAAAATGGTCTGACATTTTACGAGGGTATAATCTTTACGGGATGAATGTATGTCGTAAAAATAATATAATTGCATGAATTTTATTGTAACTATAATCTTCTCAATTATCCCTCTCCAAGAAACAAAAAAGGACCTACGAATTAGCATAAGTTATTGCTTTTCATTTCATAGAGCTAAATATACACCCTAATAGAAAAAGCTTTTTCCGCTAAAGCCCATTTTCATCTATGAATGCAGTACAAGCATATAAAGGCAAATTGATTAACCAGTCCTCTTTTCTATAATCAGCTAAGGATGTGCGAATACTTATTTCAGGATTGAATTTTTGATGATACACTTTGAGACTTTTGGCTTTTAAATTTTCCGCAGCTTTCACTTCCACAGGAATGATACGATGTTGATATTGAATCAAAAAATCAACTTCAGCGGTTGCCCTTTCTGCCGTCCAATAATAAATGGGGAGCTGTTTAAGGGATTTAAATTGTTGCAAAACATATTGCTCCGCCAGAGCGCCTTTAAATTCTTCGAAAAGAGATTGTTCAGTAATAAAGGTTTGAATATCAATATTTCCCATTGCAGCTAACAAGCCTACGTCTAATAAATATAATTTAAAATCTGAAAGCGCTGCATACGCAATCAATGGCATGGCGGGTTTATTACACCGGCTTACTTTATGAACTAAGCCTGCATCCGTAAGCCACTCGATGGCTAACTCAAATTCACGTGCCCTGGCGCCATTTTTCAAATTTCCATAAATAAACTTTCTATTTTCCTTAGCTAATTGCGATGGAAGGGATTGCCATACCAGCCTTATTCTTGGCACGATATCGTGAGGCGCATGTTTTGAGAAATCCTGCTCATAAGCGGCCAGAATACCTAATTGCTTTTCCCTAACTTTTTTAAAATCCTTTTGATTGATAAAAGTTAATACCGCCTCAGGCATGCCACCAACATAATAATATTGCTTTAATAAATGAATAAACTTTGCTTTAAATCCAGTGATCAAATCCCAATTCTTTTTTTGTAACAAGTCCAACAATGGCAGTTCATTCATTGCTTCTAAAAACTCTAAGAAATGTAAAGGATGCAGGTCTAAAAAATCAACCTTACCAACGGGGAAAGATCTGTTTTTATGTAAAGAAACACCCAAAAGCGATCCAGCTGCCGCGATATGATATTGATTAGCATTTTCATGAAAATATTTTAAAGACGTAAGGGCAGCTTCACATTCCTGAATTTCATCCAATATAATCAAGGTTTCTCCTGAAGTAATTTCTATCCCTGTTTCAATTTTTAGGGCCATAATCAGTTTATCTACCTCAAACCCACTTTCAAAAATGCTATGCAATGATTTTGCCGTTTCAAAATTTATGTATGCAATATTTTTGTAGTACGTTTTACCAAACTCCTTCAAAAGCCAGGTTTTTCCCACTTGCCGTGCACCTCGAATAATCAAGGGTTTTCTATCAGCCCTATTCTTCCATTGAAATAAACTTTTCAATAACTCCCTTTCCATATCCTTCGTATTTTGTGTCTAAAATTACACTTTTACGTTTGAATAAATGTATAATTTTACATTTATTCAAATGAAAATAAATAATTAGTGGTTTTACGTGTCACTTTGTTACATAATTTATAAAATTTTACCCTCACTTTGTTACAAGTTTTTTCATTTTTTACCCTAACTTTGTTACATGTTCAAAAGGCAGCTATTATTGGAGCTTGAAAATTGGAGGCAAAGTAAGCCCCGCAAACCGCTTGTGATAAGAGGCGCAAGGCAAGTTGGAAAAACGACCCTTGTAAATCAATTTGCAACGCAGTTTGAACAATACATCTATTTAAACCTGGAGCTTTCAGAAGACAAAGAACCGTTTGAAAATTTCACATCCATAGAGCATTTAATAAATACGGTATTCTTTCTTAAAAGTAAAACACTAGCTAAAAAAAATACCACACTCATATTTATTGATGAGATCCAAGAAGTGCCTAAGGCATTAAATACGTTAAGATATTTTTATGAGCTAGCTCCAGAAATTTCTGTTATTGCTGCTGGAAGTATGCTTGAAACTTTGTTTGATAAGCATATAAGTTTCCCCATTGGC
>JBMLQR010000167.1:7138-8843 GCA_049241465.1 Saprospiraceae bacterium | reverse complement strand
ATGACGAGGATGAATACATCGTTACTGAAGCGGCAAGAGCCATTAATGACGATTTATCCATCGTTTCTGCATTACCCGCTTTAGCGAATATGTTGGGACAATCCCGTTTTACCAATGAACCGTTAATCAGACGTGCCATTAATGCTTGTTTGAGAGTAGGTGGGGAAAAGGAGCTGGATCTGCTCATTGCTTATGCTGAAAGGGAAAATATTCCTGAAGATTTGAAAGCTGAGGCCTTATCTGTCATTGGTACCTGGGCGAATCCCTCTGTACTCGATAGAGTGGATGGAAGATTTCGTGGTGAATTAGTGCGCGATGCCGCATTGGTCAATGCAAAAATCAAAAATAAAATGGTGAGCTTCTTGCAAAGTAATAATCCTGCTGTTTTAGTTTCTTCCGTTAAATTATTATCAGAACTTAATATTGCAGACTATAACGAATCTTTGGCAAGTATTTTTAATTCATCAGAAAGTCCTGAAGTCCGGGTTGCGACCATTACCTCTCTGGCAAATTTAAAATATGCATCCATTGCAGATTTAGTAAAAAAAGGGATTAGCGACAAGGACAAAACGGTGAGAACAACCGCATTGGGCCTTATAAATAAACTTAATGTTAGTAAAGAAGGCCTTTCCCTGATTGTGAATCCTGTTTTTGAAAATGGTAGTTTTCAAGAACAGCAACAAGTTTTTAAGGTATTGAGCCAAATGCCCATTGATAATACCCGCATTGTTTTGTCAGAATTAATTGATAAAATGGCAGAAGCCAAACTTTCTCCAAATGTGAAACTTGACCTCATAGAGTCGGTAGAGGCTACAAAAGATAATGATTTATTGGCGAAAGTTGACAAAATTAAAGGTAAAGGGTCTGAAACTGATCAGTATAATGACGCTCTCTACGGAGGCAATGTTAGAGAAGGAAGAAATATTTTTCTCAATAATTCGGCAGCTCAATGCATTCGCTGTCATGCCATTGGTGATGGAGGAAGTATCGTTGGGCCTAACTTGAAGGATATTGGTAAATCATTAACACGCGAACAAATCCTACAGTCTTTGATTGAGCCAAGTGCTCGTATTGCCCCCGGATTTGGTATGGTGTCCCTCGTTTTAGTCGACGGACAAGAGGTGAGTGGTGTTTTGATGAGGGAAAATGCGGAGGAGCTTTTATTGAAAACCTCCGCTGCAGAACCATTAAGAGTTCCTATTTCAAGGATAAAAAGTAGAGAAAATTTCCCGTCGGCCATGCCTGCCATGGGATCCGTTTTATCAAAACGTGAAATAAGGGATTTGGTAGAATATCTTTCTTCCATTTAACAAAAAGGGAGGCTGTCTAAAAAGATAGCCTCCCTTTTTCATATAAACATGCGACCCCTTCAGGGTCGATTTCCCCAAAATCCCCATTTGGCCCCTGGCGGCACAAATATCCACATATTCCCATTAGGCCTCTGGCGGCATAAATCCTATAAACATGCGACCCCTTCAGGGTCGATTTCCCCAATATCCCCTTTAGGCCCCTGGCGGCACAATTTCGTCCAAAATCTTCTTTGACCCCCTCGGGGTCATACGTCTCTAGATAATTAGGCCCCTGGCGGCACAAATTTCCGCATATTCCCATTCGGCCCCTGGCGGCACAAATTTCCCCTATATCCCATTCGGCCCCTGGCGGCACAAATATCCACATATTCCCCTTTGGCCCCTGGCGGCACAAA
>JBMLQR010000167.1:2935-7038 GCA_049241465.1 Saprospiraceae bacterium | reverse complement strand
GGCCCCTGGCGGCACAAATATCCACATATTCCCCTTTGGCCCCTGGCGGCACAAATTTTTTATTTAACATTTATACCCGATTTTAATCTTAAATGCACATATTTATACATTTCCATTAAGAATAACAAGGAAAATCCTCCGCCAATGGCCAGATAAAAGTGTTTATACCCTGGATATTCAAAACTAAATAATTCACGCAAATAAGGGACCGAAACAAGTAAAAACATCATGGTGCTGGCAACGAAAAGAATGATTTTCAGGGAGATATTATCTTCAAAAAGAACGTCAATGGCATTTCTGGTTTTGGATAGGGTAGTAAGAATAAGGAATATATTTCCAATGATTAAGGAGGTAAAAGCTATAGCCCTGATTTCTCCTTCCGTATGTCCTTCCTGCATGCTGAAAAAATAGACTGTCAATACCATGGCTAAAAGGATAAGGCCAACCAGGGAGCTCTTGAATATTTGTTTGAGTCCAAAAAAGGCCATATTCGGATCTCTGGGTGGTCTTTTCATAACCCCGATTTCTTCTTTTTCAGACTCAAAGGCAATAGAACACACCGGATCAATGATTAATTCCATGAATACAATATGCAAGGGCATAAGTAAAATGGGTAAAGCTGGAAAAAAAGCAGGTAAAAGGGCGAGTCCGATAATCGGAATATGTATGGCAATGATGTACCCCATAGCCTTTTGTAGATTATCAAAAATTCTCCTTCCCGATTTTATGGCCATGACGATGGAACTGAAATTATCATCCAATAATACCAGAGAAGATGATTCCCTGGCAACATCAGTCCCTTTTCCTCCCATGGAAATACCAATATCCGCTGCTTTTAAAGCCGGCGCATCATTTACACCGTCACCAGTCATAGCGACTACTTCCCCGTTTGCCTTCAGCGCTTTAATGATCTGTAGTTTTTGCTCAGGAATAATTCGGGCAAAAATATTGACATGCTTTATTTTCTCCTTTAATTCACTTTCCGACAGATTTTTTAAGTCTTGGCCTGTTAAAATTTCATCCTGCTCATTGAGCCCTGCTTGCTTCCCAATGTTTTTTGCTGTTTCTGGATAATCACCTGTTATCATAATCACCTTAATGCCAGCAGAATAGCACTGTTTTATTGCTTCCGGAACCTCTGGTCTGATAGGATCTTCAAATCCAAGGAAGCCCATGAATTCAAAAGAAAAATCTTTTTGAGACGCTGGAAATTCTCTATTTTCTACTTTTCCCTTAGCAACACCTAAAATCCGCTGTCCTCTTTTAGCCAGCATTTTTACTTTGGAAAGTAAATGAATTTTCTCCTCGTCGGAAATATGACATAATTCTAAAATTGCTTCTGGTGCCCCTTTTGTACCAACATAAAGTTGCCCATTCTCATCTTCTAAAACCCTGGTCATAGCAAATAAATCTTTGCTCAATGGATATTCCTTCAGTAAGGTAAAAGAGGGAGACTGACTGGAAGGAAGTGTTTTCTTTACAGCATAAATGGCCCTTTCCATGGGATCTATACTTTCAGGGGGACTGGCCAGAATGGCGGTAAAAATAAGCTCCTCAATATTTTCAATATTTTCCTCAAATTCATTTTTTTCAATGATAAAATGCGCCTTAATTAAGGTCGATAATACCATGTTATTTTGGGTAATCGTTCCTGTTTTATCGCTACACAAAACGGTGGCTGAACCTAAGGTCTCAATAGCAGAGGGTTTTCGGGTCAGGACATTTTGCTGAGATAATCTCCAGGCGCCAATAGCCAGGAAAATAGTTAGCACAACGGGAAATTCTTCAGGAAGTATGGCCATGGCAGATGCCAGACCGGATAACAGGGAAGCGATGAAATCTCCTCTTGTCAGGTAAAAGGCAATGACGACTAAAACACTTAAAAATCCTCCAATAATGAACAGATTTCTAATGAGAACCTTCATTTCTTTTTGCAAACGGGTAGGGTCCTGAACAATTTGTTGTAAGGATTTACCGATTTTTCCGAATTCTGTGTGAATGCCAATGGCAGTTACCTCCAATTTACCGCTACCTTGTACGACCAATGTACCGCTAAAAACTTGTGAGCTACTTTCCTGTGCCAGGGTATCTTTCGACACAGGAATAGACTCACCCGTAAGCATAGATTCATCGACAGAAAGATTTGTACCATGAATCAAAATACCATCGGCAGGTATGCGATCTCCTTCATTTATTAGCACAATATCACCGATAACAATCTCTCTACCAGGTATTTTAACTGTCTCTCCATTTCTAATGACCATCGCTTTGGGTGACGATAACTGTCGCAGAGATTCAATGGCTCTTTCCGTTTTTTGATATTGGTAAAAGGTGATGAAAATAATGATCAAAATGGAAGTGGACAACATAATGCCCTCTGTATAATCACCTAATAAGAGATAAATGCTACTACAAACCAATAATAAGATAAACATAGGTTCTTTAAACACCTCAATCGCAATCTGACCTATATTTTTCGATTTTGCCGTGGGAAGTTCGTTGTATTCTCGCATGTATTGATTGTTAACCTGCTATGGAAACTCCGATAAAATGACCAATACCAAAAGTAATTGCGGCAGCAATCAATCCGAAGGCAACTTGTCTGAATCCGGAAAAAAGTACATTTTTACCTGTAAATAAAGTGATAGCTGCACCGATGATAAATAAGCCAATAGCACTTAAAGTGGCACTTAAAAGGATAGCCATTACACCACCAATAAAAAAGAAAGGAATAACCGGTAAAATGGCGCCAACAGCGAATAATACAAAAGAAGTGACGGCTGCCTCCATCGCTGAACCCTTCATTTCATCGACGTTTATACCCAATTCTTCCCTGACCAATATGTCGTGTGCCTGACCTTTATCCAACATGATTTCTTTAGCCATTTGAATGGCCTGGGCTTCTGGAATCCCTTTCGTTATGTAAATGAGCGCCAGTTCTTTTTCTTCCCCCTCTGGATTTGTTTCCAGTTCCTCCATTTCTAAATCCATCTGATTTTCATACAGTTCCTGGGAACTTTTTACCGATATCCATTCACCCAATGCCATAGATAATGCACCGGCTAATAGTCCGGCTAAGCCAGCCAGTAAAACTTCCGATTGCCCACTGGTTGCTCCCGCGATACCCATAACAAGACTGAAATTGGAAACCAAGCCGTCATTTCCACCTAAAACAGCTGCTCTTAAGGCATTTCCACCCACAGAACGGTGTTTTTTCTCAAATCTTACTACATTATCACTGGAGATGTGTTTGTGATTATTTAATATATTTTTCAAGATAGTTACATGCGCCGTATCTGAAATGGAACTTTGAGCATTGGTATTTTTTCGGGCATGTTGTACTGCCGATGAAATACTTTTCTCCGTATCAAGCAATACGCCTAATACATAATCGTAACCAATGATTTCTCCAATTTTATTCAGGATTCTCGCCCTGCCTGATGGTTTTGGAAGTTGATCTGCGTTTAAATTAAATTTTTTGGCAAATGCCACGGCATGACTCAGTTCTATGTCACTCATCTGAGCAAAAACCTGAGCTACATTTAAATCCTTTTCTGCGATGCTTAGCTGTTTATATAAATAACTGGCATCAATCTCCGTTTGAATGTTTTTTAAATCCATAAAATGGTTCTTTTACGTAAAAAATGAGGGCATAAATTGATTAGAACAAAAGTAGGGACAAAGTACGATGAACTTTAACTAATTCTATATGATAATGCTTATAAACTATGTAAATAAAAATCAGCTTTTGTTAAATGTTCTTGTTTTTTATCGTCCGACATTTTATCAAAGGTCCTTACTAACATGCCTAATCTTGGATTTCCCAGAAAAAACGCCCGTTGTTTATCCATAAAATGCCAGAATAAGCTATCCCACACTGGCTGCCAATCCCCTTTAGGATAATCACTCATTTTCATTAAATAATTACTACCGCTGATGTAAGGTTTTGTGGACATGATACCACCGTCTGCAAACTGACTCATACCATAGACATTCGGCACCATAACCCAGTCAAAGGAGTCAATAAATAGCTCCATAAACCATCGATAAACCTCCTCTGGGTCAAACTCGCAGAGGAGCATAAAGTTACCCAGAACCATCAG
>JBMLQR010000167.1:0-2835 GCA_049241465.1 Saprospiraceae bacterium | reverse complement strand
AGTATTTTCCTTTTCTTTCGTTGATGAATGTAAAAATCTGTCTGAAAAAACCGCTTTTTGTCTGAGAAATACTGTTTGTTTTCGTCAGACGTATTTAGAAAAAGAGGAGAAGAAAAGGAGGTCAGAACTACCTCGTTTTTCTCTGCCGCCGTGTTTATCCTTCGCGCTAACAAATAGTCAGTTGGGTCAATATAGGCCAGTTCCCTGATATTTAAGGAAGGTAGATGCGCTATTAACTGCCGAATATCACTTAGTTCATTAAAGGAATCAATATAAATGACCTTCTTATTTAGACTTTCTAAGTAAGATTGGTAAAATTTCATACTCGCTCTATGGAAAGCAATCTTCTTTTTATGGAAACGATATTGCCGAAAAAAAAGCCATTCTTCTATGAGAAAAATGGTTTGGCATTGATCTATAATTTCACTACGTTCAAATAGTTGGTGGGGGAAAACAATTCCAGTATCAGGCATTTTTAGTCTTATTAAGGCTGCATTTTTGACTACAATATTTTACTTCCAACCAATTTTTCTCCCATTTTTTACGCCAGGAAAAGGGTCTGTTACAGGTCACACATATTTTTTCCGGTAAATCTCCCTTCTTTATCGTTTTCATGACATTTGTTCATTAGAAATGTCAACTAATAATAACAAATGATAGATAAAGTTCAAACTTTCCTCAAGGTAGATTATTCTTCCTTCCAGGGGATGGGGCTTACATCGTCATGATTGAGTACCCGTATTTCTTCTCTGTCAATCCTTAAAATGAGGCCACAGGCAGGGTCAGGGCAAGTTACACGCGCATCGGTTTCCATCCAGTCTGCAGGATGATTTTTTCTTTGTTTTGCGGGTAAAAGTGGAATGGCTGATTGTAAGGCATACAGGCAGAAATCAGCCTTGTCGGGCATGGATAATTTACCTCCACGAAGGTAGAAACAGTCCCCGATATTCATGTTGCAGGTACAGTGTCCGTTAATTTGTTCCACAACTATGCGTAAATCATAAAGTTCAAACTGGTCAGACCTTAAGGAATTGGTTTCACTCATTTTATTATTGTTTATTTTTTTTCCACATGAGAGAGCCGATAGTGATAATGGCCAGACCCCATGAAATGAAATTATGCAAGCCAGCTTGTAAAGGAGAAACGGCTGCAATATCAAATGGTTTCCCACTATTTGTTGTATTGGCCATTAAAATAACTGGAATGAAATAGGGTAGAAGGAAGGGGAAAACACATACCACCATACTTAGTAAATTCGCTCTTCTGATAGGATCAATCCCTTGTTTTTCTCCTGTTTGTCGCGTAAAATCAGCCACCATTAGTATAGCTACAATGCTATGCGTGGTTAGGAGAACAGCTATACTTCCGGCCGCAGCTATCCAGCTTTCTGCTTGCCGCGGGCTATGGCTATGATTTGCAGCCCATTGAACTAAGCGGTCAATTAATCCACTTCCTTTTAATGTTTCTACCAGACCCATAAGAAGGATGGTGAAAAAACTGATGCCTGTGGCTCTGTTGATGCCTTCGATGATAAAGCTTTGGGCACGGAAATTCTCCAAATCTAAAGATATGATTTTTGTTACTGGCAATAAGCCAAGTCCCCAACCAAGAATTACCCCTGCAAGGAGGCCAAATAATAATCCGTGGAGTAAATGTTTACCTTTTAGAAACAGGAAAATGATCAACGCGGGAATGAAGAACATCGGAAGTCCGGCAGGGTCACCCGTTAATTTTTCTCCGTCGGAAATATTTCCTGAATAGGCTTTACTTAAAAAATAATAAATGGGTAATACAATGATGGCCAGTGGTATTATAAATCGAAGCCTGCTTTTAACCGTTGCGCCGATGGGTGCTTCCTGGCTTAATGCACTGGCAATGGTGGTATCTGAAATGGGAGCAAAAAAATCGCCAAAGGTTGCTCCCGCTAAAATAGCGCCGGCAAGTAGGGGTAAATCGGCACCTAAAAGTCCTCCTGCCGGATAAAGTAAGGGTCCACCAATGAGTATGGTGGCAAAACTGGAACCGGTAGAAAGGGATATCAAACAACAAATGATAAAGGTGACGGCGGTAAATCCAGCTGCCGATAAATGTAACTGGCTCGCGGCCCAAAGCAAGGCATTGACAAAGCCCGTTTCAGACATCAATACACCAATAGTAGAAGCTAACATCCAGGCAGTCAACATAATCATTACGATGGGCTGAGCCATTCCATGAATAACCGTTTCACTGTAAACCTTTCTATCTTTGGCCAGTAACATGCCTACGGTTAGGGCTGCAATGAGTATGGGCCAAAATCCGCGTTCATCGGGTGCGCCTGAGAGTGCCAGGAAAACAACGCCTGTGGCAAATACAACAAAGGGTAAAATGGCGCCTAATGTTCCGCCGTAGAACGATAAATTTTCCTTATTTAAAGTTTCCTTTGCCGTCATTACCTCTTCGTATTTTGTCCATTCAGATTATAGCGCATAATGGCACCGTGAGGCCCATTTTTATCTCTTTCCAAATCGTAAACGGGACCAGCAGGACCTGTTGACTTTTTGGCAACCTCTTCGATGGCAGAAATATCAGCTTGATCTAAGGTAAAAGATTCAATTTTTAATAATTTTTCCAAATGATTCCGGTTTCGTGCGCCAATGATGATGCCGCCCACCTGAGGTTTCTGAAGGATATATCTGGCGGCAACTTCGGCAATCCCTACTTCATGCTTCCTTGCTATTTCGTGCAGTTTTGCTAGCAAAGATTGAAATAGGTCATAACCACCAAATTCCTCAATGATGAGTCTGTATTTTGTAAGAGATCGATTTTCCAAAGGCTCGGAAGGCGAAGAAGTGTTCA
>JBMLQR010000166.1:4762-6129 GCA_049241465.1 Saprospiraceae bacterium | reverse complement strand
TATCATAATACCCAGGCCTTAACAGATTATTATGTCCGCTTTAAAGCGCCTGGTACCCAAACAGCCGGTAGAACTTATCTCCGGTTTTTCCTTTCCAAAAATGGTTTAGCTGATGATGCAAGTACTGCTGCCGTAGATGAAAGATCCCTTGGTGTTTCTTCTGATGGGGAAATTGAAGATTATGGCTTTATGATCACCCCTCAACCTGATGGTCCACCCATCATCACAGCTCAACCAACTGGTGCCGATAAGTGCCTTGGATTGGCGCATACCCTTTCTGTAAGCATTGACGAAGCGAAAAGTGGAAAGGTAAATTATCAATGGCAAAAAAAGGCTATTGGGGCCAATGACAATACCTATACAGATGTTCATAATGCAACAAAAAATACACTGATTTTCAATCCGGTAACTGCTTTGGATGAAGGAACATATCGCTGTAAACTGACGAATACCTACAAGACAAATCAACCAGGTACAACTTATTCCAATCCTGTTAATCTGAAGCCAATCACAACGGCTGAGTTCAAATTTTAAATCCCACTGTAAACGGCATAATAGAGAAAATGATGAAAACTACTACCATTTTACCTTTTTCAAAAGATATGAAATTTTTAATCAGCCGAAAGTTGGCCAAACAGGGTCTGACTGGATTAATCTTTTTCTTATTTCCCTTCTTAGTATTTAGCCAGACCTGGACAGGAAATTCCAGTGATGACTGGAATACAGGTACCAACTGGACGGGAAATGCAGTACCCGGAGCCACATCTACATCAGTGGTGATTCCTTCAACCGTTACCAGTGGTCGATGGCCTAAATTGAGTGCTAATGCCACGGTCGGTATTATGACGATGAATTCAGGTTCCCAGCTCGATGTGAATGGGTTTACCCTCACTTCGCAATATGGAACAAACATTAACACCGCGACGGTTAATGATGCCAGTGGCGGAAGTGGCAATTTGATTTCAGGAAGTACTGCTTACAACGGTAGTTTCAATATTCAAAATTCTACATTCCATTCCAGGGCACAAATAGAAAGTGGTGGAACTTCTACTGCAAACCAAATATTAATCTGGGGTTCCACTTTTAATAAGGACTTATCTGTTCGCAGTTATGGCCAAGCCTTTTTTTGGTTAGGGTCAAACGCGGTAAATGGTGCCCCTGCAAATACATTCCCTAATACATATAATGGGAATGTAACTATTAATCATAATGCGACAAACAGTGGTGTCCAAATGGTGGTTGAAGTAGGAAATGTAGGTAAGAATGCAGTGTTTAAGGGGGATTTAACAGTTAATATGAATTCTGGCGCTCCATTTTTTGGTCCCGGAACACATGGGGGAACCCACACCATCGATGGTAATTATACT
>JBMLQR010000166.1:3217-4662 GCA_049241465.1 Saprospiraceae bacterium | reverse complement strand
GATTACAGCAATGTGTTGGATAACAAGATAAAAGCTACTGAAATATTCATACCTCATAACGCTGGTGGAAGCCGAACTTTTGTGGATGGAAACCGTTTTGACGCCAATGTTAGATTTAGACAGAATGTAGCTACCGGAGCCAATGATTATTTTGTTAGTGGTTCAAGAGCAGCTGCGGCAACTGGCGCAAAGGGAAATGCATATCTTGGAGATCTTAATCTGGAATTAGGAGGAACCGTAAATGGACAAATTCAAATTGGTCGATATGGTACGGATAGTATCTACGGGAATCTCGATCTTTCCAACTGGGGCATTGGCGATTTGTATATGAGTCCTGGTGCCGGAAGGTTATATGTTGGTGGAAATGCCACCTTTACCCAAACTGGAACCGGACAGGGATGGCTTTGGATAGATCCGGCTGGAAATGTAGAAATTAAAGGTGATTTAAGTATAACCGCACCAAATACGATCATTGATTTTAATATGAACACCGGGAAAAAGATTTCCATTGGTGGTAAATTTAACTTTGATGGAAATCATACAGGAAGTCCAACCATGACTTTTGGCAATTTTGAGGTCGCCACCAATGGGGGTATCTTCAGGACGGGAGCAAAGGCAACGGGAGGGATTTCTACCTCGGTCGGGCCAGGAAAGTTAATCATAAGAAATAGCATACTGAGAGACAGTATTTATGAAATTTATGATATAACCAATGCAGATATATATGATAACCAGTTTTTTGGTGATTCCCTGTATCTCGACCAAACAGGTGGGGGGAGTTTTACTTATATAGATGGAAATAAGTTTAATGTCAGGTCCTCTGCTTTTGGTATGGATGTCATAAATTCATGGACCTACTTCCAGTCAGGACAAAGGGCTTCCGGGACTCATTTAGGTAATGCCTATCGAGGGAATGTTTATGTAAAAACAGCACCTACCTCCTCGACCGTTTATTATAATAGCCATTGGGGAAGATCAGCAATGGATTCTATTTATGGTAATTTCACCGCCGATATGAAGGATATCAGCCAGCTTTGGTTTGCTTATGACAACGCAACCAATAGTAAGGTATGGATCGGTGGAAATGTGGATGTGAATGTGCCGGGTACTGCTCAAACTGGTCTTTTTACCGTTACCACAGGTAATGTGACCGTAGGTGGAAATCTTGATGTTTTCTGGCCCAGGGGTACCATAGATTTTACACCAACGTCGCCCAATAAATTTACCGTTGGGGGAACTTTCTCATTTGATGGGGGAGTCCTTAATGATGTGGTAAGCTATGACTTCCAGTTCTTTGAGGTCGGAACCGCAGGGGGGACTATAAAAACGGGTGTAAAGGCCACCGGTGGTAGTGGCGGAAGTAACGGCCCGGCGGACCTAAATATAAGAAATAGTACCCTTCGGTTTGGGCTTGCCGAATTTTATGGTATCAATAGATTTGATAT
>JBMLQR010000166.1:0-3117 GCA_049241465.1 Saprospiraceae bacterium | reverse complement strand
CATAAAGAATAGTATCTTAAGAAATACCCAATATGACTGGTATGGTGTAGATCATGCAGATTTATTTGATAACCAGTTTTTTGGCGATTCATTATTCATGGATCAAACAACGGGTAACTGGACGCTGATTGACGGCAATAAATTCAATATTCGTTCTACTGCATTTACGTCTAATGTCTTGAATACCTGGATGTATTACCAGTCAGGCTCAAGAATTGCAAATAATATTTCAGGGGCTAAAGGAAATGCCTATAGAGGTAATTTAAGATTTGCCCAACTTAATACATCGGTTAACAACTATATTCAAGCATACATCGGATATGGTGCTATGGATTCTATTTATGGAAATTTGTGCGCGGATTTAAGGGATTTTGGTTATCTGTATCTTGCTCACAACAATGCCAATCTAAGTAAAGTATGGGTAGGGGGAGATATGAAATTAAATTCTCCAACTACTGGTCAATTAGGATATTTATATGCCACAACGGGCCAGGTAAATGTGGCTGGAAATATGGATGTCAATTGGAGAAGAGTGGATGTGGATATAACCCCTACCTCTCCAAATAAATTCCAGGTGGCGGGTAAATTTAATTTTGACGGAAATGATACGGGAGATCCTGCCATGAATTTCCAGTTCTTTGAAGTGGGCACAAAAGGAGGCTCCTTCCTCACTGGGGGTGCTTCAACCAATGGCACTTCTACCAGCAATGGACCAGGCACTCTGGATATAAGGAATTCCATCTTCAGGAATGATACCATCCGGACTTTTGATGTCAATGAGTTTACCTTATTTGATAACACCTTTGATGGTGGTTTGGCACATTTTCAGAAAACTGCCGGTGGTTATTCTTTTTCTGATGGAAATAAATTTACAGCAGATTCTACCATTTTTGATGCTCATGTTACCTCGGGTCAATTATGGTCGGGTACCAGAAATACCAATGTGAATGGAGGAACTAAAAACACGTATAAAAATCTTACCTTTCTTTCCACTGGAACGGGAGTAAGTAATTTAAGTACAGGTATTTCTATGCACGGTTCCGATAGTATTTACGGAAACCTGAATGTATTTTATAAGAATGCAGATAAATTCCATTTTGGTTATTTGGTAGCAGGTTATACAGCTAAATCGAATATTACAGGCAATTTCAATTTTACGCATACTGGAAATACACACCAGGGTGATGGTAATATTGCCGCACATTATGGAAATGGTGTTAGGATTAATGGAAATGCCAATTTCGAAATTGGAACAGGACGTATAGATATCAGTCAGATAAATAATCAGAAATTTATTATAGATGGTACCTTGAATATAAATACAACCACCCAATCTACCGCACCTGGGTTGAATTTGGCTCGGGTAGAAGTAGGAACAAAGGGTGGAACCATCAAAATGAATGCGGTGGGTGTCACTAACTTATACAATAATATCCTTCAGAATACAGAAATGTTCCTCGGTCAGATGAATACCGGAACGGTTCAGGATAATAAAATTCTAACAGACACCATTCAATTTGGTTATTTAGGTGGTTCAAATTACATTAATGGAAATACCTTTAAAGGAGGGACCCAGTTGGTAATGCAAGCTGCAAATACCATTTATGTATATTCAGGCAATGTAGCTAATAAGGGAAATAATTACCAGAGTAACCTCTATTTAAGGAGCAGTATGACCTCTGGTACCCAACAATTCTTTTTAAGTAATGCCGCTGCGGATACCTTAGGTGGAAATCTAACTTATTGGGGAGATAATTTCCCTTCCCGTTGGATTTACCACCATGCGACAAATCATTTTGTATTTAACGGAAATGCTGATCAGCAGGTAAATAGTTTAACCACTGGTTTAATACACAGATGGAGTGGTATAAATATTAACAAACCATCTGGGAAAGTATTTGTCAATAGTCCGTTGATTGTGGAAGGAAACATCCATTTAAACAAGGGCATTGTTGAAACCAAATCGACTTCTAAACTTAACTTCTGGGCGGGTATTGTGGCCAACGGCGCTACCGATGCAAGTTATGTTGACGGTCCGATGAATAAGGTGCTGGCTTCTAATGAAGTTTTTACAGCGCCATCGGGCAGAGGAGGATTTTATGCGCCTGCAAAAATTTCAGTAGGTGCCAATACAGGAAATTCATTTGATATAGAATATAAACGGATCAGTCCGATTAAGACCTTTGGGTCTAAGTTTGAGGATCCAATCAAAATTATTAGTAATAAAGAATTATGGCAAATTGACAGAACTGGCGGAACTGCCCCTGCTTCTGTACAATTAAGTTATAATGCCAATAGGAATGGGGCTAATTATATTACGGACCCTTCCAAAATAAATGTGATGCGTCACAATGGTACCATTTGGGCAAACCAGGGAAGGATTGGCAATACGACGGCCACCTCCCCTCAAAATAGTTTCATCGAGGCCAGTAACGTTACCCAATTTAGTCCATTCACTTTAGGTTCAACGGATGATACCCAGATAGATGAGGGATTACCTCGATTTATCATTCATCCAGTAGGAGATATCGTATGTTCCAGGGAGACGGTTACCTTAAAGGCAGTATCCCGTGATGCAGTAGCTACTTACCAGTGGTATAAGGATACCTCATTGATTGCCGGAGCGACAGATACGTTGTTAAGGGTAATGATTTCAGGAATTAATGATGCCGGAGAATACTATTGTGTGGCTACGAATGCGGAGGGTTCCTTGAACAGTCTTTCTGCAATATTAACCTGGGTACCAACACCTCCTAAATCTGTTACATTAACCAATGGCTCTTCTACAGTTTGTGAAGGAGAGACCGTAAATATAAAATTAGGAACAAAACCTCAGTATGTAAAATGGTATAGAAACGGAACCTTGATTTCTGGCGCTACAGATACCGTTTACAGGGCTGCTACTTCTGGAGCCTATTATGCTGTGATGGAAGATTCTATTGCACCACAGCAAAAAATCGGGCCTACCAATACATCTTTCCAAACTTCTGAGAATAATACAACCATCAATCATCTCTTGTTTGATGCTTATGCAGGCTTTACCCTCGACACCATCAGTGTAGAAATAACAACGGCTCAGAATTATACCTTCACTTTGAAAAATAAGGCAGGGGTCAC
>JBMLQR010000165.1:0-8895 GCA_049241465.1 Saprospiraceae bacterium | reverse complement strand
GAAAAATTAACTCGTCTAAGTAAATGTCCGTCGGAATCAACTAAACCTAATTTAGTATTTGTGCCTCCAATATCAATCCCTACAGTAAATTTCAATGGTTCCAAGACTATAAATTATATTGTGAAGCTAAGGTATAAAATTATTTTACCACTATACAACATTCAACTTTTATATTGACAAATTAACCATAAAAATATATGTAGGTAAATTATTCAAAATATTTTTGTCATAGACAACATGCTGTAAATTTTGGTTTTATAGCAGATTTATTTCTGCCTCTGTAAATCCAGTTGTAAGAATGATTAAATCAACTTGTGCACCATTATCCTTCAGAAGTTTAGCCATATCCCTTTTACTTTCCTGCAAACCTTCCTGTCTACCTACTTGTAATCCTTCTAGTCTGCCTTCTTCAATTCCTTCTGATTTACCTTCAATAAATGCTGAATCAATAACTGAATATAAATCCCTATATACTTTTAAACTTGATTCATAATTATCCATTTCTTCCTGCCCAAACTTTGCTAATTCAGCCTTCTCAAAAGCTTTTGCAAAAATTTCATCAGAAAAAATAGAAGGAATTGATTGAAAATCCTCCAGATTTTTGATAAAAAACAGCCATTTATCAAGTCTTGAGGATAGATTTTCTTCTGGTTTATTGAAATTTGGCATTTCAACGTAGATGTAAGTCAACTTGTCATAGAAGGTTTTTCCATTCTGATTTTTCAATTTTATGGTATGCACTACCTCACTCTTCTCAGGCTCACTTTCATAATCATCGAAAGTAAAATCAAGTATTCCGATACAAAAAACGGCCGCAAGGTTATAATTCCATTGTCCCTTCTCAGCTTGCTCCCTTATCGGAAAGGTGGAATAATAAATAGTTCTCTCTTTAAAATAATTTTGCTTTGCTTTTTGTAGTTCAACTATAAACTTTTCGTTTGACTCATTTTCGCAATAAATATCAAAAATGGCATATCTGTCTGCTTCTCTCAGACCAAGATGTTCTGTATTCTTAAATTTTAAATCTATTATTTTATTAGCCTGTGGAATCAAAGCATTGAGAAAATCAATGAGAAGTTCTTTACTGGCTTCTTCTCCAAAAATTTTCTTAAACCCAAAGTCTGTAAAAGGATTTATATACTTCGCTTTCATCTTTTTATTATGTTAATGTAAAAGATGAAGATACGATTATAAATCAAGAGAAGGGTCGTTTTCCTGAACCCTGTTTTTATTCCTTGACAGCTTATTGCAAAGATTAACCGATGATAGGATTTGCTAACTTTGCTAAAATTTTACTGCACTGAAACAAACCTCTGGGAACATGGAAACAGCCTTTCCATTTACCTCCTTTCAGAGGCAGAAGGACTTCTCCTTGTCTGTTTAGGTATCCAAACCACTCACCATATTCAGCATCGGGGAAATGAGACCAGGTATATTGGTGCACTTTATTAAACCAATCTAAACAGCGAGAATCTCCTGTATGTTTGTACCCTTTAAGCAAAGCAATTAACGTTTCCACATGCACCCACCATAGTTTTTGGTCCCATTCCAATGCCTGAGGAGGATAATTTTTCACATCCATAAAATAAAGGATGCCACCGTATTTTTCGTCCCATCCATAAGACAAAGTACGAATGGTTCTATCCACGGCCAGTTTCATTAACGTTTTATCCTGCCTTCTTTCTGCTATATCCATGATGAACCACATACTTTCAATTACGTGCCCCGGATTCACACAACGTCCTTCAAAAGTGTCAGAAAAAGAGCCATCGGGTTTCACGTTCTCCAGCGTAATATCATATTCCTCGTTATAAAAATCGACCATGACCTCATTTACGCAAGTATCAATCAACGATTCAATATCGAACGAATCGGACAGACCTTCCAATTCCAGGGCCAGGTTGCAAAGAATCATTGGGAGCGCAAAATTCTTGAGCGCTCTATTTTCAGGAATAGCTTTTGAGAATTTGCCTTTAGGATTGGCTTGTCTTTGAAGAATACGTTCAAAGGATTGAATGGCTATTTGGGCATATCTATCTTCCCCCGAAGCTTTGGCCAATTGAGCAAAAGCCATTACAGCGAAACAATCGGAAAAAATATTATAAGCACTAACCAGTGGTTTTCCATCTTTTCTTAACGAAAAATACCAGTCACCATCTTCATTTCTTCCAAATTTTTCAAGAAAATCAGCACCATGAATGGCTATTTTAAGCCAGGAAGGATTAGCCTCCCATTCGTTAAACAATTTTGCGAACATCCAGACTTCTCTGGCCTGTAGCCAGATAAATTTATCTGTATCAAAAACGTTACCGTCGCGAAGGAGACAAGTAAAGTAACCGCCATCCACATTATCAAGACTATATTTTTCCCAAAAGGGAATGACATTTTCCGTTAAGGATTTCGAGTAAAGGCTATGAAAATCGCGCCAATTAGGAACAACTACTGACAAAATTAAGGATTTTCAACTTCAACAATCAATTCCACTTCGACAGCAATATCATTGGGCAAAGAGCCCATACCAACGGCAGACCTGGCATGTTTTCCTTTTTCACCAAAGACGGCGACCATAAGGTCTGAAAATCCATTTATAACTTTAGGATGATCGGTAAAAGAAGCTGTTGAATTAACCATACCAAGTACTTTCACAATCCTTTTCACTTTTTTCAAATCACCTAGCTCAGCTTTTAAGACAGCCAGCTGACTGATACCTGTCCATCGCGCGGCATCATAGCCCTGTTGAATAGTCAGATTCTCTCCTACTTTACCAGTAATAAAGGTACCATCAGACAGTTGCGGACCTTTCCCGGAGAGGAACAATAAATTTCCCACGCGAACCACATTGACATAATTTGCCACGGGACTTGAAGGCGCCTGTAGAGTAATACCCAACGCTTTCAATTTCTCCTCAGGATTATAATTCTCCTGTGCCTCCATACTAAAATGAGTTAAAATGACAACAAACAAACAAGACCAATATTTCATTTTCAATCCTTTTTTTAAAAATAAACACTAAGTTAATAAAATTTCTTTTATTCGTCGTGCAACAATTCTTTCTTCCCCAGGATTTAACATCCAAGTAGTCATATCAAGGGAATCGCTACCGCCCACTGTTTCAATAGACGGGTGACCATTTCTTAGTGCAATACGAAGGCTATCAGGTGAATGTCTTAATTTTTGTGCATCAAGATACAAGCGGATAGAAGGCACATGATTCGCAATTTCTGGAATATGAATTTCCGTTTTCACGCCTGGAACCGATGAAACCACTTGATGAATATGATTAATCTGGTTTTCCCACATTTTCCATTCTGAGTCAAAATCCTTATTAAGGTAATTTTCCACGGCAACTAAAAGAGAAAGCATTTCTTCCTTATTTACTTTCATACCTCTTCCTATGGTATTACCATTAGGCACAGCATTAGCCCTTGCTGCCTGGATCAAATCTTTTCTACCTAGAAGCAAACCAGCACTTTGAGGACCCTGCAGACCTTTTCCCCCTGAAAAAGCGACCAAATCAAAGCCCATTTCGGTATATTTCCAAAGATTTTCAACTGGAGGAACATCCGCAGCGCAATCATTAAAAGTAGGAATACCATATTTTTTTCCAAGGGCAACAAATTCTTTATCTTTAATTTGACCAACAGGATTGGCATAATTAAGGAACCAAAACATTGCTGTTTTTTCCGAAACAGCCCTCTCGAACTGTGCCAGAGTTTCCACTTCGATTAATTTAATTCCCGTATTTCTAATGGCGTGATCATAGCCTACCCGATGTGATTTTTGAATAATCACCTCAGACTTCATACCAGATAAATCGCCTGGTATTTTATCTATTTTCGCCACATCTATGCCTGTTAAAACACCCGCTGTGCCTAAAGTTATAGCTGAAGCAGCTCCAGAAGTAACCATTGCTGCCTCACATCGAAGTAATTGTGCCAGCCGTTCTCCGACCCGGTCGTGTAATTCATTTAAATTTACAAATTGAGTACTTGCGTATAGATAAGCATTTTTAACTTCTTCTGTCATCAGACTACTCGTTAACGCTGTGTAGGTACCTGCTGCATTAATGAAAGTGCGGACACCCAATTCCTTGAAAAAATCACGTGGATAACTATCCTTTGTTGAAGGAGATTCCGCTAATTTCTTAACATTTAAAAGTCCACCAATAAAAGGAATTGCCGACAGATTTTTAATCAAATTTCTTCTTGAAAGCATGATTTTACGTTTTAAAATTAATCTAAAGCGGCAATACAATCCATTTCTACCAGGGAATCTCCGGGTATTCCTCCATAAGCAGCAACGGTAGTTCTCACAGGCGGTTTTTCACCAAAACGGCCTCTAAAAACCTCATTCATGGCAGCATAATCATTCAAATCGTGCAAAAAGACGCTAACTTTGAGTACTTTTTGCATGGAAGAACCATTTTTGACTAATTCCTTTTCCAATTCATCCAAAACATGCTTGGTATGAGCTTTTATATCGCCCTCAAAATGAGCCCCTTTTCCTGCTATAAAAAGGAGATTTCCATATTTTACAGCACTGGAAAAAAGGGGGATACCTTGTTCATCTGCTACAATTTCCCCCACCACTTCCTTTTTTGAAGAAAGGGAAGATTTTTCAGTTGCTTTTGCCGAAAGGGAAAAGCCAAAAATGGTGGCCAATCCGGCACCTATTTTCTTAAAAGCCAATCGTCTGTTTGATTCCATTTTATTATTTTTTTGTTAACTATTTTTCTTCATCCTTAATAGGAATACTTCGCCACCAGGTGGCTAATGAGGAGCCCGAAATATTCATCCAGGGTCCGAAAACGGCAGGAGCAAGACCTACGGTTGCAATTTTATTCATGGTGAGCGCAATACCCGAAGCCAATCCACCATTTTGCATACCCACCTCGATGGCAATAGTACGGCAATCGCGCTGATTAAGACCAACTAATTTTGCGCCTAAATACCCTAAGAAATAACCTAATACGTTATGAAGGATAGCTGCAAGAATGAGGGTGAAGCCAATCTGAAGTAAGCCATCCCGACCATTTGCGGTTATAACCGTAACGATAATAGCGATACCGGCCATGGAAATGATAGGCATGGCGAGATCTAGCCATTTGGCCTTTCCATGAAAAAAATAGTTAAATAATAAACCTGCGCCTATGGGTAAAATCACCATTTTGGCAATATCTAACATCATTTTCCATAAATCAATCGGAATATATTGACCAGCCAGCTGCTGCATCAGAAAAGGGGTGATAAAAGGTGCTGCAATAGTAGCAATAGCTGTAAGCGTAACGGATAAAGGAACATTTGCATTGGCAATATACGACATTACGTTAGAGGCCAAACCACTGGGTGCACAACCAATAAGAATAACACCAGCAGCAATTTCCGGTGGGAAATTAAATAATTTTGCCAATCCAAATCCTAAGAAAGGCATGATGGTAAATTGACAAACGAGTCCTACCAATACGGCCTTTGGCATTTTAAGAACACCTAAAAAATCTTGTATCGACATGGTGGTTCCCATGCCAAACATAATAATCTGAAGTAAAGGAATGATGAGTACTTTTGGTTTAAAAGTGCCTATCTGAACAAAATAGCCTGGGTAAAACATCGCCAGAGAAACAGCACTAAAAATAAGCACCGTAAAGGTAAATCCTTTTAAAAATGGGTGTAATCGGATGCCCAAAGCTAGTAAAAAGAAGGCCAGACTTAAAGGAATTCCAGCTTCACTTCCATTTCCAGACATGGCTAAAATGGCTACACCAACGAATAAAAGGCAAGACAAAATCAAAGAAATTTGAAAAAGTTTTTTCATGTTAATTAGGATTTTCAGATGAAGGCAGGATAACTTGCCATATATTGGCCCTTTGGCCATATTCTATTACAAATATCTGATTATCAATAAGTACTGCGTCAGTTGGAGACAAGAAATTATCTACTAAACGGTTAGTTCTAACTTTAAACTGGTTTGAAGTCTTATCAAGGAACATTTCCAAATGTACAAGTTCTTCTCCTTCTTTAGAAATTCGGGACATTAATTCAAAATTCTCACCATCTGTCCAGGAAAGTGCAAAACCAGAATACCGATATTTACCACCCAGACTACCTTTTGTATCAAACAATAAACCTAATGGGCAAGAATGAGGTGTAAAGGTTCCTAATAGTACACCAGTGGTATCTGCATCCATCACTTTTCCCGATTTTAAATCTCTGTAATGGTTTAACCGAGGCCCTAAATTCAATACAGGAGTTGATATCTTCAAATTTTCAGGTCTTTTAGGAAATGAAGTATCAACCATAAAATATTTTTGCTGATAGGCATGACTCGTTTCAGGAATAAAAGGATCAACTGCAGCATCAGGTACCCAATCCGCAAATTGTTGTGGATTGTCCAACTGGCCCATCACCCACGGAAAGCCATAATGATGCCCCTGCTGAATTTCAAACATATCTTCAGGGTGATCATAATCACTGGAATTGACCACAGCAAAAAGTCTGTGATCATGGGAAAATGCCATATCATAAGCGTTTCTTACACCCTCAGCAAAAAGATAGCCTTCCTTTATTAACCAATCTCTATCATTTCGAAAAGTCAAAGCAAAGGCATTGACAGGAATTCTCAAGATACAAGCAGTCAGCGCGACATCTCTTTGATTGGGATAAAAACCGTCATTTTCTTGTAATTCTCCATGATCTGTTCTTGCACCGCTATTAACAAATAAATACTTTCCATCAGGACTTACTACCGTTGCATTAAACCCATGGTTGAAAATAGTTTTATTCCCACCCATTTCCTCTGTTATAAAAAGAGGAGTCCAGGCATATTGATTTTTCTTTAATCTAATAGCCCTCATGCCAATCCCTCGTGTACCTTTTCCGTTATTTACCTTGATATTGCCAACTAAAAACATCGTATCTCCAAGAAAATCAATACCCTGCAGTTCATTTATACCATGATCTCTTACAGAAAAACGCAATGTAGATTCAGGCATACCAAAACGATTTAAGTTAACCTCAAAAACAGAACCATCAAAGGTTGTATAAACAATCTGTTTCGTTTTAGGGTCTTGAGTAATGCGAACACCATTGGGACCAATCGACAAAAAATGCTTAACTGTAACGTCTTTAGCCACCGAAAAGGGTACTTTCAAGGGTTTCTTAGTACAGGAGAATACCCCAAGGAAACAAAAAAAAAGGGGACACCATTTCATTATTCTCAACTTATTTTTCCCATAAAGGTTTGGAAACGCCATTCAAATCCCATACTGTTTTTCCATCCCTTAGTGTCAGTTCACAAACCAGTTTTTTATTCCCAATAACCTTCCAGCCCATGACATCGGTATATCCAAAAGTGCCGTTTTCTAATTTCAGAACCGCAATATCTGCACCTGCACCTACCGTTAAATGTCCTAAGGCGGGCCGGTTGATTACCTGAGCAGGTTTCCATGTGGAAGCTTCAATGACTTCGTCCATTGTTAGTCCTACATTCAATAATTTGGACATCACATTCAACTGGTCTTTCATGCCTCCATTCATACTACCTGTATGTAAATCGGTACTTATAGTATTGGGTTTGAAACCTTGTTCAATCGCTGGAATGGCCTGATCCCAAAGGAAACTACCCCCACCATGACCCACATCAAAAATAATCCCTTTTTTTTGAGCTGGAAGGACAAAAGGTTTTAATTTCCTTTTTTCATCCACCAAGGGAATTCTTCCTTTAACTTTAGCATAACAATGGGTAAAAATATCTCCAGGCCTTAATTTTTCATTAAATAAAGTTTCTAAAGAAAGTTCTGGTTCCACCCCTCCAAAATCGATCATCACCGGAATATTTGCCAATTTACCCGCCTGGACTGCCTGGTCAACAGGTGTCCATTCAGGGCCTGCATAATGTGCCACTTTAACTCCTACAATAAAATCGGGAAATGCAAGGGCCTCCATAGCCGTAAGTCTGGCATCCATATCGAGTAAATTTTGTTCGATTGGACCACCTTTCATCCCCGTACCAACAATATTCAAAAAAGAAAGAACCCGGGTTTGAGAAGTTTCAATGGTTTGCTTTTTAAATGTTTTGAAATTTCTCCAGCCAGATCCGCCTACATCAACGACCGTGGTAACACCTGACCTGAAGGTATAACCATCTGGAGCGAGGGCACTTGAACCATTACTTAAATAAGCATCTGATTCCGTTCCATAAAAATGATGTCCGTGCATATCAATAATGCCAGGTACTACATATAATCCAGTCACATCAACCACTTGAAAAACATTCTTTGTGGATAAATTCGGGCCTACCTGTACGATAATGCCATCATCTATAGCCACATCCAAACGTAGGTTTATCTTATTTTTTGGATCAATGACGGTTCCTCCTTTCAACATGAGGTCAATCTCCTGAGCAAAGGAATAAAAAGACCATAGTGTAAGGAGTAGAGAAAAAAAACAATTTTTAATTAGTGCTGCCATGTATTTTAATTTTTTTGAAACCTAAACCAATCCTGCCCGGAAAAAGGTACCAGGAATGATTCCAACATACCTCTGTCTTGTAAGGTAACATAAGCCCATTTTCCGTCCTTACCCCCGAAAGTGATATTAGAAGGTTTACTTCCCTTCAGTTGAATTTCTTTGACTATTTTTCCCGAACTATTTAAACAAACCACGGTACCCTTCCCATATCTTGTAACATATAGGTTACCTTTTCTATCGCAACGCATGCCGTCCAATCCAAAATCAGAAAATGCATGAAACAATCTTTTGTCAGAAATGAACCCCTCTTTATCTATTTTATACTTCCAAATTTTCCTTTGGACACTCTCATTCACAAAAAGATACTTTCCATCCGGGCTAACTTCAATACCATTGGTAGTTCCCATATTTTTTTCAAGACAGAAAGTGG
>JBMLQR010000164.1:0-1078 GCA_049241465.1 Saprospiraceae bacterium | reverse complement strand
GAAATCATTGAACAGCATAAAGGCTTATTGTTCAAGGTTGCCCGAACCTATTGTGGAAATGAGGAAGACAGGCAGGATTTAATCCAGGAAATAAGGATACAAATCTGGAAATCCCTACCAAAATATGATGCTAATTTCGCTATGACCACCTGGTTGTATAGAATTTCCATTAATGTGGCCATTTCATTTTACAGGAAAAATAGTATTAGACGTCAGTACGCCATAGCTGAGACGCTCCCTCCAGTTATTGACCCAATTCCAAATGATTTACAGGAAAAATTCAATTTATTGGAAAAATTTATTGCGGAACTCAACGAAATGGATAAAGCACTCTTAATGTTGTATCTGGAGGAAAAATCCTATCTGGATATTTCTGAAATCATGGGTATATCTGTCTCCAATGTGGGAACTAAAATAGGTAGGATAAAGGAAAAACTAAAGAAGAGATTTTTAAACCATAAAGAAAATTAAAATGAACGACACAGATTTGAAATATCTATGGCAAACTGGCAATGAACAGATTGCCCTGAGTCAAAAATCGGATAAAACCAGCCTGGATAAACTCACAAAAAGAAATGTTAGTCATTTTCTTTCCTCGATGAAACCCATTAAAATATTTACCTTATTAGCGGGATTGCTTTGGGTATTGGGCATGGGGTATGTCCTTTTAAAACTGACCATTAATGCTTATGACCAGGTAAGTCTCTATTTCCTATACTCAGCATATTTTCAAGTGATGTTAACGGCTATGGCTGTAATCCTTTATATTATTCAATTAAGCACACTTTACAGCATTGATTTTAATAAACCGGTAGTTATTTTGCAAAAAACATTAATAAACCTAAAGGCCTCAACTTTAAATGTAACTAAAATTTTAATCCTTCAACTACCCTTTTGGACCACCTTTTATTGGAATGAAAGTATGTTTAAAAATGGAACTTTACCTTTATTTATACTTCAAGGTGCTGTAACCATCTCATTTACCTGTCTGGCAATATGGCTTTTTTTTAATTTAAAATATGAAAATGCGGATAAATGGTGGTTCAAACTCCTTTTACAGGGAAAAGAATGGGAACCA
>JBMLQR010000163.1:2193-3848 GCA_049241465.1 Saprospiraceae bacterium | reverse complement strand
AAATTACACTATTGAGACTTTATGCCTTTCCCTGGAGGATATGTAAATATCCCAAACGATATCGAATCATCGTTCTATTTGACAGATATCAATAATTCATATAACTTTTCTCCCAGGTAGTAGGAAAAACCCAAGCACAGCGGATAACCAATAAAAAGCCACAAATAATCCACAACATACATGGTCGTAAAGGTAACTTTACCTATAGCCTGTAATTTATTCAGAAACTCATACCAACCCATAATCCCAAAACGTTGAATGACCACATTCAAAATGATGGCAGAAAACAAAATAACCCAACCAATCAGATAAATTCTAAGCATGGCAATCAGGAATAAGGTTCAATAAAAATGTTAGCCTATAAAGATAACAAACTAAATTAAAAGTTATCTTTAAAAGCTCCACCGGTAGCTCCCTCTCAAGTCAATTGACTGCCAGAGAAACAACTGCCCAGAATTTGTTAAGCCTTTATATACCCAGATATCTTTATTTCCATTCCTTTTCTTATCTTAAAGGAATTTTTTCTCAAACTCGGACTGTATGAAAACCCTATCTTTCGTTTTTGCTTTTTTATTGACAAATAACCTTTTTTGTCAAACCAGACTAGATACTTTAATCCCCGTAAGAGGTTTTTGTATCGCGGCTCCAAAAACTAATCAGGTAGATAAATTTGTTCGCTTTATAGAAGAGGAATTAGCTTCCAGAAAAGTAAATACCCTCATTTTAAGGGTGGACTTTAACTACCAGTTCAAAAAATACCCAAATCTTAGAGATAGTATCGCTTTGTCTGATGCGGAGGTGAAAAAGTTAGTGGCAGTTTGCCGTAAACATAAAATAAATCTGATTCCTCAAATTAATCTGTTGGGTCACCAGAGTTGGGCCGCTAAAACCTATAATCTTCTCGTCCAATATCCTCAATTTGACGAAACGCCCCATGTTAAAATGCCGGAAAAGTATGTATGGCCAAATGCTGATGGCCTCTATTGTAAAAGTTATTGCCCGCTACATCCAGACGTACATAATATCGTTTTCAGCCTTGTAGATGAAATTTGTAATGCCTTCGAAGCATCTGATTTTCACGCCGGTATGGACGAGGTGTTTTATCTTGGCGACGATAAATGCCCAAGGTGTCAGGGAAGGGATAAAGCAGAACTTTTTGCCGGAGAAGTAAATAAAATAAGAAATCATCTGGCTCTGTCTAACAGAAAGCTTTGGATTTGGGGAGATAGGTTGATCGATGGTAAGACCACTGGTATTGGTGAATGGGAGGGAAGTTATAATCAAACTTTTCGCGCTGTTGATCTTCTTTATAAAGATGTGGTCATTTGTGACTGGCATTATGAAAGACCTGACCCAACCGCCGTTTATTTTGCTATGAAAGGTTTTAATGTCCTGACCTGCCCCTGGAGAACGCCTGAAGTAGCCGTTTCCCAACTACACCAATTATTAGATTACAGGGCAGGGGCAACACCTGTTATGAAACCCAGATATTCAGGGATGATTCAAACGGTTTGGACTAGTTTTGAATCTTTTCAGAAAGAAATGGATAATTTTAAAGGTTCTCCTTCCACCGATAATTCTTCCAAAGTGAAGTCGTCTGCAGAATGTTTTATTACACTATTTGATGAAATGAAGAAAGTTTCCAATTAAAAGAC
>JBMLQR010000163.1:0-2093 GCA_049241465.1 Saprospiraceae bacterium | reverse complement strand
GAAAATGGTAAGTTCAATATTCCATTATCTTTTGGAAGTTATTATGCTCTCGTTGAATTTATGGGTTATGGCAATTATAAAAGTGATCTGTTTGTCATTTCAAAAGATAATCTGACCAAAGATCTCGGTAAGATTTCCATGTCCATTCAAGCCAATACCTTGGATGAAATAGTTGTTCAGGGCGAAAAAACAGTGATGCAATTGTCGCTGGATAAAAGAATATTCAATGTAGGTAAAGATCTCGCAAATGCTGGAGGAAGTGCCTCTGATATTCTTCTGAACCTGCCTTCTATTGCGGTAGATCCCGAAGGAAATGTCAGATTAAGAGGTTCTGCCAATGTGAGAATATTGATTGACGGAAAACCGTCCGGCTTAGTCAGTTTCAAAGGAAGTAGCGGCTTAAGGCAATTACCCGCAAACATGGTGGAAAGAGTGGAGGTCATTACAAATCCTTCCGCAAGGTATGAAGCGGAGGGTATGGCCGGGGTTATCAATATAATTTTGAAAAAAGATAATAATCAAGGGTTTAATGGTTCTTTTGAATTGATTGGGGGAACTCCAACTAATTTAGGTTTTACTACCAATCTGAATTATAGGAAGAAAAATATTAACTGGTTTGTTAATTATGGCCTGAGCAGAAGAGTTAATCCATCCGAAGGTACCTTATATCAGGAGGTTTATTCTGACACCCTTACTTCCATTTTGTCTCAAACAAATGCCGGTACTGTTTATGGTTTGAATAATAATATCCGGGCTGGACTGGATTATTTTTTTAACGAAAAAAGTTTTTTAACCCTTTCCTATATCTGGCGCAGAAGTGATGCCCATAGAATTACCGATATCCGGTATGAGGATTATAAAAATAGTCTCAATAATTATTTAGGTTATTCTCTGAGAAGACAGGATGAAACGGAGCAAGAACCAAATTCTGAAGTAATACTAAGCTATAAAAAGAGTTTTCCGCAAAAAGGCCATGAACTGAATACTTCTTTTACTTATCTCGATTATTGGGAAAACTCAGATCAATTATTCACCCAGAGCAGCTATTTACCCTCTGGTTCAGCCATAAAATCAAAAGACTTAGTTCAGACTTCCTTAAATGATGAATTCGAAAAACAATATCTAATCCAACTTGACTACACAAAACCATTTGCCAAAGAGGGTAAAATAGAAGCTGGGTTCCGCACTAGTTTTCGGAATATGGAAAATGATTATATCGTGAAGGAAAAGAATGCCGATGGCCAGTTTTTCCCCTTGCCCGGGCTTGACAATATTTTCATTTACAATGAAAACATCCTGGCAGCTTATTCTATTCTGGGAAATAAATCAAAAAAATGGAGCTATCAGGCAGGTTTGAGAGCAGAATATACAGACGTTAAAACGACTCTTTTAGAAACAAAAGAGGTAAATCCCAGAAATTACGCCAATCTTTTTCCAAGTGCTCACCTCACCTATAACATTTCTCTGGAAAATGCCTTCCAGTTAAGTTACTCCAGAAGGGTCAGGCGACCAGTTTATAATGACCTTAGTCCCTACGTCACTTTTTCAGACCAGCGAAACTTCTTCAGTGGCAATCCTGATTTAGATCCTGAATTTACCGATGCTTTTGAATTGGGACATATCAAGTATTATGATAAAGGCACCTTTTTTTCTACCTTCTATTTTAGAAAAACAGTAGATAAAATCGATCGCCTTCGATCCGTTAATGAAGATGGCTTTTCTGTCACACGACCTTTTAATCTTTTAGGTGAGCAATCTTTTGGACTGGAGTTTACGGCAGATTATAGGCCTAAACCATGGTGGAAAATGGATTTTAATCTCAATTTTTTCCATGCAGAAATTGATGGAAGCAATATTCAAGCTGATTATACCGCTCAAACTAGCTCATTCCTGGCAAGACATACTTCAAGATTTTCACCAAAAGGTGGGTGGGATATTCAATTGAGGGGAAATTATGAGGGCAAGCAACGTACCGCACAGGGCATCAGAAAAAGCATCTATTTTATTGATTTTTCTGTAAGTAAAAGGTTGTTCAAAGATCGTGGCACGCTAATTTTCAATGTGTTGGATATTCTAAATGCCCGAAGAAACAG
>JBMLQR010000162.1:0-3194 GCA_049241465.1 Saprospiraceae bacterium | reverse complement strand
GATGCGGAAATTACCCTTTCGTTTAATAAAAGCTACGCATTTTTTACCTTCAATAAAATTAAATTGGTTTGTCGTCTAATCGACAATAAATATCCTGATTATAACGCGGTTATTCCTGTAGATAATCCCCTCAGTGTTCAGATTTCAAGACACGATTTTCAAAATTCTCTTAAAAGAATTGCCATTTACGCCAATAAAACAACAAATCAGGTAGTGTTGAATATTACCAAAGGCAGTATGACCGTATCAGCACAAGATTTAGATTTTTCTAATGAGGCCATTGAGCAGCTTCCTTGTAATTATGACGGATCTCCCCTGGTTATTGCTTTTAATGCTAAATTTATGGCAGAAATGTTAGGTGTGTTAGATTCTGAAGAGGTGTTGCTGGAATTATCTACTCCCTCAAGAGCGGGACTTATGTTTCCGTCAGAGCAAAAAGAGGGTACAGATATTTTAATGTTGGTAATGCCTGTGATGCTAAGTAACTAATGAAGTTAAATTTCAATCTATATATCGTTGCTTTCTTCCTTTTCTGTGCTTTTTTTAGTTGTAAAAAAAATGAACGTGTTGAAGAGAATCAGGAGAAAGCAGAAATGGGTTCGCCTGAAAATTTTATACAGCAATACCAACAATGGTTAGATGTAAATGATTTTGAAAAAGCAGAGGAATATGCAACAGAAGAGGAAAAATTAAGGTTAAATGATTTAAAGAAGTTTGTGTTTAAAACTCAGGAAACACTGGATTCATCTTTGCTAAAGACCTCATTCCTCGCTATTAATTGTTTGCCAAAAGGGGAACACACTATTTGTGTTTGTAAAATGAAAGATCAGTTCGAAATATATGATAATACGTTTTATTTAAAAAAGTCGTCAGGTAAATGGCTAATGGACGCTCCTCCCGAAGAAGCACAAATTTATCAGGACGAAGAACTTCAAAAAATTATTGATAGTATTTTCTTAACGATGGAAAATAAATTCCAGCAATGATGTCGATCTATGAAAGTTGGCCTTTTCTTTGGTTCTTTCAATCCTATTCATAACGGTCACCTGGTTATAGCAGAATTTATGGCTACCCAAACTGATCTCGATGAGGTGTGGTTTGTTGTATCCCCCCACAATCCTTTGAAAAATAAAAAATCATTAGCTAATGATTATGATCGCTTAGCCTGGGTTCAAGATGCTATTGCAGATAATCCCAAATTAAAAGCCTCGTCTATTGAGTTTACCCTGCCACAACCATCTTACACGATAGTTACCTTAGCGGTGTTAAAGGAAAAATTTCCCGATAAAAGCTTCCATCTTATTATGGGTGGAGATTCATTGCTTAGTTTACCTAAATGGAAAAATGCAGATATCATATTGAGAGATTTTCCCATTTACGTTTACTCAAGACCCGATTATGAAACGGCGTCAATGGAGGAAAATACTAAGGTTAGGATTTTTAAAAATGTGCCTCAAATGAATATTTCTGCCAGCTATATAAGACAATGCATAAAAGCCGGTTTTTCTATTCGCTATCTTGTTCCCGATGTAGTTTTTAATGCCATACCTGCCTCAACGAATTTTAAAAACGCTTAGCTCAATGAATAGTACTCCCAGTTTATTAGTCCTTTTCCTTCTGTTTTTATTTCATGGGTTTCAACTCCACAGTCAAGATACCTCAAGATTAAGAATACTGGAATGGCAGAGTCTATTTCCACTGCGGCAAGGGCAACAAGTAACTCAAAGCGAAAATAAAATATTTTATATCGCTTCCCAATCTATTGTTTCTATTGATAAATCTGATTTTTCCATGGAACAATTTGATAAATCGAGTGGATTGAGCGACGTAAAGTTGAAATTCATACAATTTAATTCATTTAGAAAGGAACTAATCATTGCTTATCAAGATGGTGTTTTTGATATAATGGATCAAAAGGGTAGGGTGGTTAGTCTTCCTCAAATCAGAAATTTTAAAAATTTTACAGGAGATAAATCGATAAACCAACTTTATTTAGCGGCAGGTGATTTATTATTGATTGCCACCCAATATGGTGTTTCTGCTTTAAATTTGGCTAAAAGAGAATTCTCTTTTTCTGTATTTACTGGTTTACCTGTTAAAAATGTTATTCTACATAAAGGATTTATTTACGCAGCTACAGAGAAAGGCTTATACCGCATTGAAGCAAATCATGCTAATCCGGAGAATTTCAATAATTGGAAATGGTTGAAAATGCAAGATGGCTTTCCTTCTGGATTTTGTTCTGCCCTCGGCATTTTTAAAGGTAGTTTATATTTTAATGTTGGTAACATCTTGTTTAAATACGATGAAAATATTAAAAGTGCTAAGGAGGTGTTCTCTTACTCACATCAGCATTTATTATTTTTAAATGGCAATGGAGCACAATTATTAGCGGGTTACAGATGTTCAGATAACTCGTGTAATCAAGACGAAATTATTATCGTTAAGGAAGATATGCCTTCTACCAAAATTCCAGGTAACTGCATAGGCAGAATACAAAATGTTGTCCAGGAGGAAAATGGAAGAATTTGGTTCGGCGATGAATATCAGGATTTCAGGTATATGGACAAAATAACAGATAGCCAATGTAAAAGATTTTCACTTAATTCACCCTTTTCAGCTTCGACCAGATGGCTGACCATTTCGCCGGAAGGGGTATTATGGCTCGCGTCAGGGGGGGTAACTCAAAATTTTGGATATCGGTTTTTGGACCATGGATTCGCCTCATTAAAAGATGGTACCTGGCGTATTTACAATAGGTTTAACACGCCCGCTATGTTAGGTGAAAATGCGAATTCACCAGACGACGATTTGTATGATATCATTACCATGGCCGTTCATCCAACCAATGGTAAAGTATATGCGGGGTCTTTCCTGGAAGGATTATTGCAAATGGATGGAGAAAAAATAGTCCGCTTCGATGAAAAAAATTCTTCGCTGAATAATACGGTCGGAGATGCTATTCGAACCAGGGTCAGTGGATTAGCTTTTGATAAAGATAAAAATTTGTGGATTGCTAACCATCTGGCAGAGAAGCCCATATCTGTATTAACAGATAAGGGGGAGTGGCAATCCTTTAAACCTAATTGTGCAGAAACTCAACTTCATCAGGTAGGAATAGACGGGAATGGATTCAAATGGTTTGTTTCTTCCTCTTCTTCCAATGGCGCATTGGTTTTCGATGCAGGGGACCT
>JBMLQR010000161.1:3133-10384 GCA_049241465.1 Saprospiraceae bacterium | reverse complement strand
GATGTCTCCATTTTCATCATGCTCATTGCCTTTTTTAGTTTGCAAACCCAGGGTACTCTCTACAATTATTACTACGTAATCTTGCGAAATAAGTCTGCCGGGAGTGATCATACGAGTCAAATATTTGAAATAAATGCACCGGATGCTTATCCAGGCGAAAGTCAGCAAAAGGTTAATTTTTTATTCCAATGGTATAAGCTAAGCTATGGTCTTTTTGATAAAATTATTTATTATTTAGACCCCAAAGCCTCAAAAGCTACTTCATTTCCTTCTTTGTTTATGACTTTTTTATCAATGTATGGATTAGGATTTCAATTATTGATTATGTCGTTCCTACTGGCCATAAATAAATTGGAATGGATATTACCTTCTATTATTGGTTTAAATTTTTTCTTTTTTCCTTTTATATGGTATCGGAAGAAATTTATTCAATAAAAAACCACCCTAACTGGCTGAAAAGTTAAGGTGGCTTGGCTGAAAACTAAAACTATTACAAAATAAAGACTTTATTTTGCCAATTAAGGTCAGTAAGTTTTCAAAAGCAAAAAAAAATGACTTTATTTGAAAAAATATTCATTTATGTTCAATCAAAATAGAATTTTCAGGGTTTTTGAGTTGATTAACTTTTTAAAAGCCAGGCCATCAAAAGGTATGAAAACCTTGGTAAGTTTATTGGATATTTCTGAACGCTCTGTTTATAGATATCTGGATTTATTAGCGGAATTAGGCATTGTAGTCTTAAAAGACGATGAAAACAGATACTTTTTACCTGCAAATATGGATAATAAGTCTTTGCCTTTTTCAGATCAAGAAATAGACTATTTGGTTAAACTGGTTCAAAGTGTAGGAAATCAACATAATTTATCACAAAGTGTTCTACAGAAAATTCAAGGTCTTACGGTAGCCAATGTAGGCGCGGAAAATATTTTTAAAGCGCATCTTTCCCAAATTATTTTTAACCTTTACGAGGCTATCACTCAGAAAAATCAGGTAATTCTTAAGAATTATTATTCTGCAAATAGCCAGATGGTATCAGATAGATTGGTAGAACCCATCGCATTTACCCCCAATTATGAAGCTCTTGTTGCGTATGAAGTTTCATCGGGTGAAAATAAATATTTTAAAGTAGAGCGTATTTCAGAGGTACAAATAACTAAAGCAAATTTTAAATTTGAAGAACAACATAAATATAATAAACCTGATATTTTTGGATTTCAAGGGACTAGCCTAGATAAAACTATCGAGCTGGACATGTCAATGAGAGCTTATTTAATCCTGAAAGATGAATTTCCTTTGTGCAAGCCATTCGTGAAAGAAATGTATGGTACAGGAAGATTTCATTTTAAAGTTAAAGTTCAAAGCTTTGCACCTCCAGCTCGATTTGTGAAGGGCCTGAGAGGAGAGGTAAACGTCCTCGGTTCAAAGCCATTCTTAAAATTTCTGGAAAAAAACAAAGAGGTGTAATTATCCAACAGATAGCGTAGTTCCTGAAATACTAATGGCGTAAACAGGTAAAGCGCTGGTAGATTGACCTCCAATATTTTGTCCAGATGTATTGAAACGGGCTCCATGATTCGGACAAATGAATTCATTTTTTGATGCGTTCCAATTGACGTCGGTTCCCTGATGCGTACATGCTCTTTGTAAGGCTACAAAAGAAGATGGAACACTTCCAGTGGCGAGACGAACTACAATAATTTTATCGTTAAAAATAAAAGAACCAACGGCTTGAAGTTCTTTAGTTAAATCGACCTTAAAACTATTTGTAGTATTACCGCCCGTATTACCTCCACCTGGCGTAGTGATATCGTCTTTAGCACAAGACCCTAAGCAAATGGCACAAGTGGCCATTATGGGTAATTTTAATTCTTGAATAAAAGTTCTTCTGTCCATGTTTATTTTTTTAAGCCTAACATTCTCAACATTTAATTGTTTAAGAAATATGAATAGCCTTAAAAAAAACATCCAGCTTTGACGCATCTAATCGTCCGTTTGTTCTTACGCTACTGCATAAATCTATGCCGTAAGGATTGACTTCTTCTATGGCTTGTTTCACATTGTGTGCATTTATACCACCGGCCAAAAAAACAGGCTTTTTCACCGCCTCCCTGATTTTTCTACTTAACTTCCAGTCATGTGCATTTCCCGTTCCGCCTAAAATTTTAACCTTCAGATTAGGATTTCCGCTATCCAGGAGAATAGCATCCACCCATGGCTCAATCTCCAGCGCTTCATCTATTTGTTTTTCATTTAGAACATGAATAACCTGCACTATTTTTACAGCTGGAATAGCCTCTCTAATCTTGGCGTAGTCCATTTCCAATAAGGAATCAACAATTTGTATGGTATTTGTTTGAACTTTTTGATGGTGAGCAATGATGTCTGAAGCTTTTCTTTCACTTGTGAGCAGAAAAGTTGCAATGGGTGGGGGAATTTCCCTTGTTATTAGAGATATGAGTTCATCCGAAATAATGCCAGGTCCACTTGGCATATTTCCAACTAATCCAAGAGCATCAGCACCTTGTTTTATGGCAAGAAAAGCTTCTTCCAAACTGCTGATACAGCAGATTTTAATTTTGGGTCTTAGTAAGGTTAAGGACATATTAATTTGCATGGATTGGAATAATTAGAAATAGCTTTCTTAGTAAAAATGATCAATTTTATTTAGATTTGGAAAAAAACAGTATGAAATTAGCGTTATTCTTCGGACTTTTTTCATTGGTTACCTTGCTGCTACCAGCTCAATCGGTACCTTTTATTATATCTGCTCCTGCAGGTGAAGGTTATGTAAAGATTGATAAAAACGGTAAAACCATTATTCCTAATGGCAGGGTCATTACCCCTTCCGGGAAAGTGCATCAAGTCGCTCCACATCCTTACGGTTTAACCCTCAGTATGGATGGCTCTATCGCTATCACAGCTAATTCTGGAACGAGCCCAATATCAATAAGTATTTTAAAAAATATTCTAACAGATAATCCTCAAATAACTCAGATTCCACCCACCGTAAAAAGTGATAAAGGTGTTCTGGAATCTGTTTTTATGGGTATTGCTATTTCGCCCAATAACCAAACCGTTTACGCTGCAGGTGGACAAGCTAATAAAATTTATTCTTTTGATGCGAATACGGGTAAATCGAAAGGAGATATTGACTGCAGTTTTAAAAATAATAAGTTTAATTATTTGCATGGATATATTGGTGACATGGTATTGAGTAAAGACGGACGATATCTTTTTGCAGTAGATCAAATCGGATTCAGAATTTTAATTGTAGATGTCATTGAGAAAAAATTAGTTTCTTCTTGTCCCGTGGGTCGTTATCCTTTTGGTATCGCTTTATCAAAAGACGAGAAAACCGTCTATGTGGCCAATGTGGGCATGTACCAGTATGATTACATTTGGAAAAAACAAGAGGGAGAGTGGAAAAAGACTTCCGTTAAAAAACCTGTATTTGCCTACAATACCCCAGAGGCTGAACGTGGTTATCAGAATGATTCTATACTAGTTCCTGGTTTGGGACCCATTCATGCTGAGGAGTCTTTCTCTGTGTGGGCGGTGAATGTTGAAAATAATTTGCAACCTCGGGTAACAGCTAAAATAAAAACAGGGCATTTAATCGGTGACCTGGTTGAAGGCATTCCTGCCGTGGGTGGCTCAAGTCCCAATTCTATGGTGGTTGCCGGGAAATATGTATTTATTAGTAATGGAAATAATGATAATATTACCGTTTTGAATGCTGAAAATCAGCAAATTGTAACTCATATTAAGCTTGCGCCTGAAGAAAAGTTAGCTACATTAAGAGGTATTATTCCTTTTGGATTAGCCGTTTCACCTGACGAAAAAAGAATTTATGTGGCAGAATCTGGTATTAACGCGGTGGCTGTGATTGATGTAAGTACATTAAAGGTTTTGGGCCATATTCCAACCGCTTGGTTTCCAGCTAAATTAAAGGTTTCACCTGATGGCAAAAAATTAATCATTTCCAATGCAAAAGGATTTGGAAGTGGGCCCAATGGGGGTTCTACCTTTAAAATGGGTGTGTCGGGAAGTTATATTGGCAATTTAATGTATGGTTCCGTTCAAGTAACTGATGTTCCAACGGATGATCAATTACCTGCCTTAACGAAACAGGTGATTGAGAATAATTTCAAAATTACTCCCGCCAATAGCCCAATATATAATGCAAGAAAGAATAATCCCATTCCACTTTTTCCAGGGCAAAAAGATTCTCCAATCAAACACATTGTTTTCATTTCAAAAGAAAATAGAACGTATGACGATATTTTTGGTCAAATGAAGAATGGGCTCGGGGATTCTACGTTAGCACCTTATGGATTAAACCGTACCGTGTCTAATAAAAATAAATCTAAAGTTGTTGAAAATGTAAATGTTATGCCAAACCATATAAAATTGGCAGAACGATTTGCGATAAGTGATAATTTTTATGTCGATTCCGATGTTTCAGCCGACGGTCATCGTTGGTTGGCAAATACTTATCCTAATGAATGGGTAGAGGCTACTACGCCAGCTAATTATGGAAATAACAGAGAACATAAGGAAAATTCAGAAGCTCCAGGGAATTTAGGCATAAATGGTGCCGCTGGTGCCATTTTTCCTGAAGATTATAACGAAGCGGGTTCTATGTGGGATCATTTGTTCAGACATAATAAATCGTATTTTAATTTTGGTTTTGGGGTTATGTTTGAACCTGCTGATTATAAAGATACTTACAAATATGGTGGCATTCGCCATAAAGCAAATTATCCGATGCCAACCCCTTTATTAGATAGAACCAGTTACGAATATGCCACTTACAATATGGCCATTCCAGACCAATTCAGAATGACCGTTTTTGAAAAGGAGTTTAATGAGAAATGGGGCTTAGGGAAAGATAGTTTACCCAGTATGCTTACTGTTATTTTGCCAAATGATCATGGTTCAGGGGAAAGACCCGAGGCTGGCTACCCTTTTAAAGAGAGTTATATGGCCGATAATGACCTGGCAGTAGGCAGAATCGTTGAGTTTTTATCCAAAACACCTTATTGGAAAAATATGCTCATTTTGATAACAGAGGATGATGCCCAGGGTGGGGTAGATCACGTTGATGCACATAGAAGTGTACTCATGGCTATTTCTCCTTATACTAAACGTAATTATGTCAGCCATACTCATAGCAGTTTCGGAAGTATTTTCAAGACATTCTGGAATATACTGGGTATTCCTTATCTGAATCAATACGATGCTTCTGCCTCCGATTTATCTGATATGTTTACCGATAAACCTGATTTTTCTCCTTATATCGCCTTACCAGTAGATGCCCGAATTTTTGACCCGCAAAAAGCATTGGATCCTTTTGATGAGAAATTTGACTGGAAGGCACTAAAAGAAGGTCCTGAAATGGATGATATGAAAGAAATGAAACGACAGGCAAAGGAACGTGAGGAAAAATCTTCAAATAGACCAGCTAAGGCCAAAAATAATTGATCTGCCAACCCCATTTATTCCAGATCCGTGGAATTTATAATCTTTGTCCAATACATTCTGGAGCGTAATATTTATATCCATCTTTTTGAAATTGAATCCATTGGATATATTGATTACGCTCCAGCCGGGCGTACCCAATGGGCCAATCCTATTGTCAGAAATATCTCCAGCGGCAAGCCTTTGTTGTTTTCCAGCCAGCTGAAAAAATAATCTGGCCCAATATTTCTCCTTTTGATATTGAATATTGACATAACCAAAAAGTGGGGGAATTCTTCTGATAGGTTCTTTTTTACTTATGTTCTGACCATAGGTGTAGGTAAGGGTCCCTGTCATTTGTAAAGATCTGCTCAAGATATACTGGAAATTTGTCTCCATACCCATAATATATCCGTTTTCTGCATTTTCCTTGATGTAAACTGGGTAACCATCTATTGTTTCATTTCCTTTCTTATTTCGTATAACAATGTCATTCAGTCGATTATAATAAGTATAGGTTTCCCAGTTAAATTTAGGTCCATTCCATTTGTAACCTATTTGTATCTGTGCCGATTTTTCTGGCTTTAATTCATAGTTGGGTATCTCATATCTGAAATCAACAATGCCCAGACTACCTAAATCATCTATATTTGGCGCTCTAAATCCGGTATTTAACCCGTAAATCAATTTTAATTTCGGTAATATGGCTTGTGCTATATATAAATTTCCTACCCATGCCTTGGGTTGAATATTTATAATCTGCCCATTGTCAATGGGAATTTGTAAGGAAAGGAACTGGATACGATTTCCCAGGGTTACCTGAAATTTATTTTTTTCGATATGTTGGTTGGTAAAAAAAGCGTAACTGATTTGCCTAGCATCATCAGGATAAAGTCCTCTTTTATATATAGGTGTATTATTATCATACATTTGAACCCTATTACTGTTTACTTTGTCATGATAAACGTCAAATCCGTGGCTTCCCGTCCATTTCCAATTACCTATATTTTTTAAGGTATTAAATTCAGTCAATACACCAATTATCTCAACCGTATCATTTTCAATAGTAGTCAGGTTGCTGTTATTTTTTTTACTCCATCGGCTCTCTGCGACCTGCTGGAAATTGGGAGTGAATTTTATGTTTTGGATAAATCCTTTTTCAGGAGTATAAGTATAACCGACATACGCCAGACTCCTTTTTTGAGGGTCCATTTTATTAAGGGCAAAATTTTCCAAAATATATTTATGATAAACTGGCACATCCTTTTGGTGGACGTACTGTAAAAGACCTTGTATATTGTGCCTTTTGTTAATTTGTATATTAGTTTTCACATCATAGCAAAATTCATCATAGCCACTGGGATGCTGTAACTTTGTGTTTTTTCCGCCAATCAAATCACCAAAAGAACGGGTTGTGATGCCCGAGGTCAACCAACTTTCCTTGTTTTTATAACTTATTCTGCCATGTAAACTTTCTTCCAGATGATTAGTGCCTATTCTGGAAGAAAGTTTACCGGATAACGCCTTTTGTTGATTTACATCGGGATTTATACTCAACATATTTATGACACCACCTATTGCGTCAGAGCCAAAAAGTACGGAACCTGAACCACGAACAATCTCAATTCTTTCTAAGCTAAACCGATCAATGGTGTTCAAATATTGATTGGGGCCATAACGGGTAATGGCATTATTTATCCTAATGCCATCAATTAAATATAATACTTGATTTCCAGTTAATCCTCTTAGAAACGCAGATCCTCCACCGTGATTTGTCTTTTGAATAAATAC
>JBMLQR010000161.1:1412-3033 GCA_049241465.1 Saprospiraceae bacterium | reverse complement strand
AAGAATTAATATTTATATTACATCTAATTAAACTTTAGATTATTATGACAAAGGCAAGTTTCAAAGAAAAATTAAGGTATAATTTTGATAATACCCTCTCAAATGGTCCAATCGCTATTATTTCCTGGTTGGCATTGGTTACTTTCTTATTGGTAATAATAGCAGGATTTTTTCTTTTTATTTTTGGACTAAGCGCTAATCCAATAGAAAATGAACCTTTTGATTTGGTTGAAGGAATTTGGCAAAGTTTGATGAGAGTACTCGATGCTGGTACTGTAACAGGGGATGAAGGTTGGGGTTTTCGACTCTTTATGTTACTTATCACTATAGCGGGTTTGTTTATTTTCTCTTCTCTTATTGGTTCGATATCCAGCGGAATTGATGAAAGTATTTCCAATCTTAGAAAAGGCAAATCAAAAGTTATTGAAACTAATCATACTTTGATATTAGGCTATAGCTCTATGATTTATTCTGTTATTTCTGAGTTATGCCTCGCAAATGAAAGTAAAAAAAAGGCGATTATTGTGATACTTGCCGACAGAGATAAAGTGGAAATGGAAGATGATATTCGCTCTAAAATTTCAGACACTAAAACATCTAAAATTATTGTTCGTAGCGGTAATCCATTGGATTTACGCGATTTGTTAATGGTAAATTATAATGAAGCAAAATCTATTATCCTTCTAAGTCCTGAAAATGAAGACAATCCTGATAATCACGTCATAAAATCAGTATTATCCATTACTGGAAATAAAAACCGGAAAAAGGTGCCTTATCATATCGTAGCTGAAATAAAAGATAGTGAAAATAGGCAAGTCGCCAATTTGGTAGGTGGTAAAGAGGTTTCGTATGTCTTTTCTTCAGATCTTATCTCCAGATTAACCGCTCAGACCTGCCGACAGTCAGGATTAAGTATTATTTATTCTGATTTGTTACAATTTGAAGGAGATGAAATCTATTTTTATTCAGATCACGGGCTGCCTGGAATGACTTTTAAACAATGTTTATATTCTTTTGAAGCCTCTAGTGTTATGGGTGTTTTTACAGGAGATAGGAAGGTTTTACTAAATCCTGACATGAATTATATTATAAATAAGGAAGATCAAATCATTTTAATCGCTCAGGATGATAGTAAAATTAACAGATTGCTCATTCCTAAAGAAATATTACCTGTAAACTTCATACCGGCGCCTAAAAGAGAGAGAGAACCTGAAACTACCTTGATTTTAGGTTGGAATCATAAAGGAAAAAAAATAATTGAAGAATTAGATCATTATGTTGTTAAAGGTTCTTCTGTAAGTATTTTGGGCGAAATTGATGATATTAAAGATTCCCTGATTTTAATGTCTGAAGAGCTTCAAAATATTACTCTCTATTTTCAACATGGCAATATTAATGACAGAAATACTTTGGACGAATTACGAATTGAATCATTTAATCATATAATTGTTTTAAGTTATATGAACAAGGGGAGTATTCAAATCTCCGATGCCATTACGCTGATTTGTCTTGTTCATTTAAGAGATATATCTGAAAAAGCTGGCAAGGATTTTTCAGTAGTATCGGAAATGCTGGATGTTCAAAACAGAGAACTTGCCGAGGTGGCCAAAGCAGATGATTT
>JBMLQR010000161.1:0-1312 GCA_049241465.1 Saprospiraceae bacterium | reverse complement strand
GACTTTTTGATAGTACTGGCAGAAGCCTGAGTTTGAATTCCTAACCCCTTTTGGTGTCATCCTTTTAGAAAGAATTTTTTTGATTGTATTGACATTTACAAATATTAATCGTAATTTTACGATTAATATTAAATGCCTTATGATTGATGCCAAATCGACTGATTTTATTCAAACAGAAATTGAGATAGCTAAATACGCCAAAGCATTAGCTCATCCGGCGAGAATAGCCATCCTTAACTTACTGAAAGCAAGAAATACTTGTATTTGCGGGGATATTGTAGATGAATTGCCTCTTGCTCAGAGTACAGTTTCTCAGCATTTAAAAGAATTAAAATCGGTTGGATTAATAAAAGGTGACATTGAAGGCACTAAAGTTTGTTATTGTATCGACGACCAAAAATGGGAGCAGGTACATGCATTATGGAATGATTTTTTCAAACAGATTAATTTAGGGAAAATGAAAACAGATGTTCAACTCAAGGAGATTGTAAAGCAAAAATATAGTGAAATTGCTTTGCAGGAAAAAGAGGTAAATCAATCATCTTGTTGCGGCGCAGGTGGTTGTTCCACGGAAGTGTACAATATTATGACCGATGATTACACTGATCTATTAGGATATAATCCTGATGCTGATTTGGGTTTGGGCTGTGGATTACCTACACAATATGCAAAAATTCAAAAAGGAAATACAGTGATTGATTTAGGAAGTGGTGCGGGAAATGATTGTTTTATTGCGAGGGAAGAGGTAGGAGAAACGGGGAATGTTATTGGCATTGATTTCACGACAGCGATGATAGAAAAGGCGAGGATTAATGCAAAAAAGCTTGGATTTACTAATGTGCATTTTTTGCAGGGAGATATTGAGGAGATGCCTGTCGATTCAAATATTGCCGATGTGGTGGTTAGCAATTGTGTCCTCAATTTGGTGCCAAACAAGGAAGGAGTTTTCCAAGAGATTTACCGGGTATTGAAGCCAGGTGGACATTTCAGTATTTCTGATGTGGTGCTCATTGGTGAATTGCCGGAAAATTTACAAAAGGATGCAGAAATGTATGCTGGATGTGTTTCAGGTGCCATTCAAAAAGAGGAATATTTAGCACTCATTTCAACGAATGGATTTTTAAACATTTCCGTTCAAAAGGAAAAACCCATTATTATTCCAGATGATATATTGAGTAAATACCTTGATAACACAGCACTGTCGGATTTTAAAAATGGAAATACAGGTATATTCAGCGTAACGGTCTATGCAGAAAAACCGGTGATTTTATAATAAAACTATGGAAATTTGTGCCGCCGGGGGCATGATGGG
>JBMLQR010000160.1:0-2061 GCA_049241465.1 Saprospiraceae bacterium | reverse complement strand
TCTTCGTAACAAAAAAAGGCTACCCGAAGATAGCCTTTTAAAAATGTACCCAGAGCGGGAATCGAACCCGCACGGCCGTTATGGCCACAGGATTTTAAGTCCTGCGTGTCTACCTATTCCACCATCTGGGCAGAAGAAAAAATTCGAGCGGATGACAAGATTCGAACCTGCGACCTCAACCTTGGCAAGGTTGCGCTCTACCAACTGAGCTACATCCGCGACTTATTTAGAATGCTTTTACTCTAAGGAAGTGCAAATATAATGCAATTTTTGATCAATTATAATTTTTCACCAAAAATTATTGCAAATTTTCTGTGTTTCTCCTTGCATAATAATAGGCCTCCAATTGTGACCGGATACTCAAATCACTCTCCGTTTTCCTATATTCATTCAAAAAGTTAATGTCTATGATCCTAGCTTTCACATTATCATTTAGTTGTATCCTTAAGTAATTAACTATTTCCTTCTTCAAGGTCTCATTATATACAGGTATGGCCGTTTCAATTCTATGGCTTAAATTGCGAAGCATCCAGTCAGCCGACGATAAATATACAGCTTCTTTACCTCCCTGATGAAAAACAAATACCCGCGCATGTTCCAGAAATCTATCTACTATACTTATCGCTTCTATATTTTGACTCAAGCCAGGAACACCAGGTACTAAACAACAAATACCCCGGACGATTAACTTTATCTTTACACCGCACTGCGAAGCCTGATATAATTTGGTGATCATAGCAAGGTCTTGTATGCTGTTTACTTTGAGTATTATTTGTGCCTCTTCTCCTCTCATCGCAGCGTCAATCTCCGCATCGATAAATTGCTCTAACTTTTCTCTGAGATTAAATTTGCCAACTAAAATGTGATTGAAGTCCTGTTGCGGTAGTTTAGCCGTTTCTAAATAAGAGAATATTCTGGCTAATTCTTTAGTTAATCTTTCATCGGCAGTAAATAATCCAAAATCGCTGTAGGTGCGGGCAGTTTCTTCATGGAAATTTCCCGTGGCTGTGTATGCATACAATTTAGCCGTTTCTCCTTCCTGTCTTCTGACTAAGGCAATTTTAGCATGTACTTTAAGTCCCGGAAAGCTATAATGTACCGTAACCCCTTCCTTTTCCAGCTTTTCTCCCCAGTTCAAATTAGCCTCTTCGTCAAATCTTGCCTTTACTTCAATAAAAACAGACACTTGCTTACCCGCCGATACCGCAGCCGTTAAGGCTTGCATTATTCGCGAATTTTTGGCAACCCGATAATGGGTGATTTTTATATGTGTTACCGCCGGGTCAACTGCCGCAGCTTCAAAAAAATGAATAACTGATTCATAAGACTGATAAGGATAATGTAACAAATGATCTCTCATTCTTATAGTTTCAAATATATTGACGCTTTTTTCTATCAGTGGATAGGCCAGGGGGGGTAATGCGTTATTTTTCAGATGAACTAATCCGAAATCAGGGAATTTGAAAAAATCAAAATTATTATGATACCTCCCTTCTCTTAAGGTATCATTTTTCTCCAGGGCAAATACCTTACACAAAAAATCAAACATTTGTGGAGGCATCTCTCTATCGTAAACAAACCGAGCCGCAGGTCCAACCTGCCTTTTGGATAAGCTCTCTTTTATTTTTTGAATTAAATCGCCTGAGAATTCATCATCTATATATAATTCCGCATCACGGGTCAATTTTACTGAAAAGGTGTCTATTATGGCGTACCCTGGGAACATCCAGGAAACGGAATGCCTAACTATATCGTCCAGCATAATCATTTCGTGCTTTCCCGAGGAGGAGGGTAACTCGATAAATCGGGGTAAATGATCCGATGGTATTTTAACTAAAGCATATTCATCGTCGGCATGTAAATCGTGAATGGGCTTCATTTGTAACGTTAAATATAAGGCAGCATTATTCAAAAAAGGTCTGACTTTTTCACCCACTAACAGCACCGGTTGAACAAAGGGAAGCATGTGGTCGTGAAAATAATGTTCTACAAATTCTCTCTGCTTGTTATTTAAATCCAACCGTCGTCTCAGATAAATATTGTGTTTTTTCAACTCTGGAA
>JBMLQR010000159.1:0-3169 GCA_049241465.1 Saprospiraceae bacterium | reverse complement strand
GCATTTCCTTGAGCCGATTCAACAGAGCAAGCGGCTAAAGCGGCAACGGGGATATTCCGATTTTTAAAATCTTTTGCCTCGATAGGTGTACAGGATAAGACCGCACCCATACCCACAGCAGCATTGTTATATTTCAAATACAACATTTTATCATCTCCCATGACCATGCTACAATCAAAGTGAACATCTTTTAATGTTGCCTTTCTCGTTGTAACTTCTTTATTTTCTGCAGATGATTCATTTTTTGTTGAATCATCATTTTGACAGGAAGTGACTAAAAAAATACTGAAAAAAGAGAGCATAACAAAATGCCCCTTGATTTTTTGCCTTGTTAACATTCGTTTATAATTTATTTTACCATTAATTGGCAAAAATAAGAAAAAAGAAATATAATCCTTCATTGAGGTTTGCGTAACTTTGATATTCAAAATGTATCTTTGCCCTTATGCTTAAATCAATAAATCTATCCTTTCAATATTCAGGATCTACCCCTATTCGGTTTCCTGATTTTACGGCAGAACAAGGTGACCAATGGTTAATTCTCGGTCCTTCAGGTTCGGGAAAAACTACTTTATTGCATCTTTTAGGCGGGTTATTATCACCAACAGAAGGTAATGTGACCTTAGGTGAATTTAATTATGCTACTATTTCAGCCGCCAAACTAGATAAATTCAGAGGGGAAAACATAGGTATTGTTTTTCAGAAGGCCCATGCGGTTCAGTCTCTTTCCGTTATGGAAAATCTGCTATTGACACAGCAATTGGGTGGAAAATCTTTAGACAAAAAGAAGATAATGGATCTTTTGGAAAGATTACAAATCGCTCATAAGGCAAATCAAAAACCCAATAGATTAAGTGCGGGGGAACAGCAAAGGGTGGCTATTGCCCGCGCTGTTGTTAATCAGCCCCGGTTGATTTTGGCAGACGAACCTACCTCGGCACTGGATGACAAAAATAGTACTGAAGTGCAAAATTTACTTAAGGAATCTGCAGAGGCGGTAAAGGCGATTTTGCTTGTGGTTACGCATGATAACAGATTAACTTCTGCTTTTCATAAACAATTATTATTAAAATAGGGATTCTTGTAAGGAGAATTGAAAGAGTAGTCTATGAGTATTTTGCATTTAAGTTGGAAAAACATTCTGAATAAACCGCTAAATTTAGTCCTGAATCTGGTGCTATTCGCATTGGGCGTTGGCCTCATCTCTTTGCTTTTATTGGTGAATGTCCAGTTGGAAGACAAGTTTGAAAAGAATTTTGCGGGGATAGACTTAGTTATTGGCGCTAAAGGCAGTCCTTTGCAGCTTATTTTAAGTAGTTTATACCATTTGGACGCCCCTACGGGAAATATGCCTGTTTCAGAAGCTAAAGCATTCCTGAATCCTAAACATCCCATTTTTAAAAGTGCCATTCCCCTTTCTTTGGGTGATAGTCACAGAGGGTATAGAATAGTTGGCACAAACACTGGATTTATCGATCTATACGCGGCAAAATTTGCCGATGGAAAGCTTTTTGAGGAAAATATGGAGGTTGTGGTGGGCGCAACCGTCGCGAAAAATCTCAATATAAAACTTGCCGATGAATTTAAAAGTTCTCACGGACTTATTGAAGACGAGAATTTGGTTCACGAAGATGCCGCTCCTTTTAAAGTAGTGGGCATACTGGAAAAAACGGGGTCTGTCATTGATCAACTTATTGTAACTAAAACGCAAAGTATATGGGCAGTCCACGATGAGCACGACCATGAGGCAGATGAATCTACGGAACATGACGAGGCGGAGCATAACCATGATGAGGCGGGGCATGAACATGAACACGACCATGAACACGACGAGGCGGAGCATTCTGAGGATTTACCATTGGTATCTTATGAAGATAAAAGCATTACTTCGTTATTGGTGAAATTTAAAGGAAGAAATATTCAGGCCTTAAATATGGCAAGGAATATTAATGAAAATACTAATTTTCAGGCAGCCACGCCAGCTATTGAGATTAATCGATTATATACCTTGCTTGGCGTAGGCGAGGAGGCGCTAAAAGCTATGGCTTTACTCATAATTTTTGTTTCAGGATTAAGTATTTTCATTTCTTTGTTTAGTTCCCTAAGAGAAAGAAAATATGAGTTAGCGGTTATGAGAACCTTAGGCGCGCGTCCGGGTTTCCTTTTTCAGCTAATTATTTTTGAAGGAATTATTATCGCCGTCTTAGGTTATTTTTGTGGTATTGCCCTGAGTCATGGTTCGATGGTCTTATTGGCCGATTTTCTGGAGAAAAGTTATAGGTACGATTTTTCAGCCGCTATTTTTCTAAAGGAGGAAATATATATATTTGGCGGATCTTTAGTTATTGGTATCATAGCCGCCATTATTCCTGCTTTTCAAGCAAGTAAAACAGATATTCATGCCACTTTGGCTGACAATAAAGGATAAACAAAAAATTATGATAAGGCAAGCGTTAAAATGTTCTATTCTGGTTACAGGATTATTTTTTGTGTTTTCATCTAATTCTCTTTCTGCTCAGGGGGCAAAGAATCTGTGGCAGACGTTAGGTAAAATCACATATAAAAAAGTGATGGACGAATCTCTGGGTTTTAAGGTCGATGTGCCCATTTTTAGTGAGGAAATTAAGGTGCTTGAAGGTAAAACCGTTGAAATAAAGGGATATATCATTCCAGTGGAAGGGTATAAAAATCATAAGGAATTTGTGTTTTCAGCTTTCCCTTATAGTATGTGTTTCTTTTGTGGCGGTGCCGGACCTGAAACGGTCATGGAGGTGTTTTCTCAGGAGCCTATTAAATATACGGCTGAATCCATTACCATCAAAGGAAAATTAAGTTTAAACGATAATGATATTAATCGTCTGATATACAGTCTATCCGATGCCGTTTTAGTAAGTAAACCTAACTAAAATCCATTTCAGATGGGTGAAATCCTTCGACCTCGGGCGGAAAGTATTTTTCAAGATGAGTTACTGGCACTAAAACAGGAGGATTCAAAGCCGAGGCCGCCTTCCTGGTTATTGTCGCCACATGCTGTTGTCCAATATCTTATGGGGGCAACACTGTCTGATGGTACTTTTATTTCGCCAAAATACATAGGTTCGAGACGCTTGATTGAGGTTGCCGTAGCTACCCTGGCAACAGATCGCGCACTCTTACTCGTTGGTGTGCC
>JBMLQR010000158.1:0-4664 GCA_049241465.1 Saprospiraceae bacterium | reverse complement strand
TAAATAAACAGAATGGTTATGATAAAACTATTGAGGCATTTGGTAAAGAATGCGGTTTCAAATCCTATTCCGCATTTATTCAAAGTTTTAAACTCGTAACTGGGAAGTTACCTAAAGATTTTATTAGGGAAATTAAAAACTAATCAATTTCTCATTGATGTGATGCTTTGCTTTTTCTCTACGATAGGTTCTGAATCACGGATTTTAAGGATTACTGGATTTCACGGATAATAGTAGGGGCGAATTGCATTCGCCCTCCCATGATACAGGTGTATTTCCCTATTTATGGAAACATTGGCATTTATTGCCGTTAGATCATTCATCTCATCAGATTTCAATATAAATTTCACCCTAACGCCTGGTTTTGAATCACGGATTTTAGGGATTTCTGGATTTCACGGATGATAGGAGCGTACGTCTTCGTTTTAGCGTAATGTTTATTTGTAGAGGATTACTTTATACTCTTCTTTTCGCCGATGCGTTACACATCGGCAAAAGGCTTGGCAATGAAAGTAGCATGTAATAGTAACCTTCCCACCCAAACCAACGACGTTATAGTTAATCCTGAAAATCCTGATTCAAAAATTGGCTGCAGCGCCAGTAATTTCCTGCGAAGAACGTGCAAACAATCTTTGGTTTGGAAGTAATGGTTATTTGTAGGAGGTTACTTGCTCGTACATCCCACAATATAAAGGCGTATCTTTGGAAAATGAAAAGATTCTTTAATACCACGGGATTGTGTATTGCTGAAAGGCACTACATGGTAGATCCCTTTAGGAATATGTATGACGACATACATTTTTTGATTAATGATATGCAATATTTTCTCATTCATGCGCCCCGGCAAACTGGTAAAACTACTTTTTTGCACGCTTTGGCTCACCGCCTGAATAAGGAAGGAAATTATGTATCTGTGGTATGTTCTTTGGAATCAGCGGGTTATAACAGTATCACCGTGGAAACAGCAAATGAGGTGTTTATACAATCTTTGTATTTGACTGCAGAAGTTTTTTTACCCCCAGATTTAATGCCCCCCAATCCGAATAGTTATTCCTCTAGTAATATTTTACTTAGAAATTATCTGACTGACTGGAGTCGTTTTCTTGACAAACCATTGGTTTTATTGCTTGATGAGGTAGATGCACTCTATGACGACGTCCTCATTTCTACCTTACGTCAATTACGGGATGGCTTTCAAACCCGCCCTAATCTTTTCCCTCAATCTATTGCCTTGGTAGGACTAAGAGATATACGTGATTTTCGCACGCGCGCTAGAGCGGATAATCCATCGATAGGTTCAGGGTCGCCTTTTAACATAAAAGCAGAATCCTTTTTTCTACCTGTTTTTTCAAAAGAAGAGGTACGTGGATTATTGAACCAACATACTCAGGATACTGGTCAGGTTTTTTCAGAAGAGGTCTTAGAAAAGTTATACGCCTATTCGGGTGGACAACCCTGGTTGACTAACGCGCTGGCAAATGAGGTGGTAAGGAAAATTTTAAAGAATGATTATTCCCAAGAAATTACCCTGGACTTGATTGAACTGGCGAAGGAGCGGCTCATCGAACAGCGTCAAACCCATCTGGATAGCTTAGCTGACAAGATTGATGATCCCCGGGTTCGACCTATTATTATGAGTATCATCACGGGTGATTCTCCTGCCTTTGATGGAGCGGATGATGCTATCCGTTATTGCCGCGATTTAGGTATTATTAGCACGGGTAATCCCATCCAGTTTGCGAATCCGATATACAGAGAAATTATAACCCGCATCTTGACCATCGGCTTTTCAGTTAGTATTAATCAGGATATCGCCCAAACAAGTTGGTACTTGAATAACGATGGTTCGCTGAATATGGACAAATTACTGGACGCATTCACAGATTTTTATCGATGGAATTCAGAATCATGGATTGACAGATATAAATATAAAGAAGCTGGACATCAATTATTTCTAATGGCTTTTTTGCAACGGATTATCAATGGGGGAGGACGCATCGAACGAGAAATGGCCACGGGGAATGGACGAACAGATTTGGTTGTTTTTTGGAAAACACAGGTCATAACCATTGAGATAAAAATGCATCACGACGCTCGTTCCGAACCACATGGCATTCAACAATTAGCCCGTTACCTGGATAGATTAGGGCAAAAAACAGGATACATGGTATTTCTCGAGAAGAAAAGCGCGTTGGAATTATCCTGGGAAGATCGTATCCGTCGGAAAGTACATATAGTTAATAACAAGGAAATCATTATATATGCCATGTAGGGGTGAATAACATTCTCCGTCAGGTCACCCATCCACTCATGTCTCTGTATACCATGTAGAGACGCGATGACTAGCGTCTTTTTCGCGTCAGGTCTATATCTGAAATTCACCCCTAACATCTGGTTTTGAATCAGGATTTTGAGGATTACAGCAGACGTCTTCGATTTGGGTGTAAGGGTGATTCGTAGATTGGGTACTTTCTTTTTTCGTTGTACACCACATATTGGCACTCCACCGTTAGGTCACTCATCCAATCATGTCTCTGTATACCATGTAGAGACGCGATGCCTAGCGTCTTTTCCCCGACAGGTCTATATCTGAAACTCACCCTCTAACGCCCTGTTTTGAATCAGGCTTTTGAGGATTTACAGGATTACGAGGATTCCAGATAACTTCTTCGGCATGGGTGTAATGGTTATTCGTCGAGGATTACTTTAAATACCGCTTTTCGCCGCTGCGTTACGCATCGGCGAGTTGGTGTTGCTATTTTTCAAGTCTATATTATTACATTAGGACCTAAGTAAATGATTACCAATTGAATTGAAAATCAACTTTATCGTGTATCTTCTGATTTAACGAAATAATTTTATAAAAATGGATAAATATTAAAGCTTACAGCTTAATAAAGTTGTATTTGATAAAATTTATAATAATAAAAAATATTTATTAAAAAATCTATCTATCTATCTATCTATCTATCTATCTATCCGTTAGCCTGAATGGTCAGTCTACTAATAGTCAGGATTTAGAAAAAGGTGAAGGTATTCAACGGAATGCTTCATTTAATATAGATGAGATTAAAGTTCGCTGGAAAAAGGCGGCGCTGGAAAATTGTCTTGGAATTCCGTGTGTGGTTACACCACCCGCTCCATCTTTTACTTGCGGTACCACCACAATTACGGATATAGATCTTAATTCCTACAGTACAGTATCGATTGGCGCCCAATGCTGGACAACGACAAATTTAAAAGTTACCAAATATAATGATGGTACTTTAATTCCTGACTTAACGACCTCAACAAGTAATCCCTGGGCGCCAACGTCAGGAGCACGCACAGGGTATAATGTCAGTGTAGTGTCATTGAGTGACTACGTTGGAACTTTTGGTTATTTGTACAATTGGTATGCTGTTACTGACTCACGGAAATTGTGCCCAGATGGATGGCGTGTTCCCACAGATGCAGAATGGACCATTATGATTCAAGACTTAGATCCTTTTCAAGTTGTTAATAGTGGGAATGTTTTAACTTTTAATGGGGTTCAGAGTACTACCGCGGGGACTGCATTGAAATCGCAAGTAACAAACACTACTGCGGGTTCTGGTTTAGGATGGAATCCTGGTAGCCCCGGAACTAATACAAGTGGTTTTTCCGCTCTCCCCGGTGGTTATCGCAGGGTCGCTGGTAGTTTCTCCAATGTTAGAAACTTCGCTTACTTCTGGAGTGCTACTGAGAACGTCACCGACGCCTGGAACCGCGAACTGAACTACAACAGTGGCGTTGTGTACAGGTACAGCGACTATAAGTCAGTTGGTGCCTCCGTTCGTTGCCTCAGGGATTGATTATTTGTCTATTTGACTATTTGTGGGCTGGCAAATGCGGGCGGCAGAAAGGGGGGGGTCGGGGGGAATTCCCCCCAATGGGTCTTTTTTAGTTTCAAAAGTTCAAAAATAAATAAATATGGGATTAGCAGAAGACCCATCTTAAAAAAGGTTTATAGATTTAACAATTCTTTTAAGATAATCCTGATATATATGTAAACTATAGGGATAGTTCTGAAATAAATGTATATATTTTATAACACTCCACCGTCTTGTCAATTCGTCTCATCAGGTTTCTATATGAAATTTATCCCTTAACACTTGGTTTTGAATCAGGATTTACAGGATTTTCAGGATTACAGAGGACGTCTTCGATTTAGGTGTAATGGTCATTTGTCGAGGATTACTTTAAATACCGCTTTTCGCCGATGCGTAACGCATCGGCGAAAAGAAGGGACTTAAAGCAGCATGTAATAATAATCTTCCTACCCAAACCGGAGACGTTGCAGTTAATCCTGAAAATCCTGTAAATCCTGATTCAAAATTGGCTGCTGCGCGTGTAATTTCCACCGACGCCTGGGGAGGTGCTTGCTTTTTGTGCACAGTATTTCCTGTAAATCCTGATTCAAATCCAGGTGATCGGTAGTAAATATTAAATCAAAACCTATCGGGGAGAAGTCGCGAAGCATCGCGTCTCTACAATAATTATGTAGAAAAATCTAATAACCATCTGGCACCTTCTTAGAAAATCATCCATTAATTATCCTTTGGAATCCCACAGGGGCATAGCCCCGACCTCTTCGTAACAAAAAAAGGCTACCCGAAGATAGCCTTTTAAAAATGTACCCAGAG
>JBMLQR010000157.1:0-3619 GCA_049241465.1 Saprospiraceae bacterium | reverse complement strand
CAAGCTATTTTAGCCTTGTCTTCCAATCTTTCCTATTTAAGAGATAAACCTGACGCAGGTCTAGACGAACTCCAATTGGCCCTGGAATCGGTGCTGCAATTACCCAAAGATATTTTAATAGCGAAAATTCAGTCTAAATGGATTATTGGTGATAAAGTAGGGCAGGTTCCTTCAAATATTCCTCAGACTCCATTACAATCGGATTTAAATAAGCAAATAAAGACCGCAAGATTAAAAAATGAATTTGAGAGTACACAGAGCATTCGAAAGCAATTAGATGTAAGGGTAAATGCTAATCGGATGGCCAGTCTGTTACTACATCAACTCAATATTTTAGACATTCCCTGGGGTACTTTAGAGGCCGTTTCTGATCAGGTGAAAGGAGGTTTTCATGAAAATTGGCGATTAAAATGGAGGCCCATTTATACCATTGAATTGATTGATAAAGGTATGTGGGGAAATACGATTGCAGGGGCAGCTGAGAAGAAGATGGAGGCGGCTATACAAAATGCTTCAGATACTTTGACGCTGGTGCATTATTTGGAAAAATGTATGCTTGCAGGCATTGACAACTTAGTGGATACTCTTTCTTTGAAAATGCGGTCCCTGGCTGTGGACATTCCTGATATTTCCCAATTTTTGCAATCGCTGCCTATTTTAGTGAAAATTATGCGGTATCCGAGCCACCGAACAGTTTATCCGGAAAAATTGCACCAATGGCTGAATACCATCATTCCAGCTATTTGTTCAGGTCTTCCCCAGGCAACGTATCAATTGGGCGACGAGCCGGCGGAAATAATGGAGCAGCAAATGTCCGATGCACATGCCGCTATTTATCTATTGGAGGGAAATGAATTTGTTTCTCTTTGGGAAAATGCTCTTTTGACTACAGCTCAGTTAGACGGTGTAAATATGAGGATTAATGGATTGGTAATGAGACTTTTACTCGAAAGAGATAGATTAGACATAGATTTTATTCTGGCAAAAATGACCTTGATTTTTTCAAAAGGGAATGAACCTTTGCAAGTAGGCGCCTGGTTGGAAGGCTTTTTCAAAAGAGGAGTGTATTTATTGCAATATCAGCAGGAAATGTTTGATTTAATCAACCAATGGATTATGGATATTAAAGAAGACCATTTCCCTGAAGTCCTGCCCCTGCTCAGACGCACCTTTTCACTATTTACCGTTAGTGCAAAACAAGACATTTGGGAAAGAGTGTCCAAATCAAAACAAGAGCTACCCAAATCGGATATACCCTTTAGCCTGGATGATCCTCAAATAAAGGAATTTTTGCCTTTGTTTCAGCAAATATTGGGTTGAGGGGAGATTTTTGGGAGGGTTTAGTTTTATTATAGTTACATTATGAACTGTCGATGACTTGTTACGAAGATGGCGGGGCTATGCCCCTATGTGATGTAGGACGTCTGGCCATTATCAGACCTTTCTGACCAGTTGGGATACCGCCCTGTAGAAACGTGATGCTCGCGTCTTCTCCCCGACAGGTTTCAATGTAATATTCTCCCGCTTTCACCTGGTTTTGAATCAGGATTTTTAGGATTACAGAGGACGTCTTCGGTTCAGGTGCAATGGTCATTTGTAGACAATTATTATAATACCCTTCTTTTCACCGTTGCGTTACGCACGCATTGTCTTCTTCCCGAAAGGTATCATTTAATTAAATCCAGTCTGGTATCATAGTAATCAAAAAAATCACAGTTCAGACAAGAAGCAGTTTCCTATTTTGGATAGCATTTTGTTTTCCCAACCACCGCCTCAACTTGATAGCACGCCCTACACCAAAAAGGCGTATCTTTGGAAAATGAGAAGATTCTTTAATACTACGGGGTTGTGTAATGCAGAAGATCACTACATGGTAGATCCGTTTAGGAACATGTATGAGAATGTATTGCACTTGATACATTCGAAGCAATACTTCCTCATTCATGCACCCCGGCAAACAGGTAAAACCACTTTTTTGCACGCTCTGGCTCATCGTTTGAATAAGGAAGGGAATTATGTATCTGTGGTATGTTCATTGGAATCAGCGGGTTATAACAGTATCTCCGTGGAAACGGCGAATATCAATTTTATAAAGGCCTTAGCTAAAACGTCTAAGTTGTTTATTGGTACAGACCATCTACCTCCGGATATTGCAAATTATATTTCCGGCCCATCAATGTTGGGTGATTATCTGACCGATTGGTGTGACACACTGGATAAACCTTTGGTTTTGTTACTTGATGAGGTGGACGCACTTTATGACGACGTGCTCATTTCTACTTTACGTCAATTACGAGACGGTTTTCAAACCAGACCTAAACATTTCCCTCAATCTATTGCCTTGGTAGGACTAAGAGATATACGTGATTTTCGCATGCGTGCCCGGGCAGATAATCCGTCAATAGGTTCAGGGTCGCCTTTTAACATAAAAGCAGAGTCCTTTTTTCTACCTGTTTTTTCAAAAGAAGAGGTACGTGGATTATTGAACCAACATACCCAAGATACTGGTCAGGTTTTTTCAGAAGAGGTCTTAGAAAAGTTATATGCCTATTCGGGTGGACAGCCCTGGCTTACTAACGCGCTGGCCAATGAGGTGGTAATGAAAATTTTAAAGAATGATTACACCCAAGAAATTACCCTTGACTTGATTGAGCTGGCCAAGGAGCGGCTTATAGAACAGCGTCAAACGCACCTGGACAGCCTGGCGGACAAGATAGATGATCCTCGGGTTCGACCTATTATTATGAGTATCATCACGGGTGATTCCCCCGCTTTTGATGGAGCGGATGATGCTATCCGTTATTGCCGCGACTTGGGCATTATCAGCACAGGTAATCCTATTCAATTTGCCAATCCGATATATAGAGAAATCATAACTCGCATTCTGACCATAGGCTTTTCAGTAAGCATCAATCAGGACATAGCCCAAACGATTTGGTACCTAAATACGGACGGTTCGCTGAATATGGACAAATTACTGGACGCATTTACAGATTTTTATCGATGGAATTCAGAATCATGGATAGATAGATATAAATATAAAGAAGCGGGACATCAATTATTTTTAATGGCTTTTTTGCAACGGATTATCAATGGGGGAGGACGCATCGAAAGAGAAATGGCAACGGGAAATGGACGGACAGATTTAGTCATTTTCTGGAAATCACAGGTCATTACGATAGAAATAAAAATGCATCACGACGCGCGTTCCGAACCCCACGGTATTCAACAATTAGCCCGTTACTTGGACCGATTGGGTCAAAAAACAGGATATATGGTATTTCTCGAAAAGAAAAGCGCTGCAGAATTATCCTGGGAAGACCGCATCCGTCGGGAAGTACATGTTGTTGACAACAAGGAGATTATTTTATATGCTATGTAGGAGCGAATGCCATTCTGACCTAAAAATAGTTTATCTGACCTATCCTAAAAAAAATCCCCATTTCATACCTGACCCCCTGACGGCAGAATGTCATAATGTAGAGACGCGATGCCTCGCGTCTTCTCCCCGACAGGTTTCAATGTAATATTCGCACGCTTTCACCTGGTTTTGAATCAGGATTTTCAGGATTTTCAGGATTACAGAGGACGTCTTCGGTTCAGGTGCAATGGTCATTTG
>JBMLQR010000156.1:0-1663 GCA_049241465.1 Saprospiraceae bacterium | reverse complement strand
CCATAGTTTCTACCCAAGATTAGTAAATCTCTCCTAAATACAATTTTAACTTATTAATTATTAATAAGTTAAAATTGTATTTTTTATATAATTCCTTTCATTTTATACAATCCTGCCACAATCCTGCCACAAATTTTATTTGGGTGGGTTAAATTCTGGGTAAAAAAATACCCAAATAAACCATTTGAGGCTCATTTGGGTACTTTTTTTTGTTTGTTTTATATCTATAACCTTTAATTTATTTAGATTTAATACTAAAAATAGAAAAAGTTAATTTTTTAGGTAATGAACTGTTTATTCTTTCTCCTCTTACAACTACCCCCGTTCATTCAGTCTGAATAGAATATCATGTTACATACCCTGCGTTTTAGCCTCTATTGTCTCTCGTAATACTCCAAAAGTAAGGATAGTTCTGAGTATTACTGAAACTACAAGTTTTAAGAATTAATGACTGAATTCAACAATCATAACTCTATTTATTAAAAAACAGGTTAATTCTTTACGCAGCGAATTGAACATCCTATTTTTGGATTGTCAGTAACACTACTTAAATTGTTTTTTCCAGCATTGAAATCAGAAAGATAAAACTGAATAGAAGAACCTAACCTTAATGTAGATGACCAAAAAATAGCAGATTCAAGACGAGAACTATAAGTAAAATCACCATCATCATAACGGTAACCTCCTGGTTGGCCAGAGAAACCATAATTATCAGTACCATTATTACTCAACCAATTTCCTGTGGATTTTAATTTTTCCCCTGCCGTTGTACTTACAATATATGATGCAAATAGTGTATCTGCCCCTGGGTCAATAGATTTTGCTAACTTAAACCAATCTGAGGAAGTGGAAACATGCCAACCATTTGGACAAAGTCCCCTACTATCACTGACAGTAAACCAATTATATAGATAGCCGTAAGTTCCTATATTAACATTGTTATTATCAATAACAGTCCTTGCTCCAGTACTCAGACCAGACCATGTTTCGCCGGAACCATTTCCTAATGGTCCTCCTGAGGCGTCTAATGGAATATCAGTACCATCATTATACTTGGTAACCTTTAAATTTGTCGTCGTCCAGCATTGGGTGCCAATAGCAACCGTATTATAGGCGTTTCCATCAAAGTCTGAAACGGTAGAGGTACCGCAGGTAAAGGAAGGTGCAACCACACACGGAACCCCAGAACAATTTTCCAGGGCTGCCTTCTTCCAGCGTACCTTAATCTCTTCCAGATTATACATGGCATTACGTTTTGTAGTCAAATTTCCCCTTTCAATGGATGGGTTGTTATTACTCAAAATATCCTCTTTGGGGCTTACCTGTGCAATACACAAAATAGGGAGCATTGTAAATAGTAAAATTCTAATTGTCATTTTATTTTTTTTGAAATATGATAAAGCACAAATGTGGATGCATTAATAGGTAAAACCTAAAATCACAGCCTCCAATTCCTTTGAATTCTCAGAATTCAAAGGAATTTGTTCCAAAAGGACCCCCAAATTGAGTGAAATATGAAAATATTGTCCTTTTTTTAAAAGTGAAATGGAGAAAAAAAGGCCTGAGAATACAAAACACCCTAACAACTTAAGTGTGCATTTACTGATAGTCTTAGATGATCTATTTATCTTGATAATTCCCCTTCAAAATCCTGCCCCATTCC
>JBMLQR010000155.1:0-1093 GCA_049241465.1 Saprospiraceae bacterium | reverse complement strand
TTGGATGAATCTATCGAGGCACTGAGATCGGGTAAGAAGATGATAAAAAAACTGGTAGATCAATGAAATTCGTTTTTACTGAATTGTCTTTTGAAGATTACCTTTTCTGGCAAAAGAATGACAAACACAAACTAATAAGAATCAACGAGTTACTGAAAGATATATCCCGAAGCTCCTATGAAGGAATAGGAAGACCTGAACCATTGAGGTTTAATTATGCTGGCTTCTGGTCCAGACGAATTGACGATGAACACAGATTAATTTACAGGGTCATAGATGACGAGATTCAAATCGTAAAATGCAGATTTCATTACGATTAAATGAAAAATAGCTTAGCTCTTGGTGAAAGCTGACCTAAGAATGGTAGGTCATCTACATAAGATATTTGCATTAAAGACAAAAAATCGTAAATTAGTGTAAAGACAATTATAAAATGGAGAATCCAATAAATATTTCGGATATTAAGGTGCTTTATCCAGACGAGTGGGTTTTACTCGGGAATCCCATATTGGATGAAAGTAAAATGGATGTTATTTCTGGTATTCCTTTATTTCATAGTAAAGACAAGAAAGAAGTTTGTTATATCGGAAGAGACAAAACCTTAGACTTTGATAAAATCACAATTATTTATACTGGTTCATTTCGACCTGCCAGAAAAATTACAGGGATTTTCAATCGTATGGTAAAATGACCTATAAATTCAAACGGGAATCAGAAGAGGGGCTAATTGTAGTTATTGTAGAAATTGATTATAAGTTTGAATTGAAAATGATTTTAGATACCGGAGCAACAAATACAACGATCGACAGTAATGCCTTATATTTATTAGGGTATGACTTAAAAGACAGTGTAGGTGACGTAGAAATCGAAACTGCTAAGGGAATAATTACCACTAAAATTTTTGAGCTTAATTCTTTTTCATCACTTGGCTTGATAGTGGAAAAATTTCCTATTCAAGTATATGATTTCATAGCTCACGGCATATACTCTGATTATGATGGACTTTTAGGGCTTGATTTTTTAAAAGGCACAAAATTTTGTATTGACCTAAATGAAAATACAATATCGATATCATGATGAGGGTAAATCTGAC
>JBMLQR010000154.1:0-1228 GCA_049241465.1 Saprospiraceae bacterium | reverse complement strand
AGACATTTCTTCAGGTTCATAACCAAGTACTTCAATGGTGCCCTTACTAAAATTATTAAGATTAACGTCTTTGATATCCGAAAGAAAAAAATAAGATTTTCCAATCATAAAGAGGGCTAACCTATTTTCCTGGAGGATATCAATGAACGCCAGATTTTGTTTTATTGAATCCCCGTAGCTTTGGTCATTCCATATTTTGTCTACTAATGTTTTAACGGGTTGATTTCTGTTCATCTGGAGTAATAGTTTAATAGGCCAAACATAAATACAATCGTAGAATTAACTTGATTATTGACGTAAAAAGCAGGGTTTTGACGTGAAATGCAGAAATCAGATATAAATCGCTGTTTAATTTTTCAAAATAAACGCTAAGCACACATATTTGAAAGTATGTTTGAAAGATTAAAATAATTTCCCAGGAAATTTGAAGCTCATATAGATGCCGGAATATTAGATTTATTAGACGAAGCGGCTTACCTTTCGGATGAACAATAATGGGTAAAAATGGGACAAGTCAATTTGGCATTCATCACCACACTAGCATTTATCTTCACCGGTTTTTTATTAAAAACGGGAGGTATTATCAAAGAGCAAGAAGGAAAAATTTTATCCCGCCTACTCATGCATACCACTTTTCCTGCCTTAATGATTGTCTCCACCATTCACATTGATTTGAATTTTCAGTTATTTTTAATCCCTATCTTTGCTATAGGAATTTCAGCGATCATGCTTACCATTGCTTTTTTTCTTTTTAAAAAGGAAAAAAATTCTATTCGGGGAGTCTTAACCATGGGTTCAGGAGGCTGGAATGTTGGTCTATTTGGATTCCCTCTTATTGAATCTATATGGGGTGCTAAAGCCCTTTTATTTGCCATTATGTATGATATTGGGAATACCTTTTTAGCTTTTGGCGTATTGTACCCCATTGGAAACCATTTTTCTGAGGTTCCATCCAAAGGAAAACTAAATATGTTAAAAAAAGTCCTTCTTTTACCCCCCGTGCTGGGGATGATAATTGGATTGACACTTAATTCAAGTAATATTCCTCTACCCAATATTTTAGAAGACGTATTAACAACGCTGGCTAAAGCAAATAAACCCTTAGTTTTACTTTTACTGGGTATTTATTTAAGTTTTAACCTGGATAAAAACCAATTTAATGGTATTCTTAAGGTATTATTCGTTCGATATGGTATAGGTCTTTTAACCATTTTAGCTATTTACCTAT
>JBMLQR010000153.1:0-3126 GCA_049241465.1 Saprospiraceae bacterium | reverse complement strand
AAGCAAGTGGAAAACGCAAATAAGCGCACTGAATTACAGAAAAGACGAACCGAGAAAGAGAAAAAACGTTCAGAAGTTGAAATTCAAAAAAATATAGCCTTACAAATGGAAATAGAATCGTTGAAAAGGCAACTGAATCCGGGATAATTCCTTTTTATAGCTCGTATAAGGTTTTTTGACTTTATCCTCATAAGTATATGAACCTTTATTTCGTCTCCGCTTTATTGATATTCTCAATGCCATTTATCAAGGCGTCCGGATTAAACGAAATACTATCTATCCCTTGCTCCACAAGGAATTGAGCAAATTCAGGATAATCACTTGGGGCTTGTCCGCATAATCCAATTTTCACCCCACATTTTTTGGCTGTTTCAATGACATTTTTTAACATCCATTTCACCGCTTCGTTATTCTCATCAAATAAATGGCTGATAATGGCCGAATCTCGGTCAATACCAAGGGTAAGTTGTGTTAAATCATTGGAACCTATAGAGAATCCATCAAATACTTTGGCAAACTTTTCTGCGAGAATTACATTGCTCGGTATTTCAATCATCACATATATTTCCAGTCCGTTATCCCCTTGTTTTAATCCAAAATCTTCCATCAGTTTCACCACTTTTTCACCTTCTTCCACGGTTCTGCAAAATGGTATCATGACTTTTACATTGGTAAGTCCCATTTGATTTCGGACCGTTTTAATTGCCTCACATTCTAAGCGGAAACCTTCCTTGTACAAAGGACTGTAATACCTTGATGCTCCCCTGAAGCCAAGCATGGGGTTTTCTTCATCGGGTTCAAATTGTTTGCCACCAATCAAGTTCGCGTATTCATTAGTTTTAAAATCGCTCATCCTGACAATTACCTCTTTTGGATGAAATGCTGCAGCTACAAAGGCAATGGCCTGAGATAGTTTATCAATAAAGTATGCTGATTTGTCGGGATGATTTTTCGTGAGCCGTTCTATTTCTTGTTTTGCTTTTTCATCTTTTAACGCATCGAAATTCACTAAAGCCATGGGGTGAATTTGAATAGAATTATTGATTACAAATTCCATTCGCATTAAGCCTACACCCTGATTAGGATAAAATGAAAGTTGTAAAGCTTTATCGGGATCGGCCAATATAAACATGGCTTTTGTCTTTGGGACTTTTGTATTGACAAGATTGATTTCTTTTTCCTCCCAATGCAATTTTCCTTCATAAATTCTTCCTTCATCACCTTCTGCACAAGAGACGGTGATGAACTGACCATCTATAATCTTTTCGGTGGCATTCGTTGTTCCTACCACAGCTGCTACGCCAAGTTCACGGGCAACAATAGCGGCATGGCTTGTTCTTCCGCCTTTATTTGTAATAATAACTGACGCTTTTTTTAGTACTATGTTCCAATCGGGATTGGTTATATCTGTAACTAATATTTCGCCGGGTTGCAATTTGTGTGCATCAGCAGGCGATTCCAAAACCCTTGCTACTCCTGAAACTATTTTGCTTCCTACGGCTTTGCCGATAGTAATTACCTTTCCTTTTTCTGTTAAGCGATATTCTTTAAAGGATATACTCCTGGTTTTGTTATGAATAGTCTCAGGTCTGGCCTGAACAATAAACAGTTCATTGGTCATTCCATCTTTTGCCCATTCAATATCCATAGGCATATTATAATGTTCCTCTATTTTCAAACACCATGAAGCCAATAGTTCAATTTCAGCATCAGATAGTACAAATAATAGTTGTTTTTCTATCGGTGTGTCAATATTTTCTATGCTCTTATTCAATGCATTTTGTCCCTGAGCATAAATCATAGTTTTTGATTTGCTCCCTAATTTCTTCGTAACGAGTGATTTATTTCCGTTGCGAATAGATGGTTTAAATATATAAAATTCGTCCGGATTAACAGCTCCCTGCACCACGTTTTCGCCTAAACCCCAACTTCCTGTAAGGTAAATCATATTTTCAAAGCCAGTTTCGGGCTCTATAGTGAAACCGACTCCTGCAGAGGCTATATCGGATCGAACCATACGCTGAACGCCAACAGACAGAGCAACATGCATGTGCTCAAATCCATTATTTATTCTGTATTTGATAGCTCTATCGTTAAATAATGAAGCAAAACATTTCTGGCAGGTATGGAGCAAAACTTCTTCACCTTTTATATTCAAAAATGAATCGTGTTGCCCTGCAAAACTTGCAGTTGGTAAATCTTCAGCGGTAGCACTGCTTCTAACCGCTACTTCCATTTCAGTATTATAACTGGCATTCAAATGTCTGTACGCTAATTTTATTTCATCGGCAAGCAGATGCGGAATAACGGCATTTAGTACCAATGCTCTTGCTTCTGCGCCTATTTCACGAAGATTTGAAAAGTTGTGCTGGTCGATTTTATTCATCAAAAGGGTAAGCCTTTCCCGGATGTTATTTTCGTCCAGGAATAACCAATAGGCTTCTGCTGTGGTCGCAAAGCCATCAGGAATATTTATACCTTTTGGAGTAAGCCTATTAAACATTTCTCCAAGTGAAGCATTTTTGCCTCCCACGAGAGCGACCTGATCGTTTGATAACTCTTTGAATTGCTTTATAAATGTATGTTTCATTGGGTCTTTATTATAAATTGAATATAATGTAGAATAAAACCAAAGTTAAGATATAATTTCAATTAGTTCTTAAAACGGTTGATGACATTTATCACCTTTTTGTGGAAGTTGAAATATTGGCGGAAACTTTATGTTGGCAAAAATAGTTTCATTTCCTATTTCCAGACAGTCATCAACCATGTTGGTTCTTGTTCCGGCAAATCTTAAATTTAGAATCAAAAACGATCAATTATATGCAGGTGATGTGATAGTGGATTACAGATATAAAAAAAAGTGACCTGTCCTAAAAAAAGTTTACCTTTTTCATGCCTGACCCCCTCGGGGTCACACGTCTATACACTATCATGCCCCTGGCGGCAAAAATGGGCTCAAATTACCTTTTAGCCCCTGGCGGCACAAATTCCCCCAATATATTTTAGGGCTTTCCCCATATTCTCTAATACATCGGAATTCTTGGTTTTTTGTCTTCCCAGATGATGCATAAATAGCCTATCTTGCCTTGAATTAAAATAGATTCCCATGATTATCGCCAATCC
>JBMLQR010000152.1:0-4150 GCA_049241465.1 Saprospiraceae bacterium | reverse complement strand
TTGTCCGTATTAAGCTCTTCAAAATCCTGCGTACACGAGCTCACCGACACTACGATGGCAGTCAGCATACTAAGTACGGCCACGCGGTAATTTTTGATAAACATATTCATGAACATTTGATTTAGAAAGAAAGATTAAGATTCAAGCCAATACTGCGGGCTGAAGGTAAAGTACCATATTCAATACCTTGATAGTTACCTGCGCCAAGATTCACGTCCGGGTCAAACCACATTTTCCTGGTTGGTACACCAGGTATATCCATAATGGCATTTCCTTTAGCCAGGAAAAACAAATTTCTGGCAACAATCGATAATTTAGCCTTTTTTACAAAACTATTATTGACCGTAAAATCATAACCAACAGCAGCTTCACGAATACGGACATTGGTCGCATCGTAAGTGAATAACTGTCCCCATGAGTATCGTCCGTTAGAAACGGTAGTCCAAAAAGTCTCAGCATTAATAGGTGTAGTATTGGGGGTATAACTTTCGCCGTTCTTAACAACACCAGGTATAACCCAACCTCCTTCTCTATATGCTGTAGTATATGCTGCATTGCCGTCAAAAGCAAGATTTGCATCAGAACCAGAAGTCATAACGCCACCAATTCTGGCATCAATTAATATATTCACACTCATTTTTCCAAAAGAGAAGGCATTATTTAATCCCAATGTGAATTTAGGATTAAAATTGCCTAAAAATTCTTGTGTAGCAGTTAACACAGGTTTACCAGATGCATCCATAATAAACTTTCCATCTGGTGCCTGAGCCCATCCATCAGCATATAAATCGCCATAAGCACCTCCTTCCTTAACTAAAACACCAGCAGTTCTGCCATATCCACTTGAAAGGAAAGTTTGTTTAATATCCGGATGCAAAGAAACAATTGTATTCACGTTTCTGGCATAATTCAGGGTAATATCCCAGGAAAAATCATCTTTCTTAACAGGAGAACCCGTTAAAGTTAATTCAACACCTGAATTTTGGATATCTCCGGCATTGATATACTGATTTGAAAATCCCGAAGCGGGAGCCAAAGGAAGACTTAACAATTGGTTTACAGAATTAGTCCTGTAAAAGGTGACATCCAGACCAATACGGTTATCAAAAAAGCGACCATCAAAACCAAATTCAACAGAGGTAGTAAGTTCTGGCTTCAAATCACCAATGGCTTGAGTGCCGTCCCTGTTAATAAATCCACCAATACCACCTTGGCTAAAGCTATAGGTTTGGGTCAACAAATAAGGAGCTGCATCGTTACCCACTCGGGTATAAGAACCTCTTAATTTTGCGAAGCTTACGAAAGAAGGTAATTCAATCATATCTGATAATACAGCGGTAAGACCTAAGGATGGATAAAAATAGGAATGTGGCGCTGGTAGAGTCGAAGACCAATCATTTCTGGTCGTTACATCAAGGTATAAATAATCTTTCAAACTAACCTGAACGGAACCAAAAACGGATTGAAGATCTCTTTCAACGAATCCAGTACCTACAGAAAGAGTCCTGGCAAAACCAAGGTCAAATTTATTTGGCACTAAAAGTCCATTGGCACTAGTTTGTGTAAAATCTGATTTTCTTGCTAAATCGGCTATACCGAAAGTATAGGAAAGTTTAAGATTACTATTGATTTTTTTATTACCAATAAGCAAAAGCTCAGCATTCCTTTCCTGAACCTGTCTGAAATACTTTTGGAAAGAACCCCCTGCTTGTGCAAAAAGTAAGGTATTATTATAAAAAGTATTTTCCCCCCTGTCTGTATATTGATCCAAACTCACTCTGGCCAACACCTTCATATCGTCATTTATGTTGTAGGTAGCAGAAACCAGGCCTGTGGTTCTCGTTCTTTCCTCATCGGCAGAAGTTCTGTTTATCGTCCAATAAGGATTCATGTAAATGGAGGAAGAAGTCCAATAATTTGGTGCGCCCGATGCAGACTCGTAATTTTGCATATCCACATTACGAACACTTCTTGGCGTTTTATAAAGATTCATAACTTCAGAACTCTCTTCCCCTGACCTTAATTTATTATTCAGGATTTGATTCACATAAGTAACTTTAGCATCGGTAGAAAACTTCTTACTTAAGTTAGTAGAAATCCTCAAATTAACGGTATTTCTGTCGAGGGTATTTCCTGGCACAACACCTGCTGCCTGATTATTAGTGAATGAAAAATAAGATTGTACTTTATCTGTACCACCTTTAATACCCACAGAATTATTAAATGAAGAACCCAATTGAAAAAAATCAGAAATATTATTTGGTTGAGGTGTCATATTCTGAGACTTCCCTGTCCAATCAGTTACCGCTTGATTATTCATTTTTGGTCCCCAGCTACCACTTGCTCTGGCACCAAAAACACCCCCATTTCCCTGCCCGTATTCATTTTGTAAATAAGGCAAAGTTAGAGGAGCATCAAATTGAGCCCCTGAATTTACATCGACAGTAATAGCTCCGGCACCACCCTTTTTAGTTGTTATTAAAATAACACCATTTGCGGCTCGGCTTCCGTAAAGTACTGATGCGGCGGCACCTTTTAAAACACTGATGGATTCAATATCATCAGGATTAATATTTGCAACACCGTCACTTCCATTGTAACCACCGAAATCGTTACCCACTTGTCCTGGCGTTGAGTTATCCACGGGAACACCATCGATGACAAAGAGTGCATTATTACTACTTTGAATAGAGCGATTACCCCTAAGATTTACACGAGTGGCACCACCTACACCAGATGAAGCATTGGTAACAACTAATCCTGCTACTTTACCTTGTAAAGTATTAGCAAAGTTAGCATCTCTAACCTGGGTTAGCTGACCTCCCTGAATAGTTTGTGCAGCATAAGTCAAGGATTTCTTTTCCCGGGAAATACCTAAGGCGGTAACCACGATTTCGCTCAGTGCCACACCTTCTGTCATGGTAACATTAATGATTGTTTGAGTACCCACAGTAAATTTCTGGGAAACATATCCCGTGTAAGTGAATTCCAGTATGGCATTAACCCCAACTTTTAATTGGTAATTGCCGTCAAGATCAGTGACCGTTCCGTTGTTAGAACCTAATTCGATGACATTGGCACCGATAATAGGTTCTCCATCTGAACTAGTCACCGTTCCCCGAATAGATGCTTGGGCTAAAGCTCCAATGGAGCAACAACTCAAAAGCATCCCAAAAAGGAACAAATGCTTCATCATAAGTAAAAAATATTAGTGAAAAATAACTTAAAATATAACAATATTAGTTTTTTAAATTCATTACCAATGAGGCTGCACCCAAAATAGCTGCATCATCGCTCCCCAAACTTGAATATACTACTTTAACTTTACCATTGAACATCGGCAACAACTTTTTATCTAATGATTCTCTTACGGTATGTAGAAAATAATCTCCGATCTTAGAAAGGCCACCCGCTAAGATAATAGCTTCGGGATCGGTAAGCACTATCAGATCGACCATTTTCAAACCTAGCCATTGTGCGGTTTTCTTAATAGCCATTTTAGCTATCTCATCTCCATTTTCTGATGCTTCCGCTATTTTTAGTGCATCGAGCTGATTGGGTGGTATGTCCCGTAAAATACTCTGCAGATTAGATTTTGCCAACAAAGAAATAGCCGTTCTTTTCAAACCTGTCGCGGAGACATAGGTTTCAAAGCAACCCCGTTGACCGCAATTACACGACCTACCATTCTTCACTAAAACAGAATGACCGTACTCAGCAGCTAAGCCATGAGAACCTGACACAACTTTTCCATTTATAACTAAGCCGGACCCCAAACCAGTACCCAAAGTAAGTAAAATGAAATGATCCATACCTTTGGCACTACCGAACAACATTTCACCCAAAGCGGCGGCGTTAGCATCTTTAGCGACAAAAACAGGTAAGTTCCATTGCTTTGTCAAGACACTTTGTAGAGGAATTTCCGTTAAAAATGGGATATTGGCAGCTTCCGGAATGCTACCTGTTTTGCTGTTGGCACCTGGCACCCCCATTCCAACACCAAGTAAGTCCTCCCTTGGAATGTCGTGGGTAACTTCCACCAAAGCACTGGTTAAAAGTAGTTGGTAATCTGCAAAACTCAATAGAGGATTAGTGGAAAAATTAACTCGTCTAAGTAAATGTCCGTCGGAATCAACTAAACCTAATTTAG
>JBMLQR010000151.1:66097-68380 GCA_049241465.1 Saprospiraceae bacterium | reverse complement strand
AATAAATATATTCCTGAAAACATTCCTTTAATAGGTTTTGCCGGGGCGCCATGGACAATATTGGCCTATATGATAGAGGGAAAGGGTAGTAAGACCTTTTCTGTGGCCAAAAAATTTCTTTATGCCGAACCCAAATTGTCTCATTATTTATTGGATAAAATTACGGATAGTACCATTCATTATTTAAGGAATCAAGTTAAGGCGGGCGTTCAAACTCTTCAATTGTTTGATTCCTGGGCCGGCCTTTTGAGTATGGAGCAATTTAATACTTTTTCTTTGCCGTATATGCAACGAATAAAAGAAGCCATTCCTGAAGTTCCTCTTACTATTTTTGCTAAAGGTGCAATGCTTCAATTACAAGACATTGCTGCAATCAAGCCTGCGGTAATTGGCATTGATTGGAATATTTCTCCACTAAAGGTGCGTGAATGGTTGGGCGAAGATACTGTCTTACAAGGAAATATGGATCCTTGCCTGCTTTATGCCACACCTCAGCATGTTTTCGATGAAACGGTTAAAATGTGTAGGGAATTTGGACGAAACCATATTGCTAATTTAGGTCATGGCGTTTATCCAGATACCCCTTTAGAGGGTGTAAAGGCTTTTATTGCCGCGGTGAAAAGTACTAGTTATGTTGAATAATGGGAATTTTGTATAAATTTGCATCGTTTTAATTTTCTTCCGGGTTTAATTAATGATTTATGAGTTGGTTCAAAAGATTGAAGGAAGGCATACAAACTGCCACTAGAAATAAGAAGGAAGCACCGGAGGGACTTTGGTATAAATGCGACCGTTGTAAAGAAACCTCTACTGCAAAGGAGCTTAGAGAGAATTTCCATAAATGTCCTAAATGTAATTACCATACCAGAATTGGTTCCGATGATTATTTTGACATTATTTTCGATGCAGAATATCAACTTTTACACGAAGAATTAAAATCGAAAGATGCTCTTTCTTTTGAAGATGTAAAATCTTATCCTCAAAGATTAGAAGAAGCTTATAAGAAAAATAGTGTTTCTGATGCTATTACAGTGGCACTAGGTGATATTGACGGCAATAAATTAGTCATTGCCTGTATGGATTTTAGTTTCATTGGTGGATCTATGGGTTCAGTCGTTGGCGAACGTATTTCTCGTGCTATTGATTCGGCTATTGCTTCAAGGTGTCCATTGTTGATTATTAGTAAATCTGGGGGGGCCCGTATGATGGAATCAGCTTATTCTCTCATGCAAATGGCTAAAACTTCAGCAAAACTTACCCTGCTTGCCCGTGCTGGCTATCCATTTTTTAGTTTGATGACGGACCCAACTACAGGCGGAGTTACGGCATCATTCGCTATGCTCGGTGATATAAATATGGCAGAACCGGAATGCTTGATTGGTTTTGCCGGTCCAAGGGTTATTAAAGAAACTATTAAACGAGAACTTCCTGAAGGATTTCAAACAGCAGAGTTTTTGCTTGAAAAGGGTTTCCTGGATTTTATTGTGGATAGAAAGAACCTTAAAGATACAATGAGGCATTTATTGGTTCTTTTTGCTAAAAATTAAAGCTTTGATTTTTTAATGCTTCTAAACCGCCTTTAAGAGAGTAAACTTTTTTCTTGCCATCTGTTAGTTGTTGAAAAATTTGTGCAGCTTGTTTGCTTCTCCGACCTGTATGACAGTAAAAAATTACATCTTTTTCTTTGCAGATTATTTTGTGGTACTCTTCCTTTATTTCAGATAATGGGATATGAATACCGCCAATGTTCTTTCGACGCCTCTCTTCTTCAGTTCGTACATCAATTAATTGAAAATTGTTGAGGTTTTGTTCCCAGTGTTCAGAATATTCAATTTCGTTAATGACTGAAGGAATGCAATAGTTTTGGATGGGTATAATTTCATTAATTATGAATGGAATAGGTTCAGTTACATAGATTTTATGACTATCCATAGATAATGCATCAAAAATCCAGGTTGAATTTACAATAAGTTCCCCCAAACCTGTGATTAGCTTTATTACCTCCAATGCTTGAACACAGCCTATGATTCCAGGTAATACTCCCAAAACTCCGCCTTCTGCACAAGAAGGTATAACACCTGTTTCTGGTGGTTCTGGATATATATTCCTGTAATTACAACTCCTTTTGTTGTCTAAAAGTACATTAAAGCTTGAAACCTGACCTTCATACTGAAAAACAGCACCATAGATATATGGTTTATCCATGATAACACAAGCATCATTTAGTAAATATCTCGTTGCAAAATTATCAGAACCATCCACAATGACATCATAATCAGAAAT
>JBMLQR010000151.1:26374-65997 GCA_049241465.1 Saprospiraceae bacterium | reverse complement strand
AATATCTCGTTGCAAAATTATCAGAACCATCCACAATGACATCATAATCAGAAATTATCGATGTGACATTTTCATAATCAATGGCCTTATTAAATACTTCAATATTGACATAAGGATGAAGTTTTTTAATTTTTTCTCCTGCTACGATAGCTTTAGGTCTGCCAACTTCAGATTCATCAAACAATATCTGTCTGTGTAAATTTTCAATCTCAATATTATCAAAATCAACTATCCCTATTTTGCCAATTCCTGCTGCTGCAAGATATAAAAGAATAGGACAACCAAGACCACCGGCACCCACGACTAAAACAGTAGATTTTTTTAATGCCATTTGGGCATTTTCGTCAAATCCAGGTAATTGTAAATGACGTTTATATCTTAACCATTCCGTTGGTGATAAAAATTCATGGGACGTCATTGCCAGTTAATTACAGGTTTATTTAGTATTTTCTCTAAATGCAACTGAGTTATTTCACCCATAGTTACTGCTTGTTTAAATGCTACATCACCATGTAATTGAAACAATTCATTCCCTAGTTGTCTGGTTTTATCTTTCGTTGAAATTTCATCCATCCTAAAAATCCGAAACAGACTGTTTACTCTGTCCTGTTCAGTTCTTATTCTTTCAGAAATAAGACTTCTTTCCTCCATTTGATATTGTTTAACTGACTCAGGCCCGATATTATTGATACCAAGGGTAATAATAGGGTTATTTTCTTTGAAGTATTGAGGTTGATAGAATCTTTTTGAACCTTCAAAAGTTTGTTGATCAAAGTCTATGGCCCTCATCCTATATTGGTTACCTTCAATATCAGGCGTAATATCTACGACGTAATTATATGATCTCATGTCACCGAGTAACCTTGCAAAACACCTTTCGTTAAATTTTACAAATTCCTTGATAATTCTTATCTGATTAAAAAGATCAGTATTTAAGCGTCTATTGATAAAATCGTCTCCTGGAATCCCTGCAATATGTTCTTCTATAAGCGTTTCACCATCAATTAAATAGTAGAAAAAATTTGGAGAAAGAAGAGATTCTAATTCTAAGCCATAAACCCTTGATGCATCTGATATTTTGACGTAAAAATGGTCGTAATTATCATTCAGCCTATTAATAATTCTAATGCGAAAAGGCTTTGAATTTCCAAAGGTACAAAAATCAATTCTGGCAATGGTTAAATGATCCATCACACTTATATCGCCACCTGTTTTTAACAGGGCATAAATAAGTTTGAGGCCATTATAAATTTCAGTTTGAGCTGATTCATGATAAAAAACAGATTCCCAGCCCGTGTCTTTATCATTTTGCCCCATCACTGGAATCGTGGCTTCGTATCGAAGTAAATCGCTATATTGAAGAGGAAGTTTGCTTACTCTATTATAGTAAGACAGATAGGCTAATAACCTTTCACCAATCGGATATCTGATTTTTTTTCTCGACGGAATATTTCCAAGCATAATAAGTCATTTCTATAAAATTACACGGCTCCGTCTTTAATTTCTTCAACAATTTCTGGATTTAGCAGCGTGCTTACATCTCCGAAACCTTCTGTTTCTCCACCGGCCACTTTTCGTAAAATTCTTCTCATGATTTTACCTGACCGGGTTTTAGGAAGTCCAGAAACCAATTGAATTTTATCAGGCTTTGCAATGGCACCAATTTGTTTGGCAACTACCTCTGCAATTTCCTTTTTCAAAATAGCTTCATCGATATTAAAATCTACAGGTATTACATAAGCATAAATTCCCTGTCCTTTAATATCATGAGGAAAGCCAACCACGGCTGATTCCACTACATGAGGATGACGATTTATGGCATTTTCTACCTCTGCCGTACCTAACCTATGACCTGATACATTTATGACATCATCAACTCTTCCAATAATTCGGTAATTTCCGTCTTTATCCCGTTTTGCACCATCACCGGTAAAATAGTACCCTGGATACAGGGAAAAATAGGTTTGTCTACACCTTTCATGATCGCCGTAGGTTGTTCTAAGAATGGAAGGCCAGGGAAACTTGATACATAATAACCCTTCCACCTCATTTCCTTCCAGTTCAACTCCGTCCGCAGACAATAGAACCGGCTGAATTCCCGGTAATGGTTTAGTAGCATAACTTGGAATAGAGGGGGTAATACCAGCTAAAGTAGAAATCATAATACCACCCGTTTCCGTTTGCCACCAGGTATCAACGATAGGGCATCTATTTTTTCCAACTTTTTCGTTGTACCAATGCCATGCTTCTTCGTTGATTGGTTCGCCTACACTTCCCAAAACTTTCAGACTTGTTAACTCATATTTATCTACAAAAGAATTTCCGTAAGCCATTAACGCTCGGATGGCTGTTGGTGCCGTATAAAAATGAGTAACTTTATATTTGTCACAAATCTCCCAGAATCTTCCTGCATCTGGATAAGTTGGAACACCTTCAAACATGAGAGAGGTAGCACCTACAAGGAGGGGCCCATAAACAATATAAGAATGTCCTGTTATCCAACCAATATCCGCGGTACACCAATACAAATCGTTATCATTTATTTGAAACACTTGTTTGAAGGAATAAGCAGTATAAACCATAAAACCACCACAGGTATGAACGACCCCTTTGGGTTTACCTGTTGAACCTGAAGTATATAAAATAAAAAGCATGTCTTCAGAATCCATGGCTTCAGCCTCACACACATCTGATTGAGAAGGCACTACATCATGCCACCAAAGGTCGCGTGCCGGATACCATTTCACCTCATCTCCTGTATTTTTATAAACGAGTACGTTTTCTACACATTGACAACCTGGTAATAACAAAGCATCATCAACGACTTGTTTTACGGCAATATGTTTTGCACCCCGATCATTAAAATCGGAACAAATAACCATTTTACATTGAGAATCTTCTATTCTGTCTGCCAGAGATTGTGCTGAAAAGCCAGCAAAAACCACAGAATGTATGGCACCAATTCTTGCACACGCTAAAATAGCAATAGCTAATTCCGGCACCATGGGCATATAAAAACAAATTCTATCCCCTTTTTTTATGCCATATTGTTTTAAACTATTGGCCACCTTATTAACCTCTTGATATAAAGAAAGGTAGGTAAATGATCTTGGTGATTTATCAGGAGAATTGGGTTCCCAATAAAAAGCAATTTGCTCGGCTTTCTCAGGCAAATGTCTGTCTAGGCAATTTTCAGTAATATTCATTTTACCATTTACAAACCACTGGACGTTTGGCTCAGTGAAATTCCAGGATAAAACCTTGTCCCAACGTTTCTTCCAGGTAAAACCAGAGGCTATTTCCTCCCAAAACAACTCAGGTAGATGACAACTCTTATGGTATATTTCTTCAAACTGAGCGGTATCTTTAATTAATTCCATAATGTAGAATGTCTTTTAATTTTCTGAAAATTGAATGCTAAATATAAACATAGTCGTTTATAAATTCCTAATATTACTTCCGTTTTTATATATCTTTAAATTAAGTAGGCATTGATAAAGATTCTCCCTATTTTTCGCCGCTGAAAATTTTTACCCTTATGTCATCTTCTTATTTATTAATCTTACCTTTTTGTTTTTTCCTTTTTGCCTGCCAGAATAAACCTAGTGATGAAAGAAATGAAAGTCCTGTCATACCTGTTACTACAAAGAAATTTAGTTCAAAATCAACACCTTGTCCTGATTCTTTAATTTCATGTGCTGAAGTTGAAATCAAAGTTCCATTTATTTTAGATCATCCATCAGCGGATTTAATGAATCAAAGTATTTTAAAAGAGTTATCCATGATCATGGAGAATCTTCCTCCTGATTTAAATTCCCTTCAGGATATTCCAACTAAAATAGATTCCTTTATTTCACAACATAGAAGTTTCAGTAAAGAAGTCGATTTTCCTCAAATATGGAGTTTAAAAATCAATTTTGACATTCTTGAAAATAATGAAAACAGTTTGTCCATATTATTGAATACTAACATTTATACGGGAGGTGCCCACCCATTAAATGATATAAGTATCTTAACTTTTAATCCCGACACTGGGAAAAAGGTGATTTTTTCGGATATTTTAAAAGACAAGAAATCACTTAAAAGTTTAATAGTACAAGAGTTTAGAAGAAAAAGAAATCTTTCAGATGCAGTTAATTTAACTGACAAAGGATTTTATTCAAATGAATGGCCTCTACCAAAAAATTTCGCCTTATTAGCACAAGGTCTTTATATTGTATATAATGCTTACGAAATAGGTCCTTATGTCCTGGGCACAACGGAACTTTTGATACCCATTGATGCGATTAAACCGCTTTTAAAAGACTAATTATGTTACCCAATCAAAATCCTACGCTTACCAATTCCTGGTCTAAGTTAGAACAATTGGCTGAGCAAGCCAAATCATTAAAAATGTCTGGTTTATTTCAAGAAAATCCAAATCGATTCGAGCAGTTTTCTATCGAAAAAGAAGGTTTTCTTTTAGATTACTCTAAAAATATCCTTAACACTGAAATTTTTAATAATCTACAAAAATTAGCCGTAGAATGTGGCCTCCAACAAGCAATTGATGCCATGTATAATGGCTCGAAAATTAATGTAACTGAAAATAGAGCTGTTCTTCATACAGCACTAAGAAAACCGTCAAATAGCGAAGTTAACCTGGAAGGTCATAATATCATGTCAGATATTGAACAGGTGAAGTTGAAAATGAAAAAATTCTCAACGGAGGTTAGGAACGGAAATTGGAAGGGTTTTACAGGTAAAAAAATTAAAAATATTGTTAATATAGGTATCGGTGGCTCCGACTTAGGGCCTTTAATGGTTTGTGAAGCGCTAAAGTCTTATGCAGATCCGGCTATTGACGTTTATTTTGTTTCAAATATCGATGCCAGCCATTTGGTTGAAACACTAAAAAAACTCAATCCAGAGGAAACATTATTTCTTGTGGCATCAAAAACATTTACCACCCAAGAAACCATGACTAACGCTTTCTCGGCCAGAGATTGGTTTCTTACAGCGGCAAAAGATAGCAAGTACGTTGCAAAACATTTTGTTGCGTTATCTACGAACGAAAAGGCGGTTACTGATTTTGGTATTGACGCTGAAAATATGTTTATTTTTTGGGACTGGGTTGGGGGTAGATATTCATTGACCAGTGCTATAGGGCTGTCTATTTGTTTATACCTAGGATATGAGGTTTTTGAGTCCTTACTCAAGGGTTTCCATTGGATGGATGAACATTTTAGAACGGAGAAACCCGAAAAAAATATGCCTGTTATATTAGCTTTGATTGGCATTTGGTATGTTAATTTTATGGGCGCCCAATCGGAAGCTATTTTACCTTATGATCAATACCTACACAGATTTGCTGCCTATTTCCAACAAGGAAATATGGAAAGTAATGGCAAATCTATAGATAGAAATGGCGAAAGAGTAAATTACGCTACCGGACCAGTGATATGGGGTGAACCAGGTACCAATGGACAGCACGCTTTTTACCAGCTTTTACATCAAGGTACAGGTTTTATTCCTTGCGATTTTATTGCCGCCGCTAAGCCGAAACATCAACTAAGTGACCATCATGAAAAATTAATGAGTAATTTTTTCGCTCAAACAGAAGCTTTGTTGAATGGAAAATCTCCTGAAATTGCCGAAATGGAATTGCAAAAAGCTGGATTATCCCAGGATGCTATTAAAAAGTTATTACCCTATAAAGTATTTGAAGGAAATAAACCGTCAAACACTATCCTGATAGACGAATTAACCCCATTCAACCTTGGAAGACTTATAGCTCTTTATGAACATAAAATCTTTGTTCAAGGCGTTATTTGGAATGTTTATAGCTTTGATCAGTGGGGCGTTGAACTCGGAAAACAATTGGCCAACAATATACTTCCTGAATTAACCTCTTCCGAAACGGTATCAAAACATGATGGCTCAACGTTAGGTTTAATTTCATTTTATAAAAAGCATAAATTTTAGTCTTTATGTAGGTTAAATTTATTATTTTTAGAATATTATTCTTAAAAATTAATTTTATGACACCTTTTTTAGCCGAATTTATCGGATCTGCTATTGTAATTAGTTTTGGTGCTGGAGTATGTGCCGGTTCGAGTTTAAAATCTACCATTTCTAATGGTTCCAATTGGTTGATTATTTGTCTGGCCTGGGGATTGGGAGTGACTTTAGGAATTTATGCGGTAGGTGATATCAGCGGTGCTCATCTTAATCCTACGGTAACTATTGCCTTAGCCATTCAGGGAAGTTTTCCCTGGTCCGATGTACCCGGCTATATTTTAGCCCAGGTTTTAGGATGTTTTACCGGAGCTTGTATGGTTGTTGTTCACTATTGGCCACATTGGAAAGTTACAGAATCTCCTGATAGCATAAAAGGTGTTTTTTGTACTGGGCCTGCCATCAAGGCAACCATTCCAAATCTTATAAGTGAGATTATAGGTACTTTTTTCCTGATTTTGGGTTTGTTATATATCGGAGCTAATGAGTTTACGCAAGGGCTAAAACCCTTTGCTGTAGGAGGATTGATCGTTGCTATTGGACTCTCATTTGGAGGTACAACAGGCTTTGCCATTAATCCAGCCAGGGATTTTGGTCCAAGATTAGCTCACTTTTTATTACCCATACCAGGGAAAGGTCATTCAGATTGGTCTTATGCATGGATTCCTGTGGTTGGTCCGGTAATAGGTGCGATCATTGCCGTATCATTTTACAGTTTTATTTTTTAATTATGCCTTTTAATTCGATCCCCAAAAGAAATGATTACATAAATCAAATTCTAAATACTCCATTTGATTTAGTAGTTATAGGCGGAGGAATAACAGGTGCTGGCATTGCGTGGGACGCCACATTAAGAGGTTTAAAGGTGTTATTGTTGGAACAAAATGATTTCGCCTCTGGAACAAGTAGCAAAAGCACTAAATTAATTCATGGGGGATTAAGGTATTTAAAACAATTAAAATTTAAACAGGTATATGAGGTAGGCAGAGAAAGAGCCATTGTTCATAATATAGCCAGATTTCTTGTAAGGCCTGAAAAAATGCTTCTTCCAATCTATGAAAATGGCTCGTTAAGCAGGATTATGGCTGCGTTAGCTCTCACTGTTTATGATACCCTGGCTGGGGTGGGTAAAGTAGATTCATTCTCTTACCATTCTAAAGAAAAAACTAAAAGTTTGGAGCCATTATTGCCTTTAAAACAGTTATTGGGCTCCTTTTTATATGCAGAATACCAAACCGATGATCATAGATTAACCTGGACGCTTATTCAATCAGCGTTGAATAAAGATGCAATGTGTCTTAATTATGCAAAAGTTAATCAAATAAAGCCAGATGAAAATCGCTCTATTAGGGCCGTTTGTTTCGAAGACACCATATCAGGTGATATTTTTGAAATAAAAACATCACTCGTTGTGAATGCCGCCGGTCCTTGGGTGGTAGATGTTATTTCATTGGATGCCTTTCCACCTCAAAAGGAACTACTTTTAAGTAAAGGCACTCATATTGTGTTGTCACACAATAAATTCCCTCTTAAACAAGCTCTATATTTTGATGATATTGAGAAAAAAAGAATGATTTTTGCCATTCCTAAAGGTAATACTACTTATATAGGTACAACCGATGTAGAATACACAAATGACAAAAATAAAATATACCCTTCGAATACTGAAATTGATTATCTAATAAAAACAGTGCAATCTGTCTTTCCTCAACTCTCTATCAATGCGTCTGATATTTTATCTACTTGGGTGGGGGTAAGGCCTCTCATAAAAGAGCCTGGAAAGGAATCTACGGAGGTATCAAGAAAGGACGAAATTTTTGTTTCTCAGTCAGGATTAATTTCTATTGCAGGTGGTAAGTTAACAGGATTTAGGAAAATGGCAGAAAAAGTGGTTGATCTGTTGGTTAAATCTCATTTTAAAGATAAAGCTGGCCTAAAACGAAGCAGTGGAACGAAAAATACCTTGCTCGATGGTAATTCATTCAAATCAGAGTCAGAACTATCCCATTATTTAGTCAACCTAAAAAAACAATTTATTGATCTTGGCTTTGAATCTGAATTAGCCTCCATTTTTATGAAAAGGTACGGCGATAAAATGAATAAAATGATTGGTTTACTAAGGGACAACCATAACGTGCATGATAAAATTGAATGGCTTCTTGAAGCAGAAATTATGTATGGAATTTTAAACGAAATGATTTATTTCCCCACTGATTTTATTCAAAGGCAATCGGGTATGTTATGGTTTGACAGACCTACATGTTTACTTAAAAAGGAGTTCATTCTTTCTGTTTTTGCTATTGAATTTGAATGGGATAATAACAAACTAGCTCAAGAAAGATTAAAATTGGATCAATTACTTGATTCTTCGCTTGATTTTAAGGATTAAATTACCGTATATTTATAAGAAAGATATGCTTGACTGTCAAAGAAACTTATTTTCCATACCTGATTCAATACACTATCTAAATTGTGCCTATATGTCTCCTCAACTTAAATCGGTCGAGGAAGTAGGTCATTCATCGTTAAAGAGAAAAAATGCTCCTTGGGAAATGCAAATTATGGATTTCTTCGAGCCGGTAGAAAAGTTAAAGGCTCTTTTTGCTACTCTGGTTCAGGCAAAAGATGCTAATAGAATAGCTATAATTCCCTCTGCTTCTTATGGATTAAGTACCGTGGCAAGAAATTTACCGCTAAAAGCAGGACAAGAAATTATTGTGGTAGAGGGGCAATTTCCCAGTAACGTCTATCCATGGAAAAGAGAGGCTGACGCAAAGGGCGCTCTCTTAAAAATTGTCTCCGCACCCATAGGTGATAATAGAGGAGAGAATTGGAATACTAAAATATTAGATTCTATAAATGAAAATACTGCTGCCGTTGCATTAGGTAATATACATTGGGCCGACGGTACAAAATTTGATCTACTTGAGATTAGAAAAAAAACAAACCTTTATGGTGCCTGGTTGGTGATTGATGGCACTCAGTCTGTAGGAGCTCTCCCTATAAATGTAGAAGAACTTAAACCAGAAGCCTTGGTTTGTGGCGGTTACAAGTGGTTGTTGGGTCCATATTCTCTTGGAATGGCCTACTTTTCACCTGTTTTAGACCATGGAATTCCCTTAGAGGAAAATTGGATAAATAGATATGGCAGCGAGGATTTTAGTACCTTAGTGAATTACCAGGAAAATTATCAAACAGGTGCGTCCAGGTACTCCGTAGGTGAACATAGTAATTTTCAACTAGTACCCATGCTGACAAAGGCCCTAGAACAATTAATTGCCTGGGATCCTAACGAGATTCAAAATTATTGCATTAGACTGATTGCACCCTATTTAGATGAATTACAATCTATGGGCATTTTTATTGAAAATGAAAAATGGCGTGCTTCTCATCTTTTGGGTTTACACCTACCTGATTATATGCTGAATAAACCCATTCAATCTCTTTTACAACAAAATAATGTTTTTATATCCAGAAGAGGGAATGCTTTTAGAATCTCTCCCCATTTATATAATTCACCTGCTGACATGGAGGCATTAGTTTTTTGCTTTCAACAGATTCAATAGAATTATATTGAAATACATCTTTCTTTGACATTGATTTTATATTTTTGCAGGCTATGAAACTGAAAACTTTAGAAATTAAAGGCTTCAAGAGCTTTGCCAATCAAACTATTATTAACTTTAATGAAGAAGTAATAGGTATAGTAGGGCCTAATGGGTCTGGAAAGTCTAATATTGTTGATGCTATTCGCTGGGTTTTAGGGGAGCAGAAAAGTAGAGAGTTGCGATTAGAGCAAATGCAGGATGTTATCTTTAATGGCACAAACAAGAGAAAACAAGCAGGTATAGCTCAGGTTACTTTGACCTTTGAAAATACAAAAAACTTACTTCCTACGGCCTATAATACCGTAGCAATCTCTCGTTTGTTGTATCGGAGTGGGGAAAGTGAATATCAGTTGAATGGTGTAAATTGCAGGTTAAAAGATATTACTAATCTTTTCCTAGACACAGGTATTGGATCCAATTCTTATGCGATAATTGCTTTGGGAATGGTCGACGATATTCTTGATGACAAAGAGGATTCTAGAAGAAAAATGTTCGAACAGGCTGCTGGCGTATCAAAATATAAAATAAGGAAAAGAGAAGCACTGTCTAAATTAAAATCAGCTTCTGAAGATTTAGATAGGGTAGAGGATCTTTTATTTGAAATTGATGGAAATTTAAAGAGTTTAGAGAAACAGGCCAAAAGAACTAAAAAATATTTTGACCTTAAACATGAATATAAAGAGTTAAGTATCGAACTGTCCCTTCTCAAGGTTAGTATATTAAAAAAACAATATATCCAGTTTAAAAAAGATATTGACTTACTCGAAGATGAATACAGAGCGCTTGATTTTTCTATCCAGAAGGAAGAAGCTACTTTAGAACAATTGAAAAAAACACACTTAGATAAGGAAATTTGGCTCTCTGAACACCAAAAAGACTTAAATGAGGTTATTTCAAATCTAAGGAATCTTGAAAATGAAAAAAAACTAACTATCCAAAGGCAACAGTTTATTAGTGAAAATGAAAAGAAACTAGAGAGTGAAATTTCCCGGGCAGAAGATTTACTGTCCACCCTTAAAGAAGAAATTGTTGAGTTAAATATTGAATTAAATCTTGAAAAAAGAGTTTCCTTTAGGTTAGAACAAGAACTAGATGCTGCACAAAAGGAATTGGACGAAATTAAAAGTAATCATTCCGATGCTAAAAGTTTGATGGATAACATTCTTTTAGAGCAAAATAAATATGAGAAATCAGTTGTTGATCTTGAAAAACTAAAAGCGGTTAATCAATCTCAAATTGATAACTTATCAAAAGCAAACGAAACTAACCAAATTGAGCTTAATCAAATATTGACCTCAATGGATTCTTTATCCTTTGAAGTGGATAAACTTTTAGCGGATGAATTAAATCAACAGGCGTTTATTAATGGGTTGGACCATAAAGAACAAATTAGGTTAGAGAAGTTAGCTCAGCTTGAGATTCAAAAAGATATCCATAATCAGGATTTAATTAAAATCAGAAGAGAGTTAGATGCCAGTAAAAATGAATTGAAGTTAACAAAAAGTATGGTGGACAACCTTGAAGGTTTTCCAGAATCCATTCATTTTCTTACAAAACAAAAGGAATGGAATAATAAAATACCTCTTTTAACGGATATTATTTATGTTGACGAAAAATATAGAGTGGCCATTGAAAATTTTCTGGAACCTTTCTTGAATTATTTTGTCGTTGCTGATTATAACACAGCGCTTCAGGCAGTAGATACCTTAATTAAAGCTCAAAAGGGAAAAGCAAATTTCTTCCTTCTATCGTCCTTTGAAAACTATATCCCACCTTTACTTCCTCAGTTATCTCATCAAAGAGCTATTGATTTAATTCAAGTGGATGAGCCCTATATCAAATTGTGTAATTATCTTCTTGAGGGCGTTTACATGATTGAACCTAATCAATCTATAGCTCAGCTTCCTGAAAGTAATTTAATTTTTCTTCACACAAATGGCCAATTTACTCATAGAAAACATAGTCTTTCAGGGGGGTCAATAGGTTTATTTGAAGGTAAGAAAATTGGAAGGAAGAAAAATCTGGTATTTCTGGAAGAATCTATTACTAAAAAAGAAAAAGAAGAAGAGAGGGTAGTAGGGATTATTTTTCAGGTAAAAAATGAAATCAGTGCAACTCAATCCTTAAATATTCAAAAGGAACTTTCTGAGGAAAAACAGAAATTGCAGAAAATTATTCAGCAAAGAATGAGTACTCAGTCTAGAAAAGATGGTATTACGCAGTTTGTTGAAGACCTGAGAATTAAAATGGAAAATACCCAACAACAAATTGAAACAGCATCTAGTCACCTGGAAAAGATATTGGGTACTTTAGACACCGAACGGTCTCTTCTTGATAAAGCTAAAGAGAAAATAGCGTTAACCGATGGCAATTTTAGGGGTTTAGCAGAAAGACTAAGTAGCATTTCTACACTTTTTAATGAAAAAAATATACAATTTTTACGTCAGGAAAATAAGGTAGAAGGATTTCAACGGGAGTTAAATAATAAAGAAAAGCAGATTATTGAAAGACAAAACATCATCTCCCAAAATAAAATTATTCTGCAAAAATCTATGCAGGAAAATGATTATCTAACGGCAAATCTGGCAAAATTTACAGATCAAATTCAAGAAATTTTAACGGTTAAATCATCAAGACAACTGAATATAACTGAAGCTGAAACTCAGTTTTTTGAGGAAAGAAATCAAATTGTTACCCTTGAAAATCTCGTTAGACAACAAAATAAGGCAAGACAAGACAAACAGATTGCAGTAAATATTTTAAAAGAATCATTTAGTGATACTAAATTTGAAATTAGTTCGCTTTCTCAAAGACTTAGAATTGAGTTTGAGGTAAATGTAAATGATATACTCAATATTGAACCCAAGGGACTAGGGTCAATTGAAGAACTTGTGCCTCAAGTAGAAAAAATGAAAGCCAAATTGGATAATTATGGTGAAGTTAATCCATTAGCTATTGAAGCTTTTGATGAAATGCAAGAGAGATATAATGATATTCTCACGCAAAAGAATGATATATTAGATGCGAAATTATCTTTAGAAAAAACTTTAAATGAAATTGAGCAAACGGCTACTGTAAGGTTTTTAGAAGCCTTCACCCAGGTAAGAACCCATTTTATTGAGGTTTTTAGAAGTTTATTTACGGACGATGACAATTGTGATTTAATCTTGGTTGATCCTAATAATCCATTAGATTCAAAAATTGAAATTATTGCAAAACCTAAGGGGAAAAAACCACAATCTATTAGCCAGTTATCCGGAGGGGAAAAAACACTGACTGCTATTGCCTTATTATTTTCTTTATATCTGCTGAAACCCGCGCCATTTTGCATTTTTGATGAAGTTGATGCTCCTTTGGATGATACCAATATTTCAAAGTTTAATAAGATTATAAAAAAGTTCTCAGGTGAATCACAATTTATTATCGTAACACATAATAAACTCACTATGGCTTCGGTTCAAACCATTTATGGCGTTTTTATGGAAGAACAAGGCGTATCGGGAATAGCAGCCGTCGATTTAAGAGAATATCAAATTCAAGAAACTACCGTCTAAGCTTTTATTTGAAAAATGGTTTCATAGACTTAAAAGTGGATTGTAAACTATCATTTAATTTGTAAAATTCAATCCATACATTTTGGTTATTCATTTGGTACACAGAGGGTAAATAATTGTATCTTTCTTTTATGGGTTTTTTCGGTATATTTCTAAGCTTATCCTCCGAATATATTCTTCTCAATTCTTTATTTAATTCATATTTTAAGTATTTTTCCAATTTTAGTCTCAATATTTCATTAAAGTTAGGCTGAATTTGAAGGGATACACTAAAATTCTTAGAAATACAATCTTCAATATCAATAGTCACTTCAATTCCATCGGGAAAACTATTTATGATGTTCGTAGTGGTAAACTCTTCCATTTTAATGTAGGATAACGGAATTAGTCCTTTTACCTTAAAATAACAGTCTTTGTCACCACTTTGTAACCCTGTAAAATAAAAGGGTATATCTTTTAAAGTAAGGAAGATAGGCCAGAATATAAATTTTTTATCCTCATAGCTAATCCACCAATTTAAATCATTTTTGTTATTCTCAATTTCTTTAGCATGTAAACCTTTGTAAGGTTTAATCTGAGTACCTGAAATAATGCCGTTCATATTGAAATAAAATAAATATTTTAAGGAGGAAAAAGGGTAATCAGGAGCATTTCCAATATTTCCCGTTAATTTTAAACCTGCTGGCTTATTCCTTTTATCTACCATTGTAAAATTAAAAATTTGAAGTGGAGATTGGTTTGGCAAAGAGAAGAGGTTCATTTGAAATTTACTAAAATCAAATTTTACAACAAAATTATTCTGTTTGTTTACATTTCCTTGCCAGTATATAGGCATGTTTTTGTGATAGGCAATCCCTTTATTTAACTCAACTGATTCCTTTTTTAAGCGTATTTGAAAGGCAATATTATTAAAAACCTGCTCAGCACTTTTTATGCTATCCATAAATACTTTGCCAAACATATCAACTCTATCAGGTATTAATGATTGAAATGGGCGAGTTACTTTTTTACCTATAATTGGGATAATTTTATTAATTATACTTGGTTTTGCATCTTCAACTACAACTTTTGATACACTTTGAGCTAATAAATCTGAAGACGGTAATATAAATGGAAACTGTGAAGCCCAAATATTTAAGCTACCTTTTAGCACACCATTATCAAATAAATAATTATCTAGATTCAACAGATTGCCTTTAGTTCTTATATTTAAATTCTGGTATTTAAAACGTAGATTATTAATTATCAGGCTGTTCCGTTTATAATTTCCAATAAGATTGAAATTATCGTAAGAAGTACCTTTATATTCGAGTTTTGATGTTTTGAATTGAATGTTTACATCATAAGGAACTATCTCAGGAGACCTTATTTCAGCCCCACCTTGTACTTCTTTATTATGATTATTTTGTTTTAAAGTTAATTTTTCCCTATGCAAGTCGTTCGATTCTATCCAATAATCTAGGTTTGTTTTTTCAGCAGATACGGTAAATGAACCTTTTAATGTGTTTAATGGACTAAAAAATGCTAGGATATTTGTAATTCTTCCTGAAATAGTCAAAGGATTACCATTATAGTTCCCTTTAACTAAAGGTAATGTCAGGCCTTCTTTGGATAAAACGGCACTCAGCATTTTGATAGATGCCCACTTATCTGATTCAGTCCATTTAAAATCCTTCAATGTTAATTCCCCGTCCATTTTTACTTCATCGAAATTTTTATCATCAACATCCGACATTTTGCCTTGCATAAAAAGATTTGCTGTAACTAATCCTTTTAAATCACTACTTGAAAATACAGGTAGATACTTTTGGAGAGAACTAAGTTGTAGCTCCCCCCGGATAAATCCATTTACATAAGGATCATAAAATGGGTTTCTTAAATAAAGAGCTAAATTAAAATCTTTCCCTTCCATACAAGCTTCCATTTTTGGAATATAAATCTCGAGATTTTCCAAATTATTTGAGTCATTACAAATGGATAGGTAGGACTGAATATCTGAAATACCTTCTGAATTAAAGTATTCTAGAATACTTCCGTTATTAATCTGTAGAAAACCATTAAAATTTGGATATGCTCTTGGTGAAACTTGAAATGGCCCTTTTATATTGAGACCTAAGTTAAAATCTCCTTTAATCTGTTTTAACTGTCTAAAGGATGTTTTCTCCAGCGAAGGTAATAATTGAACTAATTCACTGAATTTGTTATCAGGCGCATAAAGATTTAAATCATAATAATAGTTTGTTGGATTTTTCTTTATTAACCCCTTTATCTGCAATGATAGTTGATTAATCTTTATATCATTTTCTTTGATAACGTATATTTTTCTTATATTATCGATATTGAAATCGACATCGAATGTTAATTTTGCTTCTTCCATTATTTGTGAGGAACCAATGGACATACTTACCTCATTTGCTCTTGTTTTAGTCTTTAAATTGTAAAAACTTGTACTTAAATCGCCTGAGCCTTTATGATAAATACCATCTGCCTTAATATTAACTTTAGCATTTTCATCTTCAAGTAATAAGAATCCATTGATAATTTCAATGGATTGCAGCGCCAGATTAAAATTTACTTTTGCTGTTGAAAAACTATCTCTTGATTTATTAAATTCTTCAGCCAAAGGTACCTCATAATTTTTTTGTCCTGAGGAAGAAATTAATAGTGTTAGTTTAGGTTCATAAAATCTGATAGATCGAATAAAAATGGGTCTTGACTTATCAATAACCGACCATATATCAACGGCAATATCGATGTATTTAACGCTTAAAAGTTCTGAATTTCCTAAGGCTTTACTTCCAAGTGTGGTGAAATTAGAAAATCTAACGTTAAGAAAAGGAAAAGATCTAAATAATGAAAAATCAACACCTGAGAAATTAACTTGCTCAATAATGCCAATATCTATAGAATTAATTACTCGAAGTGCTAAGGGTTTTCTAAATAATACAGGAAGCGAAGAACCTAAAAGGACAAAAAATACGAAGGCCAAAGTTGAATATCTATAATAGGGGTTACCCCATTTTAGCCTTATCCACTCTTTGAAAACATCTGTAAAATTGACTAAATTGACCTTAAAATCGGTTAATAATGACTTCATAACACATATCTAACGATAAATTTTAAGAGTTAGTTTATTAAACACACTTTCATGTGTATCTTTACTACACTTTTAAAACTTGTGCTAAAATTAAACGTGAAAGAAAATAATAATTTCATTCTTATAGAGAATGACAGCGATTTAAAGTTATTTGCTGACGCTCATCAGCAGGTTAAAGAGATAGGTATAGATACTGAATTTGTTGGTGAAAAAAGGTACAAACCGTTGATTTGCCTTATTCAAACAGCTTCTGAAATAGGAAATTATATTATTGATCCTTTGGTTATTTCGGATTTATCACCTTTCCTTCAATTGATTGAGAATCCAAATATTCTAAAAATAACGCATGCCGGGGACAACGATTATCGAGGTTTTTATCAAAATTTTGGCATTTTACCTAAGAATATTTTTGATACACAAATTGCTTCCGCTTTTCTAGATTTCAAATATCCAATTTCCTTTAAAAAATTGGTTGAGACCGAATTTAATTACCATTTGGACAAATCGCATACAGTAACTCAATGGGATCATAGACCTTTGACAAGTGATCAGTTGCAATATGCATTAGATGATGTATTGCCCCTTATCGAGTTATATGAACGGATGACGGAAAGATTAATACAAAATGATAGATTATCCTGGGCTCAGGAAGAGTTTAAGCAACTTGAATTAGTAGGTACTTATGCTAAATTGGTCGAAAGTGAGGTAGTTAGCAATCCTATGATTTATTCACTTTCTTTAAATGAAAGAATATTTTATCTTAGGTTGATGGTCTGGAGGGAAAATGTGGCAAAAGAGAGGAATGTAAATAAGGATATGGTCATTCCAGCAAAATATATACATACCCTGGTAAAAGGTATTAAATCTGGAAAAAATTATTTCAAAGATAATAGAAGGTTTCCAATCAATATTTCAAATGATTATTGGAAATTGTTTGATGATTTTTATAGGGAGAAGCCTCGGGAAAATGAATTATTGTTGCTTTCTAACATAGGAAAGGAACCTGAGGAAGACCTGAGGGAAGAGGCTATAATAGATTTAATTTACGGTGTTATTAAATATTATTGTATGGAAAATGGTATTTCAGCCTCCATTGCATTCCCTAAAAATATGTTAAAGAACATGAGACAAAATGATAATTTGCATGCTGGTTTTGTAAACGGCTGGAGATCATCTTTCTTTGGTGTGGAATTTAATGAAATGCTGACACAAAAGAAGTCAGTTAATGTCATTTTTAAGAACGGTAAAATAATAATTGAATAATTATGGGGTTCAACTTGAAAAATGAAGAATTTTCCCCCATATTAACCGTCGATAATTTATCTATTTTTCGTAAGAAGGACAAAGAAAATCTGCTTCTTTTACATCCTTTGTCTTTTACCATTTCTCAAAATGAAAGAGTTGGTCTGGTTGGACCTTCTGGATCTGGAAAGAGTATTACGATGAAAGCCATTCTGGGTATACTGCCAGAAAACCTTTTTATATCACAAAATACTCCAATTATTTTTCATAAAAATGGTAATGCTAATGTGGTTTCATTTATTCCACAAAACGCACAATTAAATCTTAACCCTCTGATTACTTGTGGAAATCAATTACTTGAAGTGGTCAATCTGGTAAGTAAATTGTCCACTAAAAGGGAGAGATATAACCAATGTATAGATTGGCTTGAAAAAGTAGGTTTATCTGATGCTGCCAGAATTTTTAATTCATATCCACATGAATTATCTGGTGGACAATTACAGCGAATAACGATTGCAATGGCCCTAATTCAAAAGCCATCTCTTATTTTAGCAGATGAACCCACAACGGCACTCGATCCAATCCTTCAGCACCAAGTTCTTACATTACTCTTTACCCTGGCAGATAGCATTCAGGCAGGTGTTCTTATTATAAGTCATGATGTTCATCTTATTTCAAAATGGACAAATACTTTGATTTATCTTGAAAAAGGTAAAAAAGTTGATTTTATTCCTCCATATCAGTTAAATCCCACGGAACAAATTAAAGTAGATGATAGTAAAGAAATATTATTGAGTATTAAAAATGTATCTGTTAAATTTAAAAAGGGATGGTTTAGTCCAACTTATTTTACAGCATTGTCAGATATTAATCTAACCATCAAAAAGGGAGAATGCGTTGGCGTAATTGGGGTTTCTGGCTCTGGAAAAAGTACATTGGCTAAATTAATCTGTGGTCTGATTCCGAAATATGATGGTACTATCATTTTCACCAATCCAAAGGTTAAAGGGCAAATGATTTTTCAGAATCCTTTTCTATCTCTAAATCCCAAATTTCGTGTGGACGAAATATTAATTTCTTCTTTGAAGACTTTAAAGAAGAAACATTTGTTAGGAAGGCAAAATCTTGTTGAAATTTTAGATTTAGTTGGTTTGGATGAATCATTTTTATCCAAATTCCCACAGGAATGTTCCGGTGGTGAACAGCAAAGGATAGCTATTGCCAGGGCCATTTGTGTGAATCCAAGTTTATTAATATTAGATGAATCGCTGGCTAGTTTAGATGTTGAAAGACAGGTTTCTATTGTGAATTTGCTGAATGAATTAAAGCAGAAATTAAATATATCAATGTTGTTTATATCTCACGATATAAATATGGTTATGGCAGTGAGTGACTATATTTATGTTTTGTCTTCAGGGAGCGTTGTAGAATCGGGAAAAACTAGTGAGCTAAGGGATTACCCAAAAAATGAAGTTACAAAAAGACTTTTATCTCATTTTTAGGTATAATCTTGCAACCTTTTTAAAAATTACTTAGTCTTTGATTGTATATTTGTATAAATTAAAGCATTGTAAAGTGAAAAAAGAATTTAATGGGGAAACATGGATGCTCATTGTACTAATACTTTTAAGTATTTGTAGTTATTGGTACTTATATGAAAATAAGTCACAGCCAGATAAGGCTTATCTTAATACTTCATTGGAGTTGTCTATGGACGTAGAGGAAGAGAAAAATAATATATCAAAATCTGTTGATTTTATTGATCAAAAAATTATAAAAAAATCAATAGAAATTATAAAGGAATGGTTACCTGTTAATTAGTTCCATTTCACACCTTTTACTTTTGTCCAATACCTGACAAGTCCACTTACTGTCATGAAACTTGGATTGGCTAGACTATATCTCATAATAACATTTTCATCCATTTTCTTTTCCAACCACAGTTCCTCAACCATATCTTGAAAGGAATCAATAATTTTGCTTATATCTGATTCTATTTTCATCTTCTCCAGCACCCAGTCAGCATATTTTAATAAGGTGTTTTCCAATACGTTAAGATGTTCTTTCACAGGCAATTGGACTAAGCCGAAATGAGTTAGATAAAGATATTTCGGATGAATATTTCTAATTAGCTGAATAGATTTACACCAGTCTTCAATATGAATATCTGGAGGGGGACATGGTGGGACTACAGGGCCAGTGCCAATACATACGCCTGCTACATCACCGCCAAAAACGATATCATTTACAGAAAAAGCAATATGATGAATAGCGTGTCCTGGGGTATGAAGTGATTTTATTTCAAATTCTCCTAAATGTATGCTTTCTAAATGTATCAGTGGGATTAGTCTGTCTTGCGAAATGGGTTTCATTACTCCCCATAATTTTTCCATAGACGCACCGTAAATCCTAACGGCAGATCCCCATAATTTTTCAGGATTATTTAAATGAGGTAATCCTGCGGGATGCACGTATATTTTAGCTCCATGTTCCGCAAATTTCCATGCAGCACCTGCATGATCAAAGTGAATATGAGAAATAAAAACATGCTTTATATCGGTTATGGCATAGCCAATTTTCTCTATTTCTAAGGTAAGTGTCTCAAATGTAGAAAACGGTCCAGTTTCAAATAAAATGGGACCTATGTCAGAATCCATTAAAAAGGCAGCAATTGACTCAGTAGCTCCTTGAAATTTTAAATCAATAATATGAACCATAAAAAGATATTTAGAACCAGGTATCTGCCTTATTTCCATTAAGATATGACTTTACATCTATTGGCTTTTTACCCGGAATTTGAAATTTATCGAGAGAAATGTAATGGTCTCTTGTCTTTAAATATATAAATGTTTTGTTATCACTAAGATAATGTTTACCCATAAAATCTACACTTGTTTCAATAACTTTAGCTGATAAAATTTTTATTTCGCCTAACTTTGTTGTTAACCAGGCACCAGGATATGGACTTAATCCGCGAATTAAATTGGTAACCTCTACTGTTGATTTTGATAAATCTATTTTTCCTGTTTCATGTTGTAATTTGGGGGCTGTTTTAGTAGATCCTTTCACCTGAGGAAAAGACACATAAGTTGGATCAAGGATACTTTTTAATGAATCAATTACAAGATTTGCACCTACTAACATTAAGCGATCATGTAAAGAACCTACATTATCCTCTGGCAGAATCTCGATGGATTTAGTAAGAATTATAGGTCCGGTATCTATATCTTTTCTTATAAAAAATGTGGTTACTCCCGTAGTTGTTTCTCCATTTATTATGGCCCAATTGATAGGTGCAGCACCTCGATAATCAGGTAAAATAGAGGCATGTAAATTAATAGTTCCCAATGGTGGTAAATTCCAAAGTACCTCTGGAAGCATTCTAAAAGCTACAACAATGAACAGATCTGGTTTTAGATCGTTTACCGTTTGTAAGAATGAATCATTTTTAAGATTAGTAGGCTGGAGAACAGGTATATTTAATGTTAATGCAGTTTCTTTAACAGCTGAAATTAACCATTCCTTTTTCCCTCTTCCCCCAAGTTTATCTGGGGCTGTAATTACCGCCGGAATGGTAAAACCTGAATCATGAAGTTTTAATAGGGTAGGGACAGCAAATGCCGGAGTACCCATAAATATAATACGCATTTTTTTGGCTAAATTTAATAATTTAACGAAGCTAATAAATTTTAGTTCTATACTCTTTCTTATATTACGATAAAAATGGAAAAATTCACTTTACCGCTGTCAAGCGAAATTACATTATCTGGCTTAAAATGGGAAATAGATAACCCAAAAGCTAATTTAATCCTTGTTCATGGTGCTGGAGAACATGTTGGAAGGTACAATCATTGGGCTAAATTATTTAATCATCAGCTAATTAATGTTTACGGCGTTGATCATTATGGGCATGGGAATAGCCCCGGTACCAGAGGACATTTAACTAATTATGACCTTTATTTAAACGAAATTAAGGCGTTAAAAAAAATGATTGATGATCAAGCTGATGGACTACCACTTCTGTTATACGGTCATAGCTTAGGCGGAAATATAGTCCTTAACTGGATTCTTGAACAGGAAAAATCAGTAGATTATGTCATTGCATCAGCCCCTTGGATTAAACTAAAGCTCGTTCCTCCAACGTGGAAAATTTCTCTGATGAAATGGCTTAGTGGTATTCTACCTGCACTAAGTCAAAGTAATGAATTAGATCCTAATTGGTTGTCCAGAGATAAATTGGTTGTTGAACGTTATATAAATGACTCTTTAGTTCATAATAAAATTACGCTGTCGGCCGCTAATATTCTTTTCCAACGCGCAGAAATATTAGATAATTATAATAAGCAAATAAGTGAAAAGGTATTAATTATTCACGGTTTGGATGATAAAATAACAGATGCCGCCGCAAGTCAGGCTTTTGCTGCCAGAACAGGTATTGATTATCATAGCGTAAAGGGACTTTACCACGAGTTACATAATGAACCTGAACAAATAGAAATATTTAATTATATTTGTAATTGGTTAAATAAAAACGGGTTATAGTATCATGCCGAAACGGTTTCCTTTCTATCCACAACTTGAGGCAATGGATTGCGGATCAACTTGCTTGCGCATGGTTGCCAAATTTTATGGTCGTTTCTATTCATTAGAGTATTTAAGGGAAATTAGTAATACTGGAAAAGATGGTGTTTCTCTCTTAGATCTTAGTGAGGCTGCAGAAATTATTGGTTTAAAAACTTTAGCAGTAGAGGCAGATATTGTTCAATTACAAGATGTTATCCCTAAACCATGTATAATAAATTGGGGTAATAATCATTTTGTTGTCGTTTATCACCAAGATTCCTCTAAGGTGTGGATTGCCGATCCTGCACTGGGGAAGTATAAACTAAATAATGACGAATTTATACAAAAATGGATAGGTGAAGATGCGGATATCGATAGTTCAGGTATCGTTTTAATATGTCAAAGTACGCCTGATTTTTATACTTTCAATGGCAAAGAACCTCAAAAGGGTAGTTGGCAATATGTTTCTAATTATTTTAAACAGTACAAAGCACTTATTTTTCAGATTATTATTGGATTATTTTTGGGAAGTACGCTGCAGCTACTTTTTCCCTTTTTTATAAAAAGTATCGTTGATATTGGTATTAATAACAATGACCTTTCTTTTATAGCGTTAGTTTTAATTGCACAACTTATTTTATTTATAAGCCAGATTTCTGTTGAATTTATTAGAAATTGGAATATACTGCATGTAGGAAGTAGGGTTAATATTAGTTTATTATCTGACTTTCTTATAAAGTTAACCAAACTACCCTTTAGATTTTTTGATACTAAATTGCCAGGAGATTTAATTCAGCGGTTTAATGATCACGAACGGGTACAAAAATTCTTAAGTTCTACTTCGCTGATTTCTATTTTTTCAATTTTGAATCTTCTTGCTTTTGGTGTTGTCCTTCTATTCTGGAATAAAGCCATATTTATCATTTTTATCATCGGCTCGTTATTAAATATAGTTTGGGTTTTAGGTTTTATGAAGTGGAGGAAATCACTTGATATAAAAAGATTTGAATATAATAGTGACAACCAAAATAGTATCAATGAGTTGATTACCGGCATGCAAGATATTAAGTTATTTAATGCAGAAAAGTTAAAAAGATGGTCATGGGAGAAGGTTCAGGCAAAATTATTTAATACTGAAACAGAAAATTTAAAACTGGAACAAGTTCAAAGAGCTGGTGCTTTGTTTTTCAATGAAACTAAAAATCTTTTAATTATATATCTGGTTGCTCAAGGTGTTCTAAATACAACACTCACGCTGGGTATGTTAGTTGCCATTCAATATATTATAGGCATGCTAAATATGCAGATTAATCAATTAACTGAATTTTTAAAATCCATGCAGGATGCTAAAATTAGTTTAGAAAGAATTGGTGAAATCCATCTTAAAGAAAATGAAACAGTTATAGAGGAAAATAATAATGTTTTCCCTTCTGAAGGAGATATCGTATTGGAGAATGTAAACTTTAGTTATGCAGGTGTTAATGCCACTCCTAATATAAAGAATATTAACTTAAGTATTCCAAATGGTAAAATAACGGCTATTCTAGGTCCAAGTGGTAGCGGTAAAACTACTTTAATGAAAATTTTATTAAACCTATATAAGCCAACCGAAGGAAATATAAAATTAGGAGAATTGAATCTATTATCTGTTAATCCTAGATTATGGCGAAGTAAAATCGGTGTAGTTATGCAAGATGGTCACCTATTTAGTGATAGCATTGCAAAAAATATTGCTTTAGGTGAAGAAATTATAGATAAACGTAAACTTCAACAATCCATTAATATAGCTAATTTACATTCTTACATTGAGTATTTGCCGTTGGGTTATAATACAATGATTGGCCCTGAAGGACAGGGCTTAAGTCAAGGTCAAAAGCAACGAATTCTTATAGCCAGAGCAGTTTATAAAGAGCCCGATTTTCTTTTCTTTGATGAGGCCACTTCAGCGCTGGATACTTTTAATGAAATGTTGATTTTGGAAAATATTAAGGCTGTTTTTAAAAATAAAACCATCATTATTGTTTCACATCGTTTGAGTACTGTTTTGAAAGCAGATCAAATCGTAGTTATGGAAGATGGTGAAATGATTGAGGTTGGTTCCCATGAGGAATTAACATTTGTAAGAGGTGCATACTATCAATTAGTTAAAAATACATTGGAATTAGGATACTAGATGAAGAATGAAAATAATATAGAGGTTCTCAACGAAGAAATTCAAGAAATTCTTGGCACACCCCCTGGGTGGATACTTAGATTTGGTACTTTAATTTTTTTTATTGTTATCGTTGTTTTAATATGGTTATCCTATTGGATACAATACCCTGATGTTGTTGTAAGTGAAATAATTGTTTCATTTAATGATCCACCATCAAAACTCATATCTCCTAAGTCAGGGTATCTGAATAAATTACATGCCGTTAATAACCAGAAGGTAAAGAAAGGTCAATTATTGATTTCATATAATTCAGAGGCCAATTATCAAGATGTTTTATCTCTTTATGAAAAATTACTACAAGTTAAACAAACAAATCAATCAACTATCTTATCATTGTCCTTTAGTGAAAATTACAGTATTGGGGAATTACAGAAATATTTATTTCAATTTCTTGATAAACAAAATCAATATAGTTTAAGGGTAAAAGGGATATCTGAAGTAACGAATAAAAGTGACAAACAGAAACAAATCAGCTCTTTAGAGAATGGTATAGAGTATTCCACAAATCTGAGGGATAATTTAGCCGTACAGATTGAAAATACACAAATTCAGTTGAAGAATGAGGAAGCTATGGTTAAAATGGATAAATTATCACAATCTGAATTAAATAAAACAAGAGATAAATTAACTGTTCTTTCGTCGAACTTAAATGCTACCGAGGCTGAAATAAAAGATAAACAGTTTAAAATCAGTAATTTAAAGTCTGATTTAGTTAATTTAAGTGTTAGTAGTGAAAAGGGTAGGGAAGTCGCACTTTCAGAAATGAATGCAGCATTTGTACAATTTAAATCTAATGTATCTCAATGGATTTCTTCACATTTGATCATTTCACCCACAGATGGAACGGTACAGGTTACGAATAAATTTCTCAAATCTGGTCAATATGTCAATAAAGATGAACCATTATTAATTATTATTCCGCCACAATCAAATAGGATGAAAGGAATAATGAACGTTCCGTTTAATGAAAGTGGTAACATCAAAAGAAATCAATTAGTATTAGTTAGATTAAATAGCTATCCATCATCCAAATATGGTATCATACAAGGAAAAGTATCGTCAAGTTCAAGTATAGCATTAGAGGAAGACGGAAAATTAGTTTCGCCGGTAACTGTTTATTTTGAGAACGGATTAGTTACGACTACAGGCTATAAGGTTCCAACAAAGAAAGAACTTTCAGGTATGGCCAGAATTATTACTCAAAATAAGAGATTCATTCAGCGGTTATTTTAATCCATCAAATTTTTATTTTTTTTCAAATGGGCCTTAAAATCTCATTTTCGGAAACTCTACTTTACATAATGTAAATTATCTGATTTATAATGACCCTAAAAAATCCCCCAAAACGTAACGAGCGCTAAGGAGGATTTTTGCGTTCCTATAGAATTTTAGCTTTCTATAGTCGCATTCACATTTTCTGTAAGCTCTTTGGAAATAGCGTTCTTAGTAACTCGTATATATACCTTAGGAGAAACTTCTAAAGTTACAATACTGTCCTCAATTTTAGATATTCTGCCAAGTATTCCACTACTTGTTACCACATCTTTGTTCTTGTCTAAGCTTTCCTGAAATAATTTTTGTTCCTTCTGACGTTTTGCTTGTGGCCGTATCATTAACAGCCAAAATACTAAAAACATGGAAACGATGAAAATTAGGTTAATCCATGATGATGAACCTGTTGTGCTGGCTTGTAGTAAAAAAAACATAGCTTTATGATTTATAATTTAGTTTTTTGATGTGACAATTCCGTCTAAATATAGTGATGTTTCTACTGGAAATGTATTAGCAACTACGGTAATTAATTTTCTTTGTTCATTTGTTTTACCCTCACTATTGAATTTAACCTTAATAAAACCTCCCCTACCTGGTTCAATCATACCCTTGGGCCATTCTGGTACTGTACAACCACAAGTACCATAAACATCCAATATATATAAAGGTACATTTCCCGAATTTAAAAATTGAAATGATTTTTCAACAATTTCTCCCTCTTTTATCCTTCCAAAAGAAATTTCAGTCTCTGAAAATTTTATTTCAGCTACTTTTGAAGTATCTAACCCTTGTTCTCCAAGTGGATTTCTTATGATTTCAGAGGGAGAAAGTTCCCTACCCAGCCTTATTTCTTCTACCTTTTTCTCATTTGATGCGCTTTTTTGACAACTCAATATTGAAAAAAATATTAAAAGTGAAAAATATGCCGAAATTTTACTCATTTTATTGATTTAAAAGGTCAAAAATAAGGTTTTTGTAACAATGAATTCAAGTTCCTTGTTAAATACTACATTTTTTTATAATCTTTAGGTCTAAATACGCTCTATGCCGCACAAATATACTATGGGAATTATTGGAAATGGTTCCTGGCTTGCTCTCATAAATAATTTTGGAAACGTTACCTGGCTTTGTTGGCCTCATTTTGACAGCAGTTTTATATTTGGCAATCTTCTCGACCAAAAAGATGGTGGAGATTACGAAATAATACCTCAGTCTGAAATTATTAATACCTCTCAACAATACCTTGATAGTACTAATATTCTGGTAACAACCATAGAAACCATCGATGGTACCTTCGAAATAAATGACTTCGCTCCAATATTTTATGACCCTGCGGATTTAAATAGACCTCATATTTTTATAAGAAAATTAACACCCAAAAAGGGGGTTAATTTCATAAAACTTCATTGCACCCCTACTTACCAATATGGAAAACAACAATTCAATACTGAAGCTAATGAAAATATCATTCATTACTATTTAAATGACAACTCCATTTATATTTATTGCTCTGATATTCATCTATTTAATGACACTTCCTCATTTTTTACTTTAGATAAAACCATTTATTTAGTAATGACCAATGAAAAATATCATTGGCATAATATAGCCTTTGAAGCAGAAGATTTATTCATAAAAACAAAAAACTATTGGAAAGAATGGGTCGATAATTTAGTCATCCCAACTTTATATAAACACCAGGTGATTCGTTCTGCCTTAACTTTACATCTTCATGTTTTTAACTCCGGAGCAACTATTGCTGCAGCAACTACTTCACTCCCTGAATTCTTAGGTTCAACTAGAAATTGGGACTACCGATTTTGCTGGATGAGAGATAGCTACTACACTCTCCTGGCGTTTGACCTTCTTAATAATAAAGAAATAATCCAAAATTATGCTCATTATTTATCTCTCATAAATGATAAATATGATGAAAGATGGCCACCATTGCACACTATTACCCTAGACAGAGATCCCAAAGAACTAGAATTAAATTTACCCGGATATTTAAATGAAAAACCGGTAAGAATTGGAAATCAAGCATTTGAACATATTCAAAATGACATTTATGGACAGGTAATTACTACGCTTCTACCCTATTTTACCAATGACAAAATTCCATTGGAGACTAGAATGCAATTTCTACCTCTTATTCGAAACATGTTAAATATGATTCAAAAAACAATGAATGAACCTGACAACGGCTTATGGGAATTTAGAGGCCTAAAACAATTTCATTGTTATACCTACCTGTTTCATTGGGCAGGTTGTAAATCTGCCTTAAAAATAGCTGATATTTTTGATGATAAATTAATGTTAAATCTGGCTAAAACCAATTTATCAAAAGCTATCGATAAAATTGAGTGTTGTTTCGACGAGGAATCAGGACTTTACTATCAAGCCATAGGAAATAAAAATCTCGATGCCAGTCTTCTTCAACTAATTAACATGCATTACTTGAAACCCGACGACCCCAGAGCTACTCACTTACTTTTAACTTTAGAGGATAAATTGTCTGCGGAAAACGGCCTTTTTTATAGGTATATACACGAGGACGATTTTGGTAAGCCGGAAGCTACCTTTTTAATTTGCGCCTTTTGGCATGTAGAAGCATTGGCTATTATGAATTATAAGGACAAAGCCATAGCTAATTTGAATAAAATATTAGAATATAGCAATCATTTGAGTTTATTTAGCGAAGACGTTCATGCGAAAACGGGCAGTCAATGGGGAAATTTCCCCCAAACTTATTCACATGCAGGTCTAATTCAAGCAGTGAATGCTATTCATAATCCTAATAAAATGCCTATATATCTATGAAAAATATTTACCTATTAGGATTTATGGGGTCTGGAAAATCATTCTATGGAAAATATTTATCCAAAAAGTTCAATTTGAATTATTTAGATTTGGACGAATTTATAGAAAATACTTTGAATTTAAGTATTCCACAAATTTTTAATAGTATAGGCGAAAAAGGATTTAGGGAAAACGAAGCAAAATTATTAAGAAAAACGATCGATTTTAACCAAAATATCATATCCTGTGGAGGAGGTACTCCATGTTTTCATGATAATATGAAATGGATAAAAGACCATGGAATATCTATTTATCTAAAAACATCAGAAGAATTATTATTTAAAAGACTAAATTACCAAAAAGAAGGAAGGCCATTAATAAGTAGTATGTCAGATGACGAACTAAAACATTTCATTTCAATGAAAATTACTGAAAGAGAAAAATTCTATGAACAGGCTGATTATACATACTTACAATGGCAAAATGAAAATTCGCCTATTGAACTGGAAAAATATATTGAAGATAAATTACAAAGAAGTAGGTCCTAAAATTATTCTGGGTCCCAGCCATTTTCCATCATATCTTCCCGAAACAATTTCTAAACGAAAATTTTTTAAAATATTATCTAAAGCGTAACCCATTTCTAAGAATGGTTGTAGTTTATCAGTGATAGCAAGATTAACAAATATATTCTCTAATACCTTTGATTTTTTTATAAATGACCATTTACTTAATAAAAAATTAGCCGTCTGGGTCTGAATATGTATCCTATGAAAATAATTATTCGTGCTAAATTTATAATAAGGTAAAAGTCTGAATGTAGAGATAACAGGATGACTGGTTTTCAGTGTTCTACCTGTTGGAAAATGATAAAAATCGTTAAAATGAAGAAATTCTTGTTGCATAAATTTCCCGGAAGTTAAGTTAACATCTATTCGCCCAAACTTTTTTACATTAAATGATTGAGAGAAGGCCAGTTCAAAAAAATCAAAGTTTGATTCACTTTCTAAAAAGCCAGGCATTCCTTTTTTATAATTAATAGTTAAAAATGGAAAGTAAGACAATGAAAATGTATGTATGAGTGCCTTATCCCTCAACTTAAATGATTGTAATGGCTCATTACGCTTGAAATTCCACCGCTGAAAAGTATAGTTTTCAAGATAGGTTCTGTCTGCGAACTCCGATGATGCTTGAAATATAAAATTAGAAAAAAGGGTTTGATTGAACTGAACCTTAAAAAATTTCTTTTCTATAAACAACAACGGATTTACTCCGTCCAAAACATTTATAATAGAAATAATTTGTTCGTTTTTTATAAAGGGCTGATTAACCTGTGTTAAGAAATTTCCAGCTGAAAAAAAAAGCTGGGATGAATTAATTTTCTCATTAACAAGAAATGCTGAAACTTCAGCTTCTGCATATAAAATTTTGCGTTGGATAGCATATCTTGGATGTAAAGAAAATGTTACAGGTTTATTGGCATTAAACCTTGATTTTATACCTGTTTGACACAAAAAACCATCTATTGGATTGAAAAGGAAAACGTTTGAGATTGGTGACAAACTGATATCCCAATGTTTGTTAACCCTTATATGTATAGAATCTAAAAAGACCTCTGGAAAGGAATCAATAGGTGCAAGCGGACTTGACAAAGAAGTATTTGCGTACAAAAAATTAAGATTAAGGTTAATGGCAAAAAAGAAACCCAAAAACCTTAATCTTAACATACTAAATACCAATTAAATGGCTTGATGATTGAACGGTTGAATAACCATTTCCGAGACTACAGCAGACGAAGGTTGTTGGCAAAGAAACCAAATGGATTTTGCTGCTTCCTTTACTGCAATCATCTTATCACGTTGAACCTTCAAATCTATATTATCCCAGAATGGAGAGTCAACGCCCCCCATATAGATATTAGTTATTCTTATTTCAGTTCTTTTTAGTTCTTCTCTAAGAGACTTTAACATACCATTTAAACCATATTTTGACGCTGCATAAGCTGCTGCACCTGCCATAGGAGTTTTACCCAAAACACCGGGGATATTAATAATAAGACCCTTCTTTTGCTCTTTCATTTTTGGCAGCACTGCTTGAATCAAACTAAAAGCCCCCACAAGATTTACGTCAAGTGAATCTTTAAAATCTTGCATACTTAATGATTCAAAAGATTTAATAATACCTATACCCGCTGCATTTATGAGTATATCAATAGGAGCTCCTGACATAGATTGAATCTCATCAACCATAAGATGGATACTATCTGTATTTTTAAGATCAACAACAAATCGATTATTAACAGGAATACCTATTGAATTACAAATAGTATTAAGATTTTCGGCATTTCTTCCGGATACATAAACTTTAGCCCCTGACTGATGTAAAAGTTTACATGTTTCTGCCCCTATACCACCTGTTCCACCAACGACAAGAACAATTTTATTTAATAAAGTTTCCATTTAAATTTTTGTTTGAATTGATTGGTAGAAAGCATGTCTTACATTTTCCTTCTTGAAATCACCCCCAAAATCAGATGTTACGGTGGTACATCCTTGATGCTCTATACCTCTTGCCTGTACACAAAAATGGACCGCTTCAATGTAAACTGCCACACTGTCAGTCTCAAGAACCTGCCTTAATGTTTCAGCAATCTGTCTGGTTAATCTTTCCTGAACCTGCGGTCTTCTACTATAATAATCGACAATCCTGTTTAATTTAGATAAACCGATAACTTTATCCCCTGGTTTGTAAGCGATGTGAGCTTTACCTATGATAGGTAAAAAGTGATGTTCACAAAAAGACTGAACAGTTATGTTTTTCTCAAGCAAAACCTCTTTGTAGCCAAATTTATTCTCAAAAAGAGACATGTCAGGCATATTTTTAGGGATTAAACCACTAAATATTTCTTTTACAAACATTTTCGCTACTCTACCTGGAGTACCTTTTAGGGAATCATCTGACAGATCCATACCTAAAGTTTCCATAATTTCTTTAAAATGGTGTTGAATTTTCACCATTTTTTCAGCATCTGATTTATTTAAATATTCAGTATTTACGGGTGTTTCTATCGAAGTAGTTTGATGGGAATCTCCCAATTCATCTAACCAAATACTCTCATCAACGAGGTAAGGATGGTTTGATCCATTTTTCTTTAGTGGTTCATTCAGATTTTTTAAATCCTGATCGATCATTTTTGGACTTTTAAGAAATGATAAAAAAAGAAAACATACACTTCTTATAAAGGTTCATAATGTTATGAAAGGAAACTTAAATTATTAGTGTATAGTATTTATATTTGCAGAATCTTTTACTGAACAGAAAATTTCAAAAACAGATTAATGAAATACGATTTAATTATCATTGGTACAGGTCCAGGCGGCTATGTTGCTGCTATCAGGGCTTCACAACTTGGCATGAATGTAGCTGTAGTTGAACGAGAAAACCTTGGTGGTATTTGTTTAAACTGGGGATGTATTCCTACAAAAGCCTTATTAAAGAGTGCCCAGGTATTTGAATATGTGCAACATGCTTCGGATTATGGCATCCAACTAAATGAAGCTAAAGCTGATTTTCCCGCAATGATCAAAAGGTCCAGAGGGGTTGCCGATGGCATGAGTAAGGGAATTCAATTTTTACTAAAGAAAAATAAAATCACCGTTTTAACTGGTAATGGAAGCTTAGTTTCAGCTAATTCAGTCAGTGTAACTGATGCTAACGGAAAAGCTACAAATTATGAGGCAAAAAATATTATTTTAGCTACCGGAGGAAGAGCAAAAGCTTTACCTAATGTACCCATTGATGGAGAAAAAGTTATAGAATACCGAAAAGCCATGACACTACCTACTCAACCAAAACGATTGGTTGTTATTGGAGGAGGTGCCATTGGCGTTGAATTCGCTTATTTTTATCATACCATCGGTACAGAAGTTACGTTAGTTGAATTTCTTGAGCAAGGTATGCTTCCACGTGAAGATGCTGAAATCTCAAAGGAAATTTCTAAAATTTACACCAAAAAGGGAATTAAAGTTCTTGGAAACACCTCAGTGGAGTCTGTAAATACGAAAGGAAAAGAGGTATTAGTAAAAATTAAGGATAGAAAAACAGGAAATATTTCTGAAATAGCCTGTGATATTGTACTTTCAGCGGCTGGTGTAACACCTAATATTGAAAATATTGGCATAGAAAAGGTTGGAATTATCCTGGAAAAGGGCTTAGTAAAAGTAGATGAATTCTACCGAACTAATGTACCAGGTGTATATGCCATTGGTGATATAACAGGTGGTCCGGCATTAGCCCACGTAGCTAGTGCTGAAGGCATCACCTGTGTGGAGAAAATGGCAGGACATCATCCGGAACCTATTGATTACCAAAATATTCCATCTTGTACCTATTGTGTACCTGAGGTAGCATCTGTGGGAATGACCGAAGCAGCGGCCAAAGAAGCAGGTTACCAGTTAAAGATTGGTAAATTTCCTTTCTCTGCCTCAGGTAAAGCCTCTGCTGCAGGTGATAAAAGTGGATTTGTTAAACTTATTTTTGACGAAAAATATGGGGAGCTTTTGGGTGCCCATTTAATAGGACAAAATGTTACGGAAATGGTGGCAGAACTTGTTTCTATAAGAAAATTAGAGACAACGGGTCATGAAATTATTAAAACCATTCATCCTCACCCTACCATGAGTGAGGCTATTATGGAAGCCGCCGCGGCAGCTTATGGTGAAGTAATTCACCTATAATCTATTATTTTGTTATTTATTAAAAGAAACGCTTTGATAACTGTCAAAGCGTTTCTTTTTTTAAGGAAAATTCCTTACTATTGATTGTAATTGTTTGTTAAATATTAACCATTTCAATGTATGAATGAATTAACCTTATTGGATTGGGTAATTTTCGTGGCCTACGGTGTATTAATAATGTCCATTGGATTATGGGTATCCAGGGATAAAAAAGGACATGAAAAGAATTCCGAAGATTATTTTTTGGCAGGTAAATCACTTCCATGGTGGGCCATTGGCGCCAGTTTAATTGCAGCAAATATTTCCGCTGAACAGTTTATTGGCATGTCAGGTTCAGGCTTTGCCATAGGTTTAGCCATTGCTTCTTATGAATGGATGGCTGCGCTGACGTTATTAATAGTTGGAAAATACTTTCTTCCTATTTTTATCGAAAAAGGTCTTTATACCATTCCGGAATTTATAGAAAAACGTTTCAGCACCCAGCTAAAAACTATTCTAGCCCTTTTTTGGCTTGCTTTATTCGTGTTTGTCAATCTCACAGCTGTATTGTTTTTAGGAGCAAAAGCATTAGATACTATAATGGGTAATGGTGATGGTTCTTTATTTATGATTAGTATTATTGGTCTTGGATTATTTGCAGCTTCTTACTCACTGTGGGGTGGATTATCCGCCGTAGCATGGACTGATGTTGTTCAAGTAGTTTTGCTTATCATTGGAGGTATGGTAACTTCCATTATAGGTTTACAACAACTTACCCCAGATGGAGGAGTTATAGATGGCTTGAACCATTTAATTACCGTCGCTCCAGAAAAATTTTCTATGATCATTTCTAAGGGTGAAATAATAACACCCGATGGAAAAGATGCGTGGTGGGATTTACCCGGCATCGCTGTTTTAGTCGGCGGAATGTGGGTTGCAAACTTATATTACTGGGGATTTAATCAATATATTATACAAAGAACTTTTGCTGCAAAATCATTGAAAGAAGCTCAAAAAGGCATTGCCTTTGCCGCTTTCTTAAAAATGATTCTTCCTTTTATTGTGGTTTTACCCGGTATTATCGCTTTTGTACTAAATGCCAGTCCTGAAGGTGTTCTCATTCCAGAAATGTTAGATCCTTCCTTTAAAAGACCAGATGGATCCATTATTAATGATAATGCAGCGCCATGGTTAATTCAAAAATTTGTACCTGCTGGAATGAAAGGATTGGTTTTGGCCGCTTTAGCCGCAGCTATAGTGTCATCACTGGCATCTATGTTAAATTCTACCGCTACCATTTTTACAATGGACATTTATAAACCTATCATTAATAAGCTGGCTACAGAAAAGCAAATGGTAACTGTTGGACGTCTTTCCGCCGCCATTGCTTTAATTATAGCCATCTTTATTGCTCCAATGCTTGGGAACTTAGGTCAAGCCTTTCAATTCATTCAAGAATATACAGGTATCGTAAGTCCGGGTATCCTTGCAGTGTTTGTCACTGGATTGTTTTGGAAGAAAACAAAGAATAAATCAGCTATTCTTGGTGTAATTGCCTCTATTCCCATCGCCATGTTTTTTAAGGTTGGTCCAAACGGTTGGTCTGACTTACCTATTTTTGTGATTTTACCTTTCATGCATCAAATGATGATAACTTGTTTGGCTTCTATAGCTGTCATTATAATTTCAAGTGAGATTGAAGGTAAAGGTCAACCTGATGAAAAGCAGATAATTTTAAAACCAGGCATATTTAAGACCTCTGAATCTTTTAATATAAGTTCTGCTATTATTTTATTAATCTTAGCATTTATTTATACAGTTTTCTGGTAATAGTCACTTTAAAAAAAATATGGAGATGATAAAATGAAATTATCATCTCCATATTATTAATACCAGCTATAGGCTATAGAAGCCTCAATGGAACTTCCTAATGGATATATTGACTTACCAAAGGGTACATCGTAAGCGATGGAAATCTTAATCTGATTGTCAAACAATCCAATAGTTTTTCCAGCAAGAAATCCAACCTCAAAATGAGAAGTTGCAGTGGAGGAAACACCTGCACCAAACCAAAAAGTCTGATTGTGCTGATATCTTATATTACCATCTATTACAGGGAGTTGCCCGGGTAAATACCTAACCCATGTGGATAAATCCAATATGGCTGTTTCATCACCTAAGCCAAAAAAATCAAAAGGTATATATATTCCACCAACAGCATATATATGTCTGAATCTCTTAATGGAAAATAATTCCTTACTTGAGTCCAATGATTTATATTTAGCGGTAAGATTCAAAAATTGGGGGAAAGAAAGACCTAAATAATATTTATCCTCATTTCTGTAAAAAATACCAATATTAAGATCAGGTAAATAAGTAGATGTTGGAATAATATCAGGTTCTGCTACAGGAAAATCAGCGCCATTTATTTTTGAATAATAATTAATCGCTCCGGCAGAAATGCCAAAACTTAAGAATTTCTCTTCTCTTCGACTTAATCTAAGTTTATAGGCATATTGTAGATAAGCACCATTATTTCCTAATAATCCTATTTTATCAGAAACTAGCTGTAATCCAAAAGTGCTGTTTAAATTATTATTTACCCATTCAGCGTTTAAAACATTCGTATTAGGAGCATCTTTTACATTTAATCCAATGCCTAGATATTGAAAACGGGAACTTGCTGAAACTGTAAAGGGATATTCAGCCAGGATATTGTTATTTGATACTGCGGCAGGATTTATAAGGTTCCAATGGTCTCTATATAATGTAAAAGGCGTAAGCTGTTGACCATCAGCTATAGATGCCAAGAATAAAAAAAAGATAAAAAGTATGCGAGCATACCTATTGGATAATTGCTTTACCATAATGACTATTCCATCAAATAAATAATTCCATTTTGTACTACCTTCTCATTATTTTCAATTTCCCCTATTAAGGAAAAATAATAAGCACCTGCTGGTAATTTAAGTTGATTTTGAGATAAACCATTCCAATTTCCAACAATTTCTCCCTTTTGTAATTGTAAGAATTCTTCTTTAAAAACTACCTTTCCCCACCTATCTAAAATATTTAATTTGGCACTGTACATAGGCCTTGCCGCTTCAAATTTCCATACAGGATTATTAAAATTTGGCCTTAAACCAATACTTGGGTATATCAAGGTTCTTGGGTTAAAAGTCACATTTAAAATAACTTCCGCCAGATTACAGTTATTAGTGCAATTCCCCGTGGTATCTGTATTACATACTTCATAAACAAAAGCCAAAGACTGGTCTTCTGAAATATTAGGATCCCGGGAATAGGTAAAATACCCCTCTTTATTAATGAAAAGGTTTCCAGAAAGTGGCTTAGAAATTAAATTTATTCTTAAAAATGATGGTGGAATATTACTTAGTTCATCATTTTCAAGAAAATCAAACAATGCTGTATTTTTATTATCATCAAGATATACCGTATCATTTTTTAACTTAGGCCTTGGAACATAATAGATTTTTAATGTATCAGTAATGATACAATTCCTTGTCACAACGGTCCATAAGAAGTCATTTTCACCTGGCATTAATCCTTTAACCCAAGTATTTTCATTTTGGGGAGTTCCAATAATTGCTGAGCTACTTGTTAACCATTTTCCAATGGCATTTAAAGGCATATTGGCACTAATGAAAACGGAATCTTTACCACAAACGGACTTATCCGGTTCGGTAAAAATTTCATTGATTTCTTTAGAAAAATTTATAGGTAAAGGTCCAAATGCATTTGAAGTACATTTATCACTATTTATTCGTAGATAATAATTGCCAATATCCTGTTTTTCAAATTTCGGAATAGTGAGCGAAGGTGTTAGGGTATTAATAGAGCCTTTAGGCGTTTGCCAAATATAAATGAAGCCATTATCCTGTTTATTTGTTTGTAATATTATGCTGCTGCCGGGACAAACCAAGGTGTCAGATACTGAAATTTTGATAGGTGTTTCAGGAGTTGCCAGAATTTTAACGGGCGTACCTGGAGAAATAGAAAGACATGGATCATTTAAATCTAATGAACCATCAGATAATTTTCTGCCTATAACAGCTGATAAATAATAAGTTTCTCCCACTATCATTCCCTGATAATACTTTATAATTCCAGTGGTATCCATATTTAAAATCTGATTTCCTAAATTTATACCTGGACTATTATGCAAAATAAACCAACGACCATTATTAAGACCTAACTTCTGATTACTGGCATCGTATTTCGATTGTCTGACCTCATTTTTACAAATAGAGACCATATTCCCATCCATAACCCCTACTTTACCTTCACAATTACATACCAAATTTTGCGATAATTCACCAAAACAATTATTACTATCAATGGCAGCAGCGATATATTTGCCCGCATAAGCATTATCAAGCATTAACCCCTTTTGCCCATTAGACCAAGTTACCTGTGTTGGAGAAGAACTTTTAATCTGAAGAACAATTTTTCCATTTGGCAAATTACAAGAAGGTTGGTTTAATGAAGAAACATATAATTCCGGAGGTTTAATAGGGGTAACTTTAATATCTTTTCTATTCGAACAACCATTAGCATCTGTAACAGAAAAAGTATATAAGCCATTTTTAACAATAATACCCGGACTACTTTGATTGGTATTCCATTTATAGATATATGGTTTTTTTCCCAAAGTCACCATTGGGTTTAATGCTTTTTCCTCATTTTCACATACAAAATACTCACTGAGAATTTGAATATCCGGGCTCTTTAACAAAGTAAGGGGTAAAGAGGAAAAAGCTCGACAACCTTTCACATCGATAACTTCAACACCCACTTTCTGAATAGAATCAACGGTAGGATAATCTACTCTGCTTGTGGTTTCACCACTTGCCCATTTTATTTGATACGGTGAATTTCCTGAAAAAATCTCCACTGAAAATGAAGAAGGCGTATTACTACAATTTTCCTTTTTCCCAATGAGATTAACTATGGGATTTTCAAAAATTTTTAATTGAGAGGTTGCTGAATCTTTGCATCCTTCCAAATTAGTAGCCCATAATTTTAATAATTTTGATTCATTGGCAATAACTTCAATTTTATTAGATCTCTCACCAGTATCCCATTGATAGGTGGTTCTGTTATTTAATTCTGAAGGAATCTCAATGATTACTTTATCTGATTTACATGCCTCAAATATAGAAGGCAAAACAATATTTGGCTTGTTAAATGGCAAGATTAATAAACTATCAATTGCCATGCAACCTATCAGATTCATTACTTGCAATTTCATTGTGAATGAATTGAGTACCTTTTTAATAATTTGTGATTTAGTCTGTCCATCTGACCATTGATAGCTCCTAACTCCCACTTTATCCTGAATAATTGGATTAATTAACACTTCGTCACCTATACAACGTCTGATAGTATCTGGAAGAAATATTTGGGGAATATCTTTTTTCAATTCAATAAAAGTAGATTTTTTATCCGTACAACCCGTTTTATCTGAAACAACTAACGTTAAATTTGTATTTTCAATTAAAGGATCATTAAATTCTGCAGAAGTACTGCCATTACTCCATAAATAGGAATAAGGAGCTAATCCACCTGTTACTTTTGGATTTATTCTGACAGATTCATTGAGACAAAAAGTATGGGTAGCATTTAGTTCCAAAACTGGTTTTTCATTCCCCTTAATTTTAGAAGAAATGATGGTTTTACATTGATTTACATCTGTAATTGTTGTAAAAATAATTTTATCTGAATCAACATAATAGATCGATTCTGGCGTTTTTTTTCCATTTGACCAATTGAAATTAAATGGACCTGACCCTGAAATCTCACCTAAATTTACTTTTACGCTATCTGCCAAACAACCATTAATGAGTGCCGGTAAGGTTGCTTTGGGTGGCGTATTTATATTTACCGTTGTTTCAGCATATCCTGAGCATCCGAGTTTATCTTTTACGAGTAAGGAATATTTAGATTTACTTATTGGCTTTACTAATAAGAATTCTGCAATGGTTCCATTGTTCCATAAATAATTTAAACCTCCTCCATTCGTTCCAATGATGGGTTTTAAAGTTATAGAATCACCTGAACAAATATTTGCATCGGAAGGTAAGTTGACTGATATATTTTTTGTTGTTGATACTAAAATTGATCCTTCGCCTACACAATTATTCTTATCTGTCAATATTATTTTATATGTAGATGGTATTAATGGCATTGTTGTAATTAATTTACTGGTGTCACCCGTGTTCCATTTATATGTGTAAGGAGGAGTTCCACCTGAAGGAAGTGCTGTTAATGTCGTTGATTGACCCGGACAAATTTCAAAAATACCTGATATAGAAATGGTTGGATTAGGAATCAGTGTTATACCTGTTATTGCTGTTGCTATACACCCATTTTGATCTGTCACTCTAAGGGAAATGGCTCCAGATATTGGTAAAGAGGTGGTTAACGTAGCATTTGTTGAACCATTACTCCATAAATATACATATCCAGGCGTTCCTCCACTAACAGCAGGCGTTAAAGTAAATGATGTATTTGCACAAGTGATTTGGGAAGTAGGTAAAG